>DAIRSQ010000025.1:0-10366 GCA_036804325.1 Candidatus Nanopelagicaceae bacterium | reverse complement strand
CTAATTAACCTTCTTCTTGTACTTCTAGAGCCAATAAATCTGAGATTTTCTCGCGCCTGATGATGCTCCGCGAAGAACCATCGCGGACTGCGATAACCGGAGGGCGAAGAATATGGTTGTAGTTGCTCGCCATGCTTCGGCCATAGGCACCCGTCGCTGGAATGGCAAGAATGTCGCCAGGCACGATGTCACTTGGTAATCCGATCTGCCTAATAACAATGTCGCCACTTTCGCAATGTTTTCCGACAACGCGGCTATCGGCAGCCGGCGCGTTAGAACTTCGATTTGCAAGTAGCGCGGAGTATTCAGCGCCATAAAGTGATGGCCGGATATTGTCACTCATGCCGCCATCTACCGATATATATGTACGAGTTTTCCCATCTTCCAAGAGAACATCTTTAACAGTGCCAACTTCGTAAAGCGTCACCATAGATGGGCCAACGATTGCGCGCCCTGGTTCGATTGCAATTGACGGAACGTCTATTTCGTATTTTGCGCACTGTTCTGTTAGAGCTCTATGAATTCGCTCTAAAACTTTCTCGATATCCATTGGGTCATCTGAATTGACATATGCGATTCCGAATCCACCACCAATATCAAGATGATGCAGCGCGACTCCGTGGCTCTTTTCAAATTCCGCGATAAATTTAATCAGCCGTTCGACCGCAAGAATAAATCCTGCCTCATCGAAGATTTGTGAGCCGATATGGCAGTGCACACCTTCGAGGTTGATGTGCTCGGCATTGTGAGCAGTTACTGCAGCCAGCATCGCGCTGCCGCTCGCAATTGAAAAACCAAATTTCACATCTTCGTGAGCGGTAGCAATAGATTCATGAGTATGCGCAGAAATTCCTGGAGTCAATCTAAGAAGAATTGATTGCTTCTTCCCTAAGGAACCAGCGATTGAATTAATTCGATCTAACTCAATTAATGAATCGGCAACAATAAACCGGACGCCTACTTTTATCGCTTCTTCAATCTCTGCAACTGACTTGTTATTTCCATGAACTTCAATTCGATTTGGTGGAAATTTTGCCGCAAGCGCCACTGCCAATTCGCCGCCGGTGCAGACATCGATGTTTAGTCCATCTTCTGCTAACCATTTTGCTGTAGCAATCGAAGTGAACGCTTTGCTTGCATAATAAACATCGGAATTTGCACCGAAAAACTTAGTGAGTGATTCCTTAAACTTACGTGCGCGGGATCTGAAATCATCTTCATCAAGGATAAAAACTGGAGTTCCATACTCCTTAATTAGTTGAGCTGCTGGAATCTCACCAAGTGAGAGTTCACCGCTTTTACTATCTATCCGAGCATTCTTCGGCCAGATAGCTGGATTAAGTCCCGAGGTTACATTTGCCATTACATTCGCTCCGGTGCGCTTACGCCAAGGAGTGCTAATCCATTAGCAAGTAATTGTTTAGTAGCAGTACAGAGTAGCGCTCGGGATGTATGGAGCGCGGTTGGTTTTTCATCACCCATAGGCAAGACTCGACAATCGTTGTAAAACCGGTGATAAATGCCAGCGATTTCTTCAAGGTACCTGGCCACTTTATGGGGTCCACGAACTTGTGCTGCAGCGAGCACAACCTGAGGAAATTGCGCCAGCGCACCTGCAAGTTCATTCTCGCGCTCGTGAATCAGCAACTCTTCTTTGAAATCTTCAACTTTTAGTGAGACGCCAAGTTCTGCAGCGTTACGCAAGAGTGCGCTAATCCGAGCGTGCGCATATTGGACGTAGTAGACCGGATTATCATTTGAATGTTTTTTCATTAAGTCAACATCAAGAGTTAAGGGTGTATCTGTTGGATATCTGCTCAGGGTATATCGCGCAGCATCTACACCAACTTTCTCAACCAATTCTTCGAGCGTAATGATTGTTCCAGCTCGCTTAGAAAGTTTGACCTCTTCACCATTTTCGAAAATCTTCACCATCTGTCCGATGAGAACTTCAATGTTCTTTTCGGGATTATCCCCGGCGCAAGCGACAAGCGCTTTGAGTCTGCCAACGTAGCCATGGTGGTCAGCGCCCAGTAAATAAATACATAGATCAAAACCACGAGCACGCTTATCCAAATAGTACGCAGTATCAGATGTGAAGTAAGTTAATTCTCCGTCAGCTTTTACGAGTACTCGATCTTTATCATCACCAAAGTCAGTAGTGCGTAACCACGTCGCACCATCGGCGTGGAAAATATGGCCCTTCTCTTCGAGGCGTTGCGCCACAGTTGCAACTGCACCTGAATCATGAAGTGATTTCTCGGAGTACCAGACATCAAAATGAGTATCAAAAGTTTTTAGAACGTTTTTTTGTTGAGCAAGTTGGAGGCGATAACCTGCCTCACGAAATGCGGTAAGAGCATCATCGCCACTTTTATCCATGATCTTTGGATCTTCAGTAACAATTTCTCGAGCTAAATCTTGAATGTACGCCCCGTGGTATCCGTTTTCTGGCGTTGGTAAGCCATGCGCTGCTGCATGAAGCGAAGCGGCAAATAACTCCATCTGTGTGCCACGATCGTTGATGTAAAACTCGCGAGTTACTTCTGCTCCTGCTGCACTTAATACTCTTGCAATCGAATCGCCAACCGCCGCCCATCTAGTATGACCAAGATGTAAGGGCCCGGTGGGGTTAGCGCTAATGAATTCAAGGTTGATGCGTAAACCAGCGAGCGCACTTCCCTTTCCATAGTTAGCACCTTGGGTGAGCACTTCGCGGACAATGGCAACTTGAGCGCCTTGCGCTAACGTGATGTTAAGAAATCCTGGACCTGCGATTTCTACTTTTTCGATTCCAGAGATGGCGCTAAAAACTGGTGCGAGTAGGGCTGCTAACTCGCGCGGGTTCTTCCCTGCCGACTTGGCCATCTGAAGAGCTACTGAAGTGGCGTAGTCGCCATGCTCCCGATTTTTTGGGCGCTCCAGTGGAAACTCTGCCGGGGCTGGAGCGGGTCCAACATCCAAGCTTGATGCGGCGAGCGCGGCCGATAGCGCCTGGGCTAACTCCTCTGGATTCACACCTATAAGGGTATCGGCCTTACCCTTAGCCAGGTAACGCGCCACCTTCTCATGCGGGAGTGGTGAAATGGCAGACACGCAGGTCTTAGGAACCTGTGACTTCGGTCGTGTGGGTTCAAGTCCCACCTCCCGCACCACAAGATGTAACTCGTGGAGTTTTCAAGATAGTCACAAGATCGTCATAAAATCGTCATAAGAGAATTAAGAGTCTGAAGTACCGATGGAAAATATGAATCACTCTCGTTCGTCGAAAAGACCAGGACTCTCTAAAACTTGGTTAAGTAAAAACCTCGTACTTCTGACCTTTATCTCGTTCGCTCAAGATGCAGCGAGTGATCTCATTTACCCGTTGCTTCCTCTCCTTCTCATTGGAGTTGTTGGCAGCGCACCGCTTGCTCTTGGTGTTATTGAAGGAGTCGCAGATTTTGTGGCGGGGATGACCAAACTTTACGCAGGAAAGCTCAGTGATCGATTTGGTAGGAAACCATTTATAACTGGTGGTTACACCTTGGCCGCAATCGGAAAAATATTTACCGTCTTCTCACTTGCTTGGACCGGAATATTTGCTGGGCGAGTTATAGACCGAATTGGTAAAGGATTACGAGGCGCACCACGAGATGCATTAATTCATGACAGCGTTGATAACCAACATTTAGGTAAAGCTTTTGGATTTCATCGAGCGGGAGATAACTTTGGTGCGGTTGTAGGTCCACTGATTGCACTGGGGCTACTTGCCGCGCTCAATGATGATGTTCGTGCCGTAGCAAAGTGGGCTCTAATCCCCGCTGTCATTAGCGCACTAGCAACGTTAATCATTCGCGAACAGAGAGCCCAGCAACGACGAGAAACTTTTGCCAAAGTACCGCTCTCGCCAAAACTCAAGAAGACAATTTTAATTTTGGTGCTGATTCAAATCTCAAATATTCCTGATGCGCTCCTTCTTCTTCGCCTACATGACATTGGCTTTTCTCCATCTGGAGTCGTCTTTGGTTACGTCATTTACATGTTCGTGGCCACTATTGCCGCATATCCAGCAGGGCGGATCGCCGACCAGATACATCCAAAGTATGTCTACTTAGTCGGGTTAACCTTTTTTGCGCTTGGCTACCTCACTTTAGGTCTTACCCAAAATCGAATAGTTGCTCTGATTGCACTCGCAAGCTATGGGCTCTTTCCCGCATTGACTGATGGCATCGGAAAGGCATGGATTGGTCGGTTAAGCGATGAAAGTTCTCGGGGATATGCGCAAGGAGTTTTTCAAGCGAGTATGAGTTTTGCCGTACTTGCCGCAGGCATTTGGGGCGGATTGATCTGGACTAGTGGAAAAACTGAATTAGCCCTGGTCATGGCTGGCGTCGGTGCAGCTGTTGGCGCTTTAGTATTACTAATAAATACTCGGTTGGAGCCATGAAACTTCGCGAACTTGTGCAAGAGAAATATGTAGGACGGTTCTACTTCGCACGCTTTGTTTCTAATGTGGGCAATGGAATGGCGCCAGTGGCCCTTGCCTTTGCGGTACTCGATTTACCAAATGGAAATGCAACGCTCCTTGGAACTATCTTAGGTATCAACACAGTTGCTCTTCTGATTATGTTTCCTTTCGGTGGAGTAATTGCAGATAGATATGGCCGGGCAAAGTGGATTGCATATGGAGATGTATTTACGGCGCTGTTGCTCTTCTTTCAAGTCTCATTTTTTGCAACGGGAGATGTTCCATTCTGGGTCTTCGTCGTAGTAAATGTGGGATGCGGTTTACTTCTTGGCATCTGGTGGCCAGCATTTAATGGCGTATTGCCAGCGCTTCTGCCGCAACAGGCGCTTCAAAAAGCTAATGCGCTAAATAATATGTTTTCCAATACTGCGCTCATCATCGGATCGGCGTTGGGTGGAATTTTAGTTAGCACGGTAGGTAGCACGACTGCGCTTGCAGTTGATGCAGCAACATTTCTCGTCGCGGGAATTGTTGTGTACACCTTCAAACATGTCACTCCGCCTATGGAGGTAGTCGATAACACTGTGTTACATGATTTGAAAGAAGGTTGGCGGGTCTTTACCTCCTTTCGATGGCTTGTTGTCATCGATATTTGTTTTGCTTTTATCGTGATGTCATGGGCTGCTGGTGAAAATGTGCTCGGCCCCCTTGTCGCACGTGAGAAATTTGATGGCGCTAAATCGTGGTCGATGGTCCTCACCGCTGTCTCAATTGGATTGATTGTTGGATCTTTCATCGCAATGCGTTTTCACCCTAAGTACCCAATGTTGACGATGATGTGCCTTACCGTATTTCTCGCGCTCTACATTTGGTCGATCGCTCGGCCACAACCGCTCTGGTTCATCATCTGCGCAGCATTTATGTGGGGCGTGGTCTTTGATTTATGGAAAACTATTTGGGATACCGCGCTCCAAACACGTATTCCACACGAAGCGCTCTCTCGAGTCGCCGCTTACGATGGCGTAATTGTGATGCTCTTTCGACCAGTAGGGCTGGCACTTGCTGGACCTTTTGCCGATAAGTTTGGAGTTGAAGCAACGCTTGATGGCGCTGCAGCGCTAGTGGTATTAGCGATTCTCTTCTCGCTTTTATTCCCAGAGGTACGAAAGTTCGAACGGCTATAGCTGACGCTTTAGAACCATTGGTCGAGCTCGTTTGAAATTACCGCTGCAAGCTCTCGCATCGCTTTTCCACGATGGCTAATCGAATCTTTAAGCTCTGGGCTCATTTCACCTGTGGTTTGGGTATAACCCTCGGGCATGAAGATTGGATCATAACCAAAGCCATTTTCACCGCGAGCGCGGTCGATTAACACTCCGACCATTTCAGCGCGCACAACTTTTTCGTAGCCGCTAGGTGCAACAAAAGCTGCTGCACATACAAATTGCGCTCTCCTATTTGCCACGCCAACCATCTCCTGTAACACCTTCTCTAAATTAGCCTGATCATCACCATGTACTCCGCTATATCGAGCAGAGAAAATCCCTGGTGCGCCATCGAGGTGGTCTACTGCCAACCCGCTGTCATCTGCAATCGCAGGTAGGTTGGTAAAAAGCGATACCGCTCGAGCTTTTAATAACGCATTACCTTCAAAAGAATCTTCAGTCTCTTCAACATCGTGCAATTCTGGAAAATTATCCGTCCCTAGTAATTGCACTTGAGGAAGAGTTATGGCAAAAATTCGTTCAAGTTCCCGAATCTTTCCTTTGTTCCGCGTAGCTAGAACTATCTGCACTTAAACTCCATGAAAAATCAAGTTAGAGTAAAGCTTTCTTCTGTAGCGCAGCGAGCTCTCCACAACCAGCAAGCGCTAAATCTAAAAGATTATCTAAAAGGGCGCGATCAAAGGGATCACGTTCTGCAGTTCCCTGGACTTCAACAAATTTTCCAGAACCGGTACAGACCACATTCATATCTGTTTCAGCACGAACATCTTCTTCGTAACAAAGATCGAGCATCGGCTTACCATCAATGATTCCCACTGAAATCGCTGAAATGGAATCAGTGATTGGAGATTTCGAAACAATCGATTTTGCCATCGCCCATGTGATTGCATCAGCGAGCGCAACGTAGGCTCCGGTGATCGCCGCAGTACGGGTTCCCCCATCGGCCTGCAAAACATCGCAATCAAGAATGATGGTGTTCTCACCAAGAGCAGACATATCAATAATTGAACGTAGTGAACGGCCAATCAACCGAGAAATCTCCTGCGTTCTACCGCCGAGTTTTCCTTTTACGCTCTCGCGATCGGAGCGGGTATGCGTCGCTCTTGGCAACATCGAATACTCAGCAGTGACCCAACCTTTGCCTTGACCTTGCATCCACCTGGGCACGCCTTCAGTGAAGGATGCAGTGCAGAGAACGCGAGTCTTACCAAACTCCACTAAGACAGAACCTTCGGCATGCTCTGACCAATTACGCGTAAAGCGAACCTCGCGGAGTTGATTGGTATTTCGATTATCAATACGAATATCTGCGCTCATAACGTAAGAGTATCTACTGAGCGAACTTCAGGGCCAAGAAAACGGCGGGCAAGTGCAGAGAAAGTTCGAGTATCTCCGGTAGCAAAGAAGCGATGGGTAGGGGGCGTCGCATGATCTTTACGCTCTAAACCAGCATCAGCGAGAGTGCGATAGAGATCTTTAGCAGTCTCTTCGGCGCTCGAAACAAGAGTGACTTTATCACCAACCACATAAGAGATGATTCCGGTGAGTAATGGATAGTGCGTGCAACCAAGAACGAGCGTATCTACTTCAGCTTCAATTATTGGTTTCAAATATCCCTGTGCAATTTTTAAAATCTCTTGACCCGATGTCTCGCCACGTTCTACATAAGAGACAAAGAGTGGACATGCTACCGAAGTAATTTGTAAGTGAGGCGCGGCAGCAAAGGCATCAACATAAGCGCGCGAATCAATCGTTGTCTGCGTGCCAATAACTCCAACTTTGCCATTTCGAGTAGCAGCAGCTGCACGCCGTACCGCAGGTTGAATAACTTCAATGACAGGAATGCTGTAACGCTCACGTGCATCTCGAAGCATCGCTGCGCTCGCTGTATTGCATGCAATAACAATCGCTTTTACGCCTTGCTCAACTAAGTTATCCATTATTTCAAGAGCGAAAGAACGAACTTCAGCTAAAGGACGTGGTCCATAAGGCCCACGAGCAGTATCTCCGATATAAAGAATTGGCTCATTCGGTAATTGGTCGAGTATCGCGCGCGCAACGGTCAATCCACCCACGCCAGAGTCGAAGACACCAATTGGTGCATTCGAATCGCCAGGGAGAGAATTCATAGGATGAGCCTAAGCCCAAAGTTGCCCTTCGAGGCGTTCTTCAGCATCAGAAATATCTCCGTGGTAAATACCAGTGGAGAGATATTTCCATCCGGCGTCACAGAGAATGAAGGCTATGTCAGCGCTCTTGCCACTCTTTACTACTTCATTTCCAATTCCAATTGCAGCGTGCAAAATGGCGCCGGTTGAGATTCCCGCAAAAATTCCCTCTTCATCGAGCAATTGGCGCACTCGTTTCACTGAATCATGAGCGCCCACTGAAAATCTACGAGTAAGTACGGTCGGATCAAATAACTCCGGAATAAAACCTTCGTCAATATTTCGCAATCCATAAACCAATTCACCGTAACGCGGCTCAGCGGCAATGATTTCTACATCAGGTTTATGTTGACGAAAGAATCGACCTGTTCCCATCAACGTTCCAGTAGTGCCAAGACCTGCGATGAAATGTGTGATTGTTGGTAGATCCTCTAGCAGCTCAGGCCCAGTGCCATGAAAATGGGCATCAGCATTTGCAGGATTGCCATATTGATAGAGAAATACCCAATCTGGATTCTCTGCTGCAAGCTCCTTTGCCACTCGAACTGCTTCGTTTGAACCACCAGCTGCAGGAGAGGAAATAATCTTCGCGCCCCACATTTCCAGTAACTGGCGACGTTCAACTGAAGTGTTCTCAGGCATTACGCAGATCATTTGATAACCACGAAGTCTTGCAATCATCGCCAGAGATATTCCGGTATTTCCCGAAGTGGGCTCCAAAATTGTTGATCCAGGTTTAAGTAAACCTTCGCTCTCTGCCTTTTCAATCATGTATAACGCAGCGCGATCTTTTACTGAGCCAGTTGGATTGCGATCTTCCATCTTCGCCCAGAGACGAACGTTTGGCGCTGGTGAAAGTTTTGGTAATCCGATTAAAGGAGTACGACCAACCGATTCAGCGAGCGAATTAAATCGCGCCACTGTTGCTCGCACCACCTGCAACAGCAGGAAGTATTGTCACGCTATCTCCAGCCTTGAGAGCTAAATCGAGTCCACCAATAAATCGCACATCCTCGTCGTTGACATAGATGTTGATAAAACGTAGGAGCGCACCGTTCTCCATTATTCGTTCATCTAGACCGGTGAATTGCTTACCAAGATTTTCGATAAGTTCACGAAGAGTTGCGCCGTCAGCTGAGACGATCTTCGCTCCCGCGGTATAGGGGCGCAAAATTGTTGGAATGCGGACTTCGATAGCGTTGTTGGAGTTGCTACTCATTCTCTTATTATCGCGCAGAGTCTGTTCATCTGCTAATTGGCTACTTGTTGGGTGCTGTTGGGTTGCTAACGAAGTTCTCGCTCAGTTCATGCCTAGTCAGCAAGAATCTCAACGGGCTCTTCAGTAACCGTGCCATCAACTATGCGAAAAGAACGGAATTCACTTCTAGTTGCAATCTCTTCGCGAGTAGAGAGCAGGACGTAATGCGCATCGGGTTCTCCCGCGTAAGCAATATCAGTTCGTGATGGGTATGCCTCGGTCGAAGTGTGGGAGTGGTAGATAACCACGGGCGCCTCGTCGCGATCGTCGAGCTCCTTATAAAGGGCAAGGAGCGCCTTCGATTCGAATTCGTAAAAGGTCGGAGAGTAAGCCGAGTTCTCCATGGGGATGTGGCGAGTGGGGATTCGATGAGCCGCACTTCCAGCTATGACGCCACAGGCCTCGATCGGATGCTCCCGCTCGGAGTGCTCCCAGAGCGCTTGGACGAGAGAGGCGCGAATCTGCAGAACCATGGTCAGAGGGTACGGGGCCACTGGTCGAGGTTAAAACTGAGATTGATGTCCGATTTGTCGGATTATTTATTAAAAAAGTTTATCTAAATGGGCTCTTACAGTTGCGAATGGCTCGCGGAGGCCTCACCCTAGTGCTTAATCAGATTCTCAGGAAAGCAGACCAGCGATAGTGGGTGCTATCGGGGCCTGACTTCTTGGGGTCTTCCTGGGGGCAAAAGTGCCCTCGGGTAAATAAACGGAAGGCATTAACTCTATGTCAAATGCTGTCGCTTTAACCGAAGGCCAATTTAACTGGATCTACAACGCACTCTCCTTTGGCCTTATCAGCATGATCGCTTGCACCGTGTACACATTGGTTTCACAACCACGTGTACTTCCTAAGTACCGCAAAGCGCTCGTCCTCTCCTCCATGGTTACCTTCATCGCTGGTTACCACTACTGGAGAATCTTCAATTCATTCCACGAGGCTGCAGGCGACGGATTCAGCATCACCGTTCGTGGCGCAAACAATGCCTTCAATGAGGCATACCGCTACGTGGACTGGATTCTCACTGTGCCACTTCTTCTTGTTGAGGCAATCGCCGTCTTGGCACTTGCTAAGGAAGTAGCTGCATCTCTCACAACTCGCCTCGTCATCGCATCTGCGTTGATGATCGGCCTTGGTTACCCAGGAGAGATTGCAACTGAAAACAATCCAAAGATTCTTTGGGGCGTTCTTTCTACTCTTCCTTTCATTTACATCCTTTATGTACTCTTCCGCGAACTTGGCGCATCACTCGAGCGTCAACCAG
>DAIRSQ010000024.1:0-10380 GCA_036804325.1 Candidatus Nanopelagicaceae bacterium | reverse complement strand
GCAATATTTATCAATCAGCTCCGCGAGAAGATTGGTGTCTTCTTCGGTTCACCTGAGACAACTACCGGTGGAAAAGCGTTGAAGTTCTATGCATCGATTCGTCTCGATGTCCGTCGCATCGAAACGTTAAAGGATGGCCAAGAGGCTGTTGGTAACCGTACCCGCGTCAAGGTCGTCAAGAACAAAATGGCACCACCATTTAAGCAAGCAGAGTTTGACATCATTTATGGCGTCGGAATCTCCCGTGAAGGTTCTCTTATCGACCTCGGCGTTGAGGCGGGAATCGTCAAGAAGAGCGGCGCATGGATTACCTACGAGGGCGATCAACTTGGCCAAGGTAAAGAGAATGCCCGCGCATTCCTTCGCGATAATCCAGATCTCGCTGATGAGATTGAGAAGAAGATTCGTAGCCAGTACTCCATCGGCCAAATTGATCCTGCGCTAGCAGCGGCTGTTGAAGAGGCAGTCTCAAGCGCGGATATCGACTTCTAAGAGAACGTTCCATAACGGAATGGATTACGAGCCAGACCCCTACTCGGTTGCGACAAAGATTGCTGTTGATGCGCTCTCTCGTCGCGCTCGAAGTAGGGGTGAGCTTGCTCAACTTTTACGGAAAAAACTAGTACCTGAAGAGATTATCGATCGACTTCTTGATCGTTTAGTTGCACAACGGTTAATCGACGATCGCACCTTTGCCGAGGAGTGGTCGCAACTTAGGCATCGAAGCAAAGGGCTCTCCAGGCGAGTGTTAGCGCAAGAGCTACGAGAGAAAGTTATTGCGCCAGAGTTAATCGATGAGGTCCTTGCTCAGATCTCTCACGATGACGAGGTAATAGCTGCCCGACATTTAGTGGCAAAAAAGTTACGGAGCCTCTCGCGCTTTGATGATGAGGTAAAGCGTCGTCGAGTTCATAGCCTTCTGGCGCGGAAGGGCTACTCACCTCGAGTGATTAGTGAAGCGCTACGTGAAGAGCTCGCTACTTCTTTTTAAATCCAGCAGGGCATTTTGGCGCGCTGCCAGTAACTTTCTTGATCACTTTTCCTTTGACGCAGGTAATCGAAATTTTTGGCGCAGCTGCAGTCGCTGGCGCTGCGCTCTTTGTGGGAGTGGAGCTTCCACTCGAAGTACTCGCCGTTGATGTTGCTGCGCTCTGATTGAGTTTTATTTTTAATGTGGGCGAGGAGAAAGTGAAATTATCGGCGCTTAAATGAACCCAATTTCCAACTTGCTTTAGAGCAACTGTTGAAACCCGCTCTTTACCATCGCTTGCGGTAATTGAAATGGATGCAGAAGTTGGAAGCTGATCAACTCCATACATACATTTAATAAGTGAGGTAGACATCGAAAGACCGTAAGTGCCTATATTCTCTGTTTTGCCATCGGGAGCGAAATGTGGCGCGGCTACTTTGTAATTTAGCGTGCCAGTAGATTTGTCATATGTAGGAGCAGTTGCTTCATAGGCGCTCGCATTGGTTGCGACAACGCCCTGGACTCCACCACCCTTCTTTACACAGGAAGAGGGATTATCTACACGAGCATTACTTAAGGTCCAAGTTTCATTTATCGCAAAAGCTTTTTCACCTAAGTACGGAGCCCATGTTTCGTACGCATCGAGCGCACCATCCTCGCCAGAATCACGAAGGCTCATCGGGTTATCACCATTTGTTAATCCGGTAAACATTCGCGCTGCCGCGTCAGTTTTGAACGTCAATTTTGGAAGCGAAGATTTTTTCATCCAGTTTCCAGCAAAGATATTCTGTTCGGGACCCGCGTCAACCACTACTCGATCAGATGAAGCAGAGAATGGTTCAGAGGTAACAGTAGGTTTATTGAGACGACCATTAAGCCATCCAGAAATGAATTTAGGTAATTGCAGGGTGACTTTCAAGCGAGATTTTGTTGGAAAATCTCTACGATGCAAGCAGATACCCGTGTCATTGGCAAAGCACGCCGATTCATAATTAGTTGACATCACTTCTGAGTAATTCTTACCGACTCGTTTTTGCAGAATTTTCTCTGGCGCCTTTACGAGCGAGGAGCTCTCACGAACTATTGGCACAACTTCAAAGAAGAATTGGATAACGTGCAAATCATCCCACGATTGATTTCTATTTTGACCACCAGATTGAACATACCCAGTAAGTAGATAATCGTGTTCACTTCCTGGCCCGTCGCCTTCGGCGCGCCAAATCCAACTCGCAAGGCCAGCAGCGTAACCACTGCCATCACTATTTACTTTGCCCGAGAATTCCTTCGCATCTTTCGGGAATTTCGAGAGCGGTTTTGCGATTACTTCTTTTCCATCGCTTGTTGTGATTGAGAATGATTCAACGCAAGCGGTATTTGGATTGGCGGCACAATTACCTATGCCACCCTCAATGAAAATCGTTTGCCACCCTTTTGTCGCCGAGCAAGATGGATCGTCCAATCCAGTGCAGAGATTTTCATCGCGCAAACCTTGCCCAATTTGATTTTCAACTTTTATAAAGGGAGTTGTCTGTAATCGTGAAGAAGAATCGAAGGAGACCCCGTAATACTCCGTCTGCATCGTTTTCCCTAAATCTGGTTGTGCCGCACTAAAAAGATCTACTGAACGATCGAGTGGATATTTAGAGGTGAAACCGCTGGGCTTGGGCATTGTTCCTGAGGCGCCAGCCGGAGCGCATGGTTGTCCGGGTGGAGTGTTTGGTGGGCACGGTAGTGCTCCACCAGGTCCCGGAGGGGTGCACCCTTGCGGTGGTGTCGCAGGTGGCGCAGGGCAGATATCTGCAGAAGCTGGAATCAATGGCGCGGCACATATGCTCGCCAGTAGCGCTGTGACAATGAGGACGCTTCGAAGCTTCATATGGCAATAGTGGCACAGTGCAGTTCTTCAACGAAAGAGCGTGGCCGTTACCCTTTACTCATGAGCAGCCTCAGCACGATTCAACGGACTTATCTAGTAGAAACCCATGGCTGCCAGATGAATGTTCACGATTCTGAGCGAATTGGTGGCTTACTCGAAGCACAGGGTTACTTACCTGCAAAGCCTGGCACAGAACCAGATCTTGTCGTTTTCAATACATGTGCGGTTCGAGAAAATGCAGATCAAAAACTTTACGGCGCATTGACTCGCTATATCTACACCAAAGAAGAGCGACCTGATTTTCAAATTGCCGTTGGCGGGTGTCTTGCCCAAAAAGATCGCGGTGAAATTATTAAAAAAGCGCCATGGGTGGATGTTGTCTATGGCACGCATAATGTCGGCGACCTTCCTGCGTTACTTAAGCGAGCAGAGATTGAAAAAGCCTCGCAGGTGGAAATCAAAGAATCACTTGAGCATTTCCCTTCTACGCTTCCGGTGCGCCGTGATTCTGCATTTTCTGCTTGGGTATCTATTTCAGTCGGATGCAATAACACCTGCACTTTTTGTATCGTCCCCTCATTAAGAGGTATCGAAAAAGATCGCCCGAACGATGAAATTCTCGATGAAATTAGAGCGCTAGTTGCTCAAGGAGTTGTGGAAATAACTCTGCTTGGTCAGAACGTGAATGCTTATGGCGTAGATTTTGGTGATCGCCAAGCATTTGCCAAGCTTCTTCGAGCATGTGGTGATGTTGAAGGACTTCGCCGAGTGCGATTTATGAGCCCACATCCGCGCGACTTCACCGATGATGTCATCGAGGCGATGGCGGAAACGCCCAATGTGATGCCTCATCTGCATATGCCGCTGCAATCTGGATCCGATTCAATCTTGCAAGCGATGCGTCGCTCTTATCGATCCGATCGTTATCTAGGAATTTTGGAGCGAGTGCGAAAAGTAATTCCTCATGCTGCAATTACTACAGACATCATCGTGGGTTTTCCAGGGGAGAGCGAAGCGGATTTTCGGTCAACTCTTGATGTGATGGCTCAGGCTCGTTTTACCGCGGCATACACCTTCCAATACTCCAAACGTCCAGGCACGCCCGCAGCAACAATGGCGAATCAAGTTGATCCAGACATCATTGGCCGCAGATATACGGAGCTTCATCAATTTCAAGAGCGGATCTCCTTTGAAGAGAATGAAAAAATGATTGGTCGCGAAGTGGAAGTTTTGATTAGCGACCATGTTGGGCGCCGAGATGCAGAGCGCGGTCGAGTTGCTGGGCGATCAGAAGATTTTCGATTGGTCCATTTAAATTTCGAACCTGATGATCGACCAGCTCCTGGGGACTTAGTACGGACCGTTATCACTGAAGCCGCACCACATCATTTAATTGCAGCTGGAACTCCGCTCTCCATTGAGCAAACCCGTGGGAGCGCGGCTGCGGTGGAGCGAGCACATGCAATATCGCTTGGTATGCCAACTTTTCGACAAGCACAATCGAACGCATGACGTTAATTGTCATCGGTGGTGCAACTGCTACTGGTAAGAGTGAATTAGCTCTTGATGTTGCAGAGCGAATCGGCGCAGAAATTGTCAACGCGGATTCGATGCAGTTATACAAAAGCATGGATATTGGAACCGCAAAAGTTCCAGTTTCGCTAAGGCGAGGAATTCCTCATCACTTATTAGATGTTTTGGATGTTACCCAAGAGAGTTCAGTTGCAGATTATCAACGTGATGCACGTGCGCGCATCGATCACCTTCTTGAAAAAGAGATACCCGTTGTTGTTGTAGGTGGTACTGGCCTATATATCAAAGCGCTCATTGATGAATTAAATTTTCCCGATCGAGATCCCAAGATTAGAGAGCGCTTGTTCATCGAAGCGGAAGAAGTTGGCGCAAGTGCGATGCATGAACGGTTAACGAAGTTAGATCCTGATGCAGCCGCGCTTATCCCAGAACAGAATGTGCGTCGAGTAATTAGAGCGCTTGAAGTCATTGAATTAACTGGAGAACCATATGCAGCTTCGTTGCCTCGCGATGAAGTGAGTTACTACCCTCAAGCAAAGCAATTTGCGATCCAAGTAGAACGCGAAGTACTTAATGAGCGAATCACTAGACGTGTTGAACAAATGTGGCGCGATGGCTTTGTAGATGAAGTGCGCGCTTTGGTTGAGCGGGGCCTTCAAGAAGGCCGGACGGCCAGGGCGGCGATTGGATATGCCCAGGTGTTAGCAGCGCTCGAAGGCCAGATGGAGCTCTCTGCTGCCATGGAGGAGACTGTTGTGAGCACCCGCCAATATGCCCGCAGACAGGCGACATGGTTCGTAAGAGACCCGAGAATCACCTGGCTGGAGGGCTCGAGGGTGGAACTTCTGGAAAGGGTGCTCGCGAGTTCTGGAAATTCTTAGGGAAGAGTTTTCCGGTATTTCCTCGAGATTTTCTCCCTATTGGATACGAAGAATTTGCCTCACCATTTGGTGCCTTTGGGTAGAGTCTGGAATTAGCATTACTGAATGCGTTCACAACCATTGGTGGGGAGCGGGTATGGAACGGTTACTTTTCTTCATCTATCTCTATGAAGGCAAAGAGGCTGAGTACGACAAGCGCCATGATGAGCTTTGGCCAGATATGGCGCAAGCACTCACGGAGTGCGGTTGGACTAATTACACCCTCTTCCGCAATGGAACTACGGTTGTTGGTTATTGCGAAGCCGTTCCTGATGTTGCTACCGCAGCAAAGAAGATGGGCGCAACCGAAGTTAATGCTCGCTGGCAAGAATCATTCAAAGACATAATTCGCCACATCACAGACCGCGAGGGAAATCTCCTTTCCTATCGCGAGGTCTGGCATCACGATTAATTCCGTAACCCCATCTCTCTAGATAGGAATATCCAACAATGGCTAAATTACGAGCAGGATTTATCGGTGCAGGTTCCTGGGCAACAATGGCCCACCTACCAGCGATTTCGAAGCGCGACGAGGTAGAAATTGTTGCCATTTGCCGTAAAGGTGATGATCTACTCAAGAAACTCGCCAATCAATATGGCGCCAAAGTTGCAACTGAGGACTATCACGATGTGATTAAGCAAGATCTCGACATCATCGTTGTTTCTTCACCATCTGGTTTACATCATGAACACTCTAAGGCTGCTCTCAATGCAGGAGCGCATGTTCTCTGCGAAAAGCCAATGACGATTACCAGCGCTGATGCTTGGGACTTGGTTGATACTGCGAAGAAGAATGATCGTGAATTACTTCTAAGTTTTGGTTGGAACTATCAAAAGATGATTCAAGATATGTACCTCCAACTCCAGAAAAAAGGAATAGGCAAACTTGAATCGATGTCGATTCAAATGGCATCACAGACTCGTGAACTTCTCAGTAACACCGGCGCCTATCCCGATGCTTCACCTGAGCAAATTCCAGAGCAGAGCACCTGGACTGATCCAAAAGTTTCTGGCGGGGGATATGGTCAAGCGCAATTAACACACGCGCTTGGTTTAGCGTTCCGCCTTTATCCAGCTCGAGTCAAAGAGGCGATGGCTTTTATGGCTGCGCCACTAAATGCTCCAGTTGATCTTCATGATGCTGTCATCTATCGCTTTGAAGGTGGCGGAATCGGAACGATGTCTGGCGCCTCAGCGCACCTTGGCGCTAATAACAACCACCATGAAGTCGTGGTGCACTGCGTTGGTAGCGAAGGTCAATTCATCATCGATCTCAATCGTTCGTTCGTTTACATTCATTATGCAGATGGCACGACCTACCAACCCAATGTCGCTGCAGATGCCGGCCATTACATTTTCTTTGGCCCTGCTAATGCTTTGGTTGATGTGGCACTTGGCAATAAAGAAGCCAATATGGCCCCCGGTGAGCTAGGCGCGATTACTGTCGATGCCCTTGAGCTTGCCTACAAGAGCGCTGCTACCGGCGCAATTGCCAAGCGTTAAGCGCGCGTACCTGCCTTAAACCTCTAGTATCTGGAATTAATGGCAACGGTAACTCTGACGTATGGGCATGGCACGGAGAATGATTTTCTCCTCCTGCTCGACCAGGCTGACCAAATCCAAGTCTCTCCAGAAGCTATCGCGAAACTTTGTAATCGCAAAGAGGGAATTGGCGCTGACGGATTTATCCGCATGGTTAAGCGCGATGGCCAGTGGTTTATGGATTATCGAAATAGCGATGGTTCGCTCGCTGAAATGTGTGGCAATGGGATTCGAGTAATGGCTCGCTATCTTGTTGATCGTGGACTTCATAACGCTGGGCTATTTCCGATTGATACTCGAGCCGGAAAGAAATTTCTCTCGGTTCCCGAATCTGGAGAGATCTCCGTCAATATGGGAAAAGTTGAAGACCTATCCGATATCGACGATTTCGACGAAATCCTGGTTAACCAGAATGGGCATCAATGGAGCGCGCTCAATATTGATGTTGGCAATCCTCATGCGGTGGCCTTTGTGCCTTCACTTGCTGAAGTCGGGTCACTAGAAAGCGCACCACAGGTTTCGCCAGAGGAAGCCTTTCCTGAGGGAGTCAATGTCGAGTTTGTAGAAATGGTTGGTGGAAATGAGCTGCGGATGCGCGTTCATGAACGAGGCTCAGGTGAAACGAAATCCTGCGGCACCGGTGTGTGTGCCGTCGCTCTTGCAGCAACGGTTCATCAGAAAAAGAGGCTCCCAGCGCAGTGGACAATTCATGTACCTGGCGGCACATTGAAAGTTGATATTGATTCTCATTCCAATGCTGTGTTAATCGGCCCAGCCGTTTTAGTAAGTGAACATCAGGTAACTCTGTGAAATCAGAGGATCTTTTTCAGCGCCTTCTTCAAGAGAATGAACAGGCACGATTAGATTTCGAAAGCGAAAACAATCTTGATCTAAGTGAAGAGCTATCTGAACGGCGTGCGCTAAAGCGTGTAGCGGGTATCTCGACTGAACTTGAAGATATTTCCGAAGCGGAATATCGCTCCCTTCGATTAGAGCGTGTGGTCCTTGTAGGGGTATGGACTGAGGGCACGGGCGAACATGCAGAGAATTCATTAAAAGAATTAGCGGCACTTGCGGAAACTGCAGGTTCGCAGGTGTTGGAGGGAATTATCCAACGTAGAGATAAACCAGATCCGGCAACTTTTATTGGATCCGGAAAAGTAAGCGAATTAAAATCAATTGTTGCGGCAACAAAGGCCGATACCGTGATTTGCGATGGTGAATTATCACCTGGACAGCTCCGACAACTTGAAGATCGCGTGAAAGTGAAAGTCGTCGATCGGACTGCGCTCATCCTTGACATATTTGCGCAGCACGCAAAAAGTCGAGAAGGTAAGGCGCAGGTTGAGCTTGCGCAAATTTCTTATCTACTTCCGCGCCTTCGCGGTTGGGGTGATTCACTCTCTCGTCAGGTAGGTGGTCGAGCCGGCGCAGGCGGTGCAGGTGGCGTTGGTATTGGCGGTCGCGGCCCTGGTGAAACAAAAATTGAAATCGATCGTCGCCGTATTCGTGATCGGATGGCAAAGTTACGAAGAGAAATTAGCGAGATGAAAGTTGCCCGCGATACCAAGCGCCAAGAGCGAGTACGCCATCGCATCCCTTCGGTTGCTATCGCCGGGTACACCAACGCAGGGAAGTCCTCACTGCTCAATCGACTTACCGGTGCAGGTGTCTTGGTTGAGAACGCGCTCTTTGCAACGCTTGATCCCACAATTCGTCGCGTTGAGGGAAGTGATGGCCGGGTTTACACGCTCACCGATACCGTTGGTTTTGTTAGCCATCTTCCACATCAACTAATCGATGCCTTTAAATCTACGTTGGAAGAGGTTTCAGGCGCGGATTTGATTCTCCATCTCGTTGACGGTTCGCATCCAGAACCATTGGAACAAGTTAGGGCAGTCCACCAAGTTATCGATGAGATTGGTGGCTCGAAGATTCCTGAACTTATTGTTATTAATAAAGTAGATATCTCTGATCCACATCGAGTGGTGGAGTTAGTTAATCAATTGCCCGGCAGTATCCCGATCTCAGCACATACCGGTTTTGGCATTGCTGAGCTGCAAAGAGCTATCGAAGCAGCGCTGCCACATCCTGATATTGAAGTTAGCGCAGTTATCCCTTACACAAGGGGAGACTTACTCCATCAGATTCATGAGAGCGGCGAAATCTTTACTGAAGAGCACTTGGCAGATGGCACCCATGTACGCGCACGTGTAGATGCCCAATTAGCTTCAGCCCTAGAGCGATTTACCGCTTAGTTTTTATTAACGAACCGAACGTAAAACCGCAGTGACCTTTCCAAGTATCTCGGCGTTATCGCCAGGAATAGGGGAGAAATTTGGATTTGCTGGAAGTAACCAAATTTTTCCATCGCGACGGGAGAAGGTTTTCACTGTTGCTTCGCCATCAATCATTGCGGCAACAATCTCGCCTTTTTCGCAGGTTTTCTGTGCGCGAATAACAACAAAATCTCCATCGCAAATCGCAGCATCAATCATCGAATCGCCAACAACTTTGAGCATAAAAAGTTCACCTTGGCCAACAAGAGATGCTGGTAAGGGAAAAGTCTCCTCGATTGATTGCTCGGCAAGAATTGGACCACCTGCTGCGATGCGACCAACAAGAGGCACTGCGCGCATTTGATCCATCGAACTTTCATCAATGGAGACTTCATCGCTCTCTGGAAGCAAAATTTCTAGAGCGCGACCTCGAGTGGGATCGCGGCGAATCCATCCCTTCTCTTCCAAAACTTCAAGTTGGTACTTCACGCTTGAAGGAGAGGAGAGCCCGGCTGCGATGCCAATTTCTCGCATCGATGGGGGATAGCCCTGGGTATCAAGGGCGCTTTGGATGACCTCAAGGATCTTGAGTTGGCGGGGGGTTAGCCCCTCCTCATTGGCGGGGCCATCGGGAAGTTCAGCCACGGATGGGCTGGACGGACCGGATGGAGCGAGGTCACGGGTACGGGGAAGCTCGTTTTTCTTAGCCATAACCAAGAGGGTACGGGCTATCGAGAAAAATTTCAAACACCTGTTCGAAAAAATGTTGACAGCAGGGGGTGAGGTGGGGTTAAATTCGAACACACGTTCTAATCCGTCAGAACGTCAAGCAATAACAGCAGTAGAAGCAACAAAAGCAGCAGAAGAAAGCGAGAAGAGAGAACATGAGCACTTCCCCCGCAGAGCTCCGTTTAACCGCCCGTGGCCGCTTCCTCCTGGGCGCCTCAGGGCTAGTTGTTGCCCTCTCGCTCTTCTCTGCCACCACCGCGCTTGGACAAGGGAGTAATAACCCTAGCGCTGTAAGTAGCTATTACGAGACGATTACCGTCCTACCAGGGGAGAGCCTCTGGTCTATTGCTAGCCAGGTTGATTCCACAGCCAATAAGGCGGATCTCGTGGCGGCGATTATCGATCTCAACGGATTAACTGGTTCTGCACTTCATGCGGGGCAACAATTACGAGTACCTGTCGCTAGCAAATAAATTTTTTGCGACACACCGAATTTCTGCTTGCGAACCCTCGACCACTCCTCTACTGTTC
>DAIRSQ010000023.1:0-11250 GCA_036804325.1 Candidatus Nanopelagicaceae bacterium | reverse complement strand
TATTTCTTAAATCTCATGTCACGAGAAATGAATGGATAGGCGTGGGAATGGCAACGGTCGGTCTTGCGCTGCTCTCGTTCAAAGGCTTCACCATCGGCCTGGGTGAGCTTTCAGTTCTGCTAAGCGCACTCTTTTTTGCACTTCATATTCTCGGACTTGGTAAATGGTCAGAGAAATTTGCAACTTATCCATTAACTATCGTGCAGCTTGGCACAATTGCGCTCTTGACTTCAATTCTTGCCGTGATTGATAAAGGCTATGAGCCACCAAATACCAACCAGGAGTGGAAAGCGACAATATTCACCGCAATTCTCGCGACCTCAGTGGCCTTTCTCATTCAAACCTGGTCGCAATCAAAGATGGATGCCACCGTTGTTGCAGTGGTGCTCACCCTTGAAGTGGTTTTCGCTGCGCTCTTTGCAGTTATCGCAGGACAAGAGTCGCTAACTGTTAAAACCACAATCGGCGGTACGTTAATTTTTGCCGCAATGCTGCTTATGCAAGTTCGGCAGAGTAATTTCGACTCAAATCAAGCTACTCAATAGCCCCTTCGTGGCGAAGTAGCCAACTCTTTTTTGAAACCCCATAACCATAATTTCCAAGCGCGCCATCGCTACGAACTATTCGATGGCATGGAATAAATGGCGCTATCGCATTTCGCGCACATGCAGTTCCTGCTGCTCGCACCGCCGCCGGCGAGCCAGCTTTTGCCGCTAAGTCGGCATACGAGATAACTTTTCCACTAGGTATTTTTTCCATCGCACGCCATGCGCGTTGACTAAATGCACCGCCTGGTTGACGTACTTTCAATCCCACAAATGCGCCAATCTCACCATCAAAATATCGCTCGATCAGCTCTGCTACCCACTGAGCCTCTCGGGAGGTCACCAACTTGCGATCGAAATCAGAAGGTGCGAGCTTCTCTTTGAGATGAAGAAAGGTCGTGAAGCCAGCAGCGACTAAAGTTCGCTCATCGAGAATGACCTGCAGCTTTCCAAGCGGCGTTGGCGCGGTTACTTGAAAAAGTGGGAGCACGAGAAGTGAGGCTATCTAGCCTGCAACATTTCAGCAACGAGGAAGGCTAGCTCTAAAGATTGCGTGTGATTTAAGCGCGGATCGCAGGCAGTCTCGTAACGTGAGGCCAAGTCTTCATGGGAAATTTCCGTTCCCCCACCGACGCATTCAGTGACATCATCACCCGTTAATTCAATGTGCACGCCACCAGGATGTGTTCCCAATTTCTTGTGAACTTCAAAGAAGCCTCGAACTTCGTCCATCACATCATCGAACTTGCGCGTCTTATATCCGCTTGGCGCTTCATAAGTATTGCCATGCATCGGATCGCAAACCCAGAGCACCTCTGCGCCAGATTTCTTAACCCCTTCGACAAGCGCTGGCAAGGCTTGGCGAATTACACCTGCCCCCATTCGAGTAATCAAAGTAATGCGGCCAGGCTCTCGCTCGGGATCAAGTTTATTAATTAGCGCAGTAATCTCTTCAACTGTTGCTTTTGGTCCAACTTTGATACCAATTGGATTGCGAATCTTTGAACAGAAATCGACATGGGCGCCATCGAGTTGTCTAGTGCGCTCACCAATCCAGACAAAGTGAGCTGAGACGTCATATGGGGTACCAGTTCGAGAATCAATTCTCGTCAATGCTTTTTCATATTCGAGAATCAGCGCTTCATGGCTTGAGAAGAGATCTACTGCGCGGAATTGATCAGCGTCGATTCCAGCTGATTTCATAAATGCTAACGCGCGGCCAATTTCATTTGCCATCTGCTCATATCGCTCACCAAATGCGGCATCGCGAATAAATCCTTTATTCCACTCATGAACTCTACGTAAATCAGCGAAACCACCTTGAGTGAATGCTCGAACTAAATTTAAGGTCATCGCAGATGTGTGGTAGACCTTAACGAGCCGTTGTGGGTCTGGAGTTCGAGAAGGCTCATCAAAGGCAAGATCATTGACTGCATCCCCGCGATAAGCAGGGAGGGTAATGCCATCGCGAGTCTCGGTATCTTTACCTAGAGGCTTAGCAAATTGCCCAGCCATTCGCCCCACTTTAATTACCGGAAGACTGGCGCCATATTGAAGGACTGCTGCCATCTGCAAAATCGTTTTAATCCGATTTCTAATTGAATCAGCAGTTGCACCGGTAAAGGTCTCTGCACAATCGCCACCTTGTAACCAAAACGCTTCACCCCGAGCTGCCTGGGCTATCCGTCGCTTTAGTTCGTCACATTCACCGGCAAAAACTAGAGGTGGGAAGGTGCGAAGCTCTGCGATTGCTTTTTCAAGAGAACTTTTATCTGGCCATTGCGGTTGTTGCGCTGCAACCAGAGAGGTATCGAAGAGATTATCCAATGAAGCATTCATCGTAAGTATTCGTCCTTTTCTCTTTCGTTATTGAGTCTCTGGTGAGTTTTTCTATCCGAAAAATATCTCTGATTCTGCATATAAAGCAGGATCAACTAATTTAAGTTTCTCGGTTGCACTTGCCAACGGCACGCGAACGATATTGGTAGCTTGTAGCGCAACCATCTTTCCCCAGTCGCCATCATGGACTGCGGTGATTGCATGTAATCCAAATCGGGTAGCAAGTACTCGATCAAAAGCAGTTGGTGTTCCACCGCGCTGGATGTGGCCAAGAACCGATACTCGAGCTTCCTTGCCGGTGCGTTGCTCAATCTCTTGAGCCAACCACTCACCAATTCCTGAGAGTTTCACATGTCCAAAGGCATCAAGAGATCCATCTTTGGTAATTGCGCGTCCAGATTCTGGAAGCGCCCCTTCGGCAACCACAATTATTGGCGCGTAGTTATATTTGTAGCGAGATTGCACATACTCGCAAACTTTCTCAATCGAAAATGGCACCTCTGGAATGAGGATGCAGGATGCTCCACCAGCCAATCCAGAGTGGAGCGCGATCCACCCTGCATGGCGCCCCATCACTTCGACTATTAACGTGCGGTGATGAGATTCGGCAGTGGTGTGGAGTCGGTCGATTGCCTCAACGGCAATATTTACTGCTGTGTCAAAACCAAAGGTGTAATCAGTGGCATTTAAATCATTATCAATAGTCTTCGGGACGCCAATAACTTTTACGCCGAGTGAGTGAAGTTTGGTGGCGACCCCCAAGGTATCTTCGCCGCCAATTGCGATGAGGGCATCAATTCCTTCTGTGGCGAGATTGGTTTTGATCTGCTCCACGCCGCCTTCGATAGCGAAGGGATTTGTTCGTGAAGAGCCAAGAATCGTTCCGCCTCGAGGAAGTAGCCCTCGGGTCCGTTCGATATCGAGTGGAATACTTAACCCTTCAAGCGGGCCTTTCCAGCCATCGCGAAATCCAACAAATTGATAACCATATTCCCGGACGCCCTTACGGACGATGGCGCGAATTACTGCATTGAGACCGGGGCAATCTCCCCCGCCAGTCAGTACCCCAACGCGCACTTCTCGCCCCTTAAAAAATCGGAATTTTGGTGGCGCCTGCCGCCAACTAAGTGGTGAGGTAATGGTACCGGTGGCGGGCTAGCTCGCGCTCTGGCCAGAGAGCGCACCTGCCTCAGATATGCTCCAGAAGGTGAGCGGATTAGAACCATCTACCCCCAACATGGGCACCGGCTCCAGTACCGATACTCCTTCTGCTTCGCGCCCTGATTCCCGCTTTATCGGCTACTACCTAGCGGTGAGCGCCCTCTGGGGTATCCCCTATCTCTTTGTGAGTATCGCAGTTAAAGAACTCTCCGTTCCAGTGATTGTCTTTACTCGAGTCTTTATTGGGGCGCTAATTCTCATTCCACTAGCCATCAGAGCTGGCGCGCTAAAAGTTCCACGTGCGAGTATTAAATACATTGCGCTCTATGCAGTTTTTGAAATGTTTATTCCTTGGACACTTATCTCTGATGGACAACGCTCAGTAAGTTCTGGCCTTGCTGGATTACTCATTGCCACTGTTCCCATTTGGGCAAATCTTCTTGCTGCCCTTGCAGGCGATCGCTCCGTTCGCCATCCCAGACAGGCGCTCGGGATTGTGATCGGATTTATCGGAGTGCTCGCACTTGTGGGTATTGATTCGCTGATGGAGAGCCATGACCTGGTAGCTATGCTCAAAATTCTCTTCAGCGCCTTCTCTTATGCCTTCGCCACTTTTATGGCCGCCCGTCATCTCAATGGAATCTCGGGCGTTACCGTCAATGGATTGGCGATGGCCCTCACTGCGATCGTCTTCTTCATTCCGGCGATTCAGAGCGCGCCGACAACCATGCCTTCCAATCGCGCGCTCTTTGCGCTCCTGGCACTTGGCCTCCTTTGTACCGCGCTCGCTTTTTATCTCTTCTTCACCCTGCTGCGAATGATTGGCCCGCCGAAGGCATCAACAGTTACTTATCCCAACACGGCAATCGCGATTGCGCTTGGAGTAATCATCCTTAATGAACCCATCACCGTGGGGATGGTGATGGGATTTCCTCTGGTGCTCTTGGGCTCATACCTGGCAACCTCGAGAAATGGGCGGGCTGTTATTTCAACGGGCGAAAAGTAGCGCGCCGATTTACCCTTGCGCACATGGCTTCACCCCACCTCAATTGCAGCTGTGGCAGCCCCTGGAGCGTGGCAGAGAATGGAGTGGTGATCTGCGAGCAGTGCCAAAAACCTGCGCATCCCGCGATTGCGATGGCAGTAGCAAGTAAAAATTAATTAAAACCCAAATTTTTCCAGGGCCCGGGGATTGCCCTGCCACTCTGACTCCACACCAACATGTAACGTAAGAAAAACCTTCTCTCCTCGATATTTCTCTATTGCTTGACGAGCCTTCATGCCTATCTCTTTAATTCGCTCGCCAGATTTACCGAGAATTATTTTCTTTTGACTATCGCGTTCAAGGAAAATTTTTCCATAAATCATGGGGGTCTTTCCATCGCCACCAACGCTAACTTCTTCAATAGTGACCATCAATGAATGCGGCAGCTCATCATCAAGTAATTCAAGAGCGGCTTCGCGAATTAATTCACTGTAGATGTCATTGTCACTCTCTTCGCTGACATACTCCTCTGGATAGAGCTGGGGACCCTCAGGTAAATGTTTGATTAAGAGCTCAAGCAACTTCTCAATTTGAAAATTTTTCTTTGCAGAAACTGGAATTATTTCTTTCCATGGAGCGAGGGAGCCAATACTTGATAATTTCTCCATCAGGGTTGCAGGCGCTACGCGATCTGTCTTTGTCACTACCGCAATCAGCGGAATCGATCCAGAAATTTCGGTGATGATTCGTTTATCTCCAGGGCCAATCTCCTCATCGGCTGGCAGGCAACAGATAATCAGATCTACATCAGCAAAAGTTTCAGCGACGAGGGCATTAAGACGTTGGCCAAGGAGCGTCTTGGGTTTATGTAAACCTGGGGTGTCGACGATGATTACCTGTCCGGCGGGACGATGAACAATCCCCCGAATTGCTCGCCTAGTTGTTTGCGGCCTACTCGAAGTAATTGCAATTTTTTCACCAACGAGCGCATTGAGTAAGGTCGATTTTCCCGTGTTTGGTCTACCGACAAGGGCGACGAAACCGGAACGAAAATCACTCACCCACTCATTCTCTCACTATTTATGGAGATTAATGGAGTGAGAAGTTCGAGCGCCTCAGTTGGTGAGGTAACGAGCTCCGCGATTCGATCTCGAATTAGGCCATGTGTGCCGGCGCTCTGTGGTGAGGTGATCGGGCCAGGAATCGCCAACACTGGTCGAAAGAGTTCGGCGCTGTCGCGAGCGGTACGGAGCGCTCCGCTCTTATATGCCGCTTCCACAACGATTGTTCCTTTACTCAAAGCTGCAATCAACCTGTTGCGAGCAAGGAAATGGCCCTTAGCTGCGCGGACTCCCGGTGGCTGTTCAGAGATAAGCGCGCCCCGCTCTGCAATTTCGTGAAAAAGTGAATCGTGGCTTCGTGGATAAGGAATATCAAGTCCGCCAGCGAGAATCGCAATACTTACCCCATCGACTGCAAGCGCCCCACGATGCGCGTTGTAATCAATCCCAAAAGCTCCACCACTTACAACGCTCCAATCAAGCGCTGCAAAGTAGGTTGCGAAATCACGAGCGATCTTCTCACCGTAGAACGTTGAGTTTCTTGCGCCAACTATCGCAACAGATTGCGAATTCAGCTCTGCAATTTCACCCAAATTTCGGCCGAGTACAAAAAGTTGATCTGGTGGATTCTTGAGGCTGTTTAGTTGTTTCGGCCACTCCGGGCTTGATGATGTAATCCGTCGAATCTCACCTTTTATATTCGTCACATTGCTCAAGGTCGTCATAAACGCTCCCGCAGATGAAGTGCCAACGCCCGGTCGATTGAGGTACGCGAGGGACTTCGCTCGTTATTAAGGTCTGCAATGCTCCACGCAACTCGTTGAATTCGATGTAAGCCCCTAACAGTTATCTCCTCAGCATCGAGTGCTCGATATAACACGCTTAACGCTCGTGGCTCTGGAGCGAACTCACTGCGGAGCGCAGCAGCGGGAATCTCTGAATTAATGGCCCATGGGTAAGCGTTAAATCTCTCTTTCGATCTCTCTCGGGCATCTGCTACCCGAGCTGCGATATCGGAACTAGGTTCACTTCCTCGCGCAAGATCACCTTGCGAGAGTGGCTCGAGTTCGATTCGAAGATCAACTCGATCGAGAATTGGGCCAGATAATTTCTCACGGTAACGACGACTAGCTAACGATGAACAGGTGCAACGTTTTGCTTTACCAATTGCCCAACCGCATGGACATGGATTGGAGGCTAGTACCAAGGTAAAACGCGCCGGAAAGGTCGCGCTTCGACCAAGCCTGGTAAGGGTCACCTCACCCGACTCCATCGGTTCACGGAGCGATTCAATAACTGGGCGAGATATTTCTGGGGCTTCGTCAAGAAAAAGAATTCCACGATGAGCTAGTGAGCATGCACCGGGAGAGATCGATGTTGAACCGCCACCGATTAAGCCCGCTCTCGAGATGGTGTGATGTGGAGCAATAAATGGGGCCGAGGTGATTAACGGTGAACCATTTAACGGTGAGATCTTTCCGGCGATGGAGTGAAGCGAGGTGACATCGAGCGCATCGCGCTCGTTTAATCGGGGCAAGATCGAGGGAATTCTCGCTGCGAGCATGCTCTTGCCAACTCCTGGAGGACCAACCATCGCAATGTGATGTCCACCAACTGCACCGATCTCGAGCGCCTCTTTTGCGCGCTCTTGCCCGGCAATATCTGAGAAATCAAGAGTTTTACCTTCAGATGTGTTTTGAGCTATACGCGTTAATTCTGAAGGGAGGTATTCGCCCCCCTTTACCCAAGTAATCAGTTGGCGAAGATGCTCAAAATGTATGAGGTCAATTCCGGGGATAAGTGAGCCTTCTTCGAAATTCTCTGACGGAATAATTGCGCGCTTAATTCCATGGAGAGCTGCTGCTCGAAGCGCCGGCAAGATTCCTGGCACCGACTTTATTCGCCCATCGAGAGTTAGCTCGCCCAAAACCACGGCGCCATCAATTCGACCCAAAGTAATCTCTTGCGCAGCAGCAAGGAGCGCAATTGCAATAGCGCAATCAAATGATGAGCCGCGCTTTGGTAGCGCAGCTGGCGAGAGAGCAAGAGTGATTCTTTTATTAGGCCACTGCGCCGATGAGTTGCTAATTGCCGATCGAACTCGATCGCGCGCCTCTGAAAGAGCAGCATCGGGTAGACCCAAGAGAGTAAATCCTGGAACGCCATTTCCAATATCTGCCTCAATATCAATGAGATGACCTGTTAACCCAACGAGGGAGATTGATCGAGTGATAGCGAGCACTACGCGCTCAAACTCTTGTGATGTGAAAGCGTTATGCCCTCAGTTCCCCTCAAAATGGTGACAATATCAATCCGCCAGAGCGATCGTGGTTGATTAGTGGAGATCCACTCCCGACCGAGAAGAAAGAGGCGTCGATATTTCTCTGGGGTGATCGCTTCTAATGGAGCGCCGAACTGGAGCGATGAGCGAGCCTTCACTTCAACAAAAATAAATTCGCTTTGATCAGACCCGGAGTTGGAGTGGGCGATTAAATCGATTTCGCCGTATGCACCTCGCCAATTTCGTTCAACTATTTCATATCCAATACTCAATAAAAAAAGCTCGGCGAAATCTTCGCCAAATTTCCCTAATTGATGAGCGCGATGAGTTCTTTGATTAATCCGAGATACATGTGATGGCATGGCGCAAATGTAGGTATCGTCGCTGACAAATATTTATTTCCGTAAAAGAAGTGCCTGTTTATTTGATTCCTGTTGATTATTTTCCTCGCTTGAGCGCTTTCCGAATGGGAGCAAAAGATTTTCGATGAATATTAAGTACGCCAAACTTATCTATAGCCCGCTGATGAAGTGCGGTGCCATACCCCTTATGGTTAGCAAAACCATACTCAGGGTGAAGGTGATGCCACTTCATCATTATTTGATCTCGATGATCCTTCGCAACAATCGATGCAGCACCAACGGAATCACTGACCTGATCACCTCGCCACATTGCGATGGAAGGGATCTCCAAGCCATTGACGTGATAGCCATCGGTGATGATGTAGTCAGGTTGTACCTCAAGAGCGGTAATTGCTCGCCGCATTCCCCCGAGATTAGATTGGTGTAGCCCATGGGTATCAATCTCATCTACTTCAATGACAATTATTGAGTAAGCCCGCGCTTTACTCTTTATTTCTACAGCAAGCTCACTTCGCTCGCCCTCCGAGAAAGTTTTTGAATCTCCTACTTTTGTCAGAGGATTGTTAAGATCAAGAATCACCGCAGCAACGACAAGTGGGCCAGCGTAAGCGCCGCGCCCCGCTTCATCCACTCCCGCAATCAGCGAAAATCCCGCTGCGCGAAGCGCAACTTCTGGATTCATTTCAATTGAACAGGAATCGAGCTCAGCGCTTCTGGTCGAGGCAGCAATGTGAAATGTCGAAGGGGCCAGATAACCATAAATGCTCGCCCAACTACTTTATTGAGTGGAACCATTCCTTTATTGGCATCTTCTTGGTGATAGCGAGAATCTTCACTTGCTGCGCGATGATCGCCCATCGCCCAGATGAATCCCTTTGGTACGGTGACATCGAATTTCATATCACTTGGCGTATTACCTTCGTAAATATATTTCTCTGAGACTGCTTTCCCGTTTATAACTAGAGAGCCCGATGCATCACAGCAGACAATATGGTCCCCGCCAACGCCGATAACTCGCTTAATTAAATGTTGCTTAGCTGGATCTGGCGCAAGTCCTACGAAGACCAACCCATTACGGAGCGCTTGTAAGGGAGCTGATCGCTTCTCTTCATATGCAGGCGGTAGCCATCCTCCAGGATCGCGAAAGACCAGAACATCGCCGCGCTTTACATCGGAGAAGAAGTTCCCAAATTTATTGACGATAACTCGATCATTAATCTCCAGCGTCGTTTGCATCGACCCCGAAGGAATGTAGAAAGCCTGAATAAGAAAGGCTTTGATAACGATTGAGATGAAAAGAGAGACAACTACGAGGATGGGAATTTCGCGAAGGAGCGAACCCTTCCGCGGGAGTTTCACTACTCGGATTTCTCTTTCTCAGTCTCGGTCTCGGTCGCATTCTCCGCGGTCTCAACCGCTTCGACTCTCTCCACTACTTCAGCTGTCTCAACAGTCTCAACTGGAGCTAACGCCTCTTCCGTGACTTCCTCTGCCTCGCCAGTTTCAAAGACAATAGTTTCGCTTGGGCCAAAGTTTCCACCACGACGTTCGCGAATCTTTGATGCTTTGCCACGTAGCTCGCGAAGGTAGTACAACTTCGCACGGCGGACATCGCCACGTCGGACAACTTCAATCTTCTCAATAACTGGAGTGTGTACTGGGAATGTTCGCTCCACACCGACTCCGTAAGAAATCTTGCGGATGGTGAAGCTCTCACGTACGCCGCTACCGCGACGACGGATGACCAAGCCTTGGAAGACCTGGATACGGGATTTATTTCCTTCAATAACGCGAACGTGAATCTTTAATTCATCGCCGGGGCGGAAGGATGGAAGGTCGCGGCGAAGGGTTGCCGCATCAAGTGCGTCCAATGTATTCATAATTGCTATCTCGTTTTTCTCTGGTAATCGCCGCAGGTCGATAACCTGGTTAGGACCACTTAGCGATTAGAAACTCGCTCCCCTGCGGCGGGGCGCATTTCTCGCCAAGGCTCCTTATTCTGCCCTGAGCCTGGGCAATACCCAAATCCAGGGATTAGGCGGGTTATTTGGGCTCTTGGGCTCGAGTTCGCACCTGCGCCTGCTCCAACCGCCACTTCGCGATGGCGCCATGATTACCCGAGGTGAGAATCTCCGGCACTTCAAGCCCTCTCCAGAGTGGTGGCTTGGTGTAATTCGGATATTCGACGAGAAGTTCCTCTGAATTCGATCTCTCGCCTCCTCCACTTAAGTCCCGGAGCACATGCGACTCCTCAAGTAACGAGTCAGGATTTCCCAAAACTCCAGGAATCAATCTGGTGATTGCTTCAATCATCGCGAGCGTTGCTACCTCTCCACCAGCGAGCACATAATCGCCGAGAGAGAGTTCACGAACTTGAATCTGCACTACATCACGGTAGTACTGTGGAATTCGCGCATCGATACCTTCGTAGCGACCACAGAGAAAGAGTAGGTGTTGAGCGTGTGATAACTCTTCGGCAATGGATTGTGAAAACCTTTGCCCTGATGGTGTTGGTATCACCAAGATTGTTTGGGAATCTTTTTCGATAATAGGGTCAATAGTTTGCGCAATGGGCTCTGCCATCATCACCATGCCAGCGCCGCCACCATATGGAGTGTCATCAACGCTCTTATGAACTCCTGGAGCGTGATCTCGCAAATTATGCGTAGTGAATTCTAAAATTCCCTCATCTTGCGCTTTACCTAAAAGTGAGAGCGATAGCGGTGCGAAGTATTCTGGAAAGAGCGTTGCAATATCAATCTTCATCGATGAGCCCTCCCGGAGGATCGATGTAAATCTTCTTTTCAGCAATGTCGACTGTAGGTACCAAAACCTTTACGAAGGGAATGAGAAATTCTTTCCCATCAGGTTTAGTAATTTCCAGTAAATCTTGAGCGACGCCGGTAATAACTCCAGTAACTTCACCAAGCGCCTGAGAGCGCTGCATATCAGTTACATGAAAAACTTTGAGGCCAATCAATTGTTGGATGTGGTACTCATCTTCATCAACATCATC
>DAIRSQ010000022.1:0-12794 GCA_036804325.1 Candidatus Nanopelagicaceae bacterium | reverse complement strand
ATTCTGAGACCGACGGTTAAAGTCCGGATGAGAGATAACGATTAGCAGCTGCGTGACTAAAACTAGCTGAAATTTTTCGTCGCGCCAGTTGCGCGTCTTGCTTTTCCCACCCCGAAAACGCCTGAAAGTTCCAGTGCGAGAAGTAACAGGGGTGAAGAGTGAAGAGCATCGAAGAGATCTTTAGTGATCTCGCTGCGCTATCGCGCGGTGCCTCTGGATGGTGCACACATAATCCAAATGTCTCAGCGATTATTTATGATCGCGCTGGAAATCAAGTTGCAACCGGAGTTCATAAAAAGAAAATATCGAATGATCATGCTGAAGTAGTAGCAATTAATGCTGCAGGAGAACGTGCAGATGGCGGCACACTTTACGTTTCACTCGAACCGTGTAATCACACCGGAACTACTGGTCCATGTACACAAGTAATCAAAAATAGCGGTATCGCGAAAGTTGTTTACGGGGTAAGTGACCCCAATGCCGTTGCAAGTGGTGGGGCAGATGCACTTCGCCAATCAGGTGTGGAAGTAATTCAGGAACAAAGTTCTTCTCTGGAGTTTGAACAGCGAGCGTGGCTTCATCGAATAGCGCATGGCCGCCCGCTCATCACGGCAAAAATTGGAATCACTGTGGATGGCCGGATTGCTGCAAGTGATGGCACATCTAAATGGATTACATCTGAAGATTCCCGGCAAGATGTACAACTTTTGCGTTCACAAGTACAAGCAATCATTACAAGCACCGCAACGTATCTAGCAGATACTCCTTCATTACTCCCACGAATTGAAAGCGCGCCATCTCCGCTTCGAGTAGTCATGGGTAAAAGAGCAATCAATGCCCTTGGTTTAAAAAGGATTAACTCTCATGAATTCGCAGAACTTCTCGATTTTCTCAATAGTGAGGGAGTAAATCACGCTCTAGTTGAAGCTGGTGGCACATTTCTCAGTGCGCTATTACGAGCCGATTTAATTGATGAATTGATTATTTATCAGGCGCCAAAGATTTTGGGATCTGGCACTGCCTGGGTAGAAGATCTAGGAATTACATCTTTGTCAGATGCCATTGCGCTAGAAACTTTAAGCGTTACTCAAATTGGCGCAGATATCAAAATTCATTACCGAATTGTGAGGAGCTAATGTTTACTGGATTGGTCCAAGAGTTAGGGCGAGTTACTGATATCTCGAAATTAGAGAGCTCAGCGCTCGTTACCATTCATGCTCCTCAGACGGCAGAAAAATTGGCTAAAGGGGATTCTGTAGCGATAAACGGAGTCTGCCTCACTGCTATCGATATAAGTGGCGAAGTATTTAGCGCGGATGTAATGGTGCAAACACTTCGAATGACAAATTTAGGCGACTTGCTTACTAACTCACACGTCAATATCGAATTGTCAGCTCGATTAGATTCCTTGATGGGTGGGCATATCGTCCAGGGACATGTTGATGGGTTGGCAAAAGTTGTAGAACGCGCCCCTGGTGAAAAGTGGGAGAAATTCGTAGTTCAGATTCCAGACCATCTTGCCTCGTATGTAGTTAATCAAGGTTCTATTGCGCTAGATGGTGTCTCGTTAACTGTGGGCGAGATGGATGATGAGAACAATTTAGTGACGGTTTGGCTAATCCCAGAGACATTGGCAAAAACCAATCTTTCAGAGAGAAAAATTGGTGAGACGATCAATGTTGAAGTTGATGTTCTTGCAAAGTATGTAGAGCGTCTTATTAATCGGGCGGTGAGCAATGGCAAATGAAAATAGGGTAATTACCGCCCTAGATCGATATCGGGCTGGTGGGCTAGTCATCGTTACTGATGACGAATCCCGCGAAAATGAAGGGGACCTCATCGTCCGTGCTGATTTAGTAACGATTGAGCAAACTGCTTTTATGATCCGCCATACAACAGGGATTCTCTGCGTTGCGATGAGTGAGGCGCGAGCCCGAGAACTTGGTTTACCGCGGATGCTGGAGCGGAACGAAGATCATCGAAGTACCGCATTTACCGTCTCAATTGATCTGCGTGAGGGCATTACCACTGGAGTCAGCGCAGAAGAACGAACACGAACAATTAATGCGCTTACCGACGAGAAATCAACGCCAGAAACTTTTGCGCGACCAGGTCACATTTTCCCGCTTGTGGCGAACCAAAATCTTCTACAAGGGCGAAAAGGTCATACTGAAGCGGGAGTTGCGCTCTCACTACTTGTAGGCGCTCCGCCACTAGCACTTCTGGCAGAAATTGTTAATGATGATGGAACTATGACTCGTGGTGTAGCGCTCGAAGAATTTGCAACCGAGCACGAAATTCCTATGGTTACCGTGGCTGAACTAAGTGAAATTTGCCATCAGCGCAAAATTACGTTGCCAGAGAGCGCTATCTCTTTTAACTGGACGCAACTTCCTACCGCAGAAGGAAATTGGCAGATCGCTACCTACGATGCACTTAAGTATCGAGAACATGTGATTCTTAAATATGGATCTGGGGTAAATCCAAAGATTCGTATTCACTCTGAATGTTTTACCGGTGATGTACTCGGTTCACAGCGTTGTGATTGTGGTGAACAATTAGCGCTCTCTAAAGCAGCAATCGCAAGACATGGCAGTGGCTATTTAATCTATTTACGAGATCATGAGGGTCGCGCAATTGGCCTTGATAAAAAATTACAGGCCTATCAATTGCAAGATCGAGGGTTAGATACTGTCGATGCGAATATTGAATTAGGTTTACCAATAGATGGTCGCGAATGGGCAGATGCGATAAGTATTTTGCATGCCCTTGAAGTTTGTACTTTTACCTTGTTAACAAATAATCCGGAAAAGGTAAATAATCTACGAGCATCGGGTTTTGATGTGGCAATCGAATCGCTAGAACCACCAATTAATCAGGTAAATCGAAATTATTTAAAGACAAAGGCTGAACGTTTAGGTCACTTGAGAAAGGTCGAGTAATGGCTGGTGCAGCTCCACAAATTGGTCTAGCGAAATCACCAACGTTGAAGGTGGCAATCATTACCGCCTCGTGGCATCAAGAGATCTGTGATGCATTGGTTTCTGGCGCGCAGCGAGCCTGTTCTGAAGCTGAGGTGAAAAAGGTAGAGGTGTTCTCCGTCCCTGGTTCGTTCGAATTACCGTTAGCGGCGCAGTATGCCCTTGAAGGGGGTTTCGATATCGCCATTGCCGTGGGCTTAGTTCTTCGAGGTGAAACTCCCCATTTTGATTATGTATGTCAGGGAGTAACTCAAGGGGTTATGGATGTGCAATTGAAGTATGGAAAGCCAATTGGTTTTGGAGTTCTGATGTGTGACTCCCTAGAGCAAGCTCAAGCACGTTCTGGTCTACCAGGGAGCAAAGAAGATAAAGGTTATGACGCAACTGTGGCTGCAATTTCAATGGTTACACTGCGAAAAATTTAATTAGGGCTTGTGGGCCCGGGGTTAGCCCATAGTCCTTAATCGATTTTAATTTTGTGCGCTATCTCTTCTTCAGAGAATTCACCTTTTAGGGTGATTCGAAGAATTCCATCTTTGAACTCTGCATGAGTCACTTCGAGGTGATCTGCGAGAGCAAAAGATTGACGGAAATGGCGTGATGCAATTCCTTTATAGATGTAATCAACATCGGAGGATTCATTTCTAAAACCCTTATTACCCTCGACGATGATTTGATTGTTACGAACCTCTACTTGTAAGTCCTCTCGGTTAAAGCCCGCAACAGCCATCTCGATTTCATACTCATTTTTACTTTTCTTTTTAATGTTATACGGAGGATATGCAGGCAATCCTCGCGAAAATGAATCTTGAAGATCTTCGAGGATGTCCCATTCTTTATCGAACCCCACTGACCAAGACTTCATGTCTGGAAAGAAGTTCATCAGGCTTGGAAATAAGGTTCTGGAGGTATCTTGCCTTTCTAATGCATTAGACATATTTCTCCTTGAGTTAGCTTTGAGAGTAGATGGCCGCCGGCTCCCACTTTTAGTAGAAGCCGACGACCTAGAGGTGAGTAACCCGTAAAGCCGGATGTGACGCGATCTTCGTCCCTCTTGGCTGCACAAGACAAACACAAGTGACCGACCCGTTAACTCGAGCGAGCAGCTCTTTGACGTTAACTTTCGGTCTTACTCCAAGTTCAGTGAGACTTCCCCACCGCTCTGCTCTTCGGAGTCCGAACTTCCCCCGATGTTTTAGGTCTTACGCTAAGAACACCGTGGTGATCCGGGCGACTCATGTAGAAACTTACATCGACCAATAACGGTTTTGTAGTAGTTTTTCTCAAGCACCATTCTCAATAAACTCAATTAACTTTCACTTTTACGCTTTTTTTCGAAAGATGAGGAGTTTGCAAGGTAGTAGAATCAGATTCCTCATTCGATTTACAAAGGAAGAGTTAATGAAAACTTACAGAGTGGCAATAGTTGGCGCTGGCCCTGCGGGTTTCTTTACTGCGCAAGCGCTCAATAACTCTGTAACTGATGAACGTAATTTTTTAATCGATATGTTTGATCGATTACCTACACCATGGGGATTAGTACGAAGTGGCGTTGCCCCAGATCATCCGAAAATCAGAACTGTTACTAAGGTTTTTGAAAAAATTGCAGCTGAAAATAATTATCGTTACTTTGGCAATATTGAGCTAGGTCGCGACATACATATTTCTGATCTGGAAAAGATTTATGATGTTGTTGTTCTTGCAACGGGAACCTCTCTCGGAAAGAAACTTGGAATCCCAGGAGAAGCTCTTCCAGGCTCTATCTCAGCTGCTGATTTTGTCCCTTGGTATAACGGACATCCTGACTACGTAAATGTAAACCCGCCATTAAATGGCAAATATGCGATTGTTATCGGCGCCGGGAATGTGGCAATGGATTGTGGCCGCATACTTGCGTTAGTACCGCATGAATTAAATAGCACCGATATCGCAGACCATGCTCTTGAAGTTTTTCATGACAGCACAATTAGAGATGTCACAATTATTGGGCGGAGAGGGCCAGAGCATGCTGCTTTTACCTCACCAGAGTTAAGAGAGCTGCCAAAACTCACTGAGACTGATGTGTTCATTAGAGAAGATCAGATTGATGATGCAATTCATCGGGTAGGTGCCCAACTTGAAAGCGAGAAAGATCTTCGTTCAAATCTGGAAGTTATGCATGAGATATCTAAAGCAGAACGTCGAGGTAATGAACGCAAACTCTCACTTGCATTCTTACTTACCCCACTTGAAGTACTCGGGAATGGTCGCGTTGAACGGGTTAAATTTGCAGTTAATAAAGTTGTCGATGACAAGGTAGTAAAAGGCGATGAAATCATCGAATTACCCTGTGATTTACTAATAACGGCAATCGGTTACGAAGGCGCGGACATACCTGGCGTGGATAATGAACGCGGGCGCGTAGCCAACAACGAAGGAAAGATTCGCGAGGGCGTCTATGTTGTTGGTTGGGCGAAACGTGGACCTTCGGGCGTGATTGGCACCAATAAAAGTGATTCCAGTGAAGTGGTGAAGAAGATTATTTCGGAGTTACCTGCTGCCCCCAAGGGAAATATTGATATCTCTGATCATTTGGATGGCGACAAGGTCGTCACCCATGAAGGTTGGAGCGCTATTAATCTCACCGAGATTTCCGCGGGAGCAGAGCTTGGTAGACCCCGCCGAAAGGTAGTTTCGTGGTCGGAGTTGTTGAGTTTGGGTGGGGTCAAGTCGACCTAGTAGGCTCTGCCACGCTCCAATAGCACTGCGCCCGTAGCTCAACGGATAGAGCATTTGACTACGGATCAAAAGGTTAGGGGTTCGAATCCCTTCGGGCGCGCAACAGGTGAGTGAATCTAAAATCGCCCAGAATTGTTGGTATCTGAACTGAGTTTCTGCGAGAGATAAATTGGAAGAATTGATACCAGAATTAACGTTGCTGCGACTACATTGACAATTGGTGCCTGGTTTGGCCGGAACAAGTTGTTGTATATCCAAACCGGAAGCGTTTGTATTCCTGGGCCGGCAGTAAAAGTCGTTACCACAATCTCATCAAATGAAAGCCCAAAAGCCAAAATAGCTGCCGCAAAGAGCGCTGATAACAGGTTGGGCAATGTGATGAGTCTAAAGGTAGTAAATCCGTTAGCACCGAGATCCATCGAAGCTTCTTGTAAGGAACCGCCAAGACGACGTAGGCGAGCAAGTACATTGTTGTACACAACTACTATGCAGAAAGTGGTGTGTCCTACGATTATTGTAAAGAGACCGGTAGAAATTCCTAAAACTTGAGTGAAGGCGTTATTCAAAGCTATTCCTGTAATGATTCCAGGTAGCGAAATTGGGAGCACCACCAATAACGAGAGTGTTTCTCGACCGAAAAACCGATACCGTGAAACCGCAAAGGCAATACAAGTGCCAAGAATTAGTGCAAGGAGCGCCGCACATGTTCCAGCAAGGACGCTCCAACGCAATGCCTCGCGAACGCCAGAGTTGGTAGCTGCCTTTGCCCACCATTCAACTGTGAAATTTTTAGGCGGCCATGAAAAAGTGCGCGAGACATTAAAGGAATTTATAACAACGACAGTCAGTGGGAGGTATATGAAAGTAAGACCTGTTGCAGTAAATGCGAGCAGCACTCTCCGAGTTGTTGTTGAAAAAGTCATTCGTTGCTCAGCGCTCCAACTTTACGGAAGGCTGTTAAATAAATTCCCATAATTGCGATAGGAACAATTGAAATAGTCGCCGCAAAAGGGAGATTAAGCGAATAGTTTTGATAGACCACATTGCCAAGCATTTGTATCTTGCCACCAATTATTTGAGCAGTTATGTAGTCGCCCAGACTTAACGAAAATGTGAAAACTGACCCAGCGACTATGCTTGGAAACATAATAGGCGCAATTACTCGCTTAAAGGTGTAGAGATTTCGTGCACCAAGATCGCTTGAGGCGTCGAGTAAGGAATTGGGGAGTCGGTCAAACCCTGCGTATATTGGCAGGATCATGTAAGGCAACCATAAGTATGAAAGTCCGATGATAATGCCGATGATTCCAAATCCTGGCGAGCGTATACCAATCGGCCCCAGTAACCAATCAATAACTCCAGAATTTGGTTCAAGCATCGTCCGCCACGAATATATCTTTACCAAATAAGAGGCCCATAAAGGTGTAAGGATTGCTGCAACGAGAATTTTTTGAGCTCGAGGTTTGGCAATTTTCGCAATATAGAAAGCGATTGGCACTGCTAAGAATCCACAGATAAAAGTAACTGCAATCGAAATACCTAGTGTACGTAAAATAACATTGTGATAAGAGGAATTACTAAATACTTCTTTAAAGTTATTGAGATTAAAAGTATGTATGACATTACCAGTAAATGAATTTATGGAATAAAAAGAGGTAACGAGTAATGAGCACAATGAACCGATATAGGCAACAACTAACCAAAAAAGTGGTGCGGTAAGAAGCGCCGCCAATTTTACTCTCGGCCTGTTGTGGAACCAGGTCGCTAGTGAATCGAGCATCTTCTTACCGCACCGCTACTTAACTTACGAGTTACGCAAGCTCGACCAGGCGGTTGCCCAATCAGAGTAAGGAATACATTTCACATCAGTTCGTCCATCAAGGCACTTCTCTGTTGCAGTATTCCAGTAGTAAACGTCTTGCCAATAAGCATCGTCACTGGCATGGAATGTTGCGCAGTGATTCTTGTCAGCAGTTAAGTCACATGATTTTGCATTTGAAGGTGCTTCACCAAACCACTCCGCGACAGCGGCATTGGCCTCGGGGGATGCAATGTGATTCATCCACATGTAGCCACAGTTTGGATTCTTAGCTTTGCTGGAGATCATCCATGTATCGGACCATCCTGTTGAACCCTCAACTGGTTTGATTCCTTCAACTTTGGTCCCTTCACCTTTTGCAAGATTGATATTTACTTGCCAGGTGGTGCCGAGAACGGTTGTACCAGCTTTTAGACCAGCCACATGCTTGAGGTAATCTCCCCAGTATTCGCTAACGAGTGGCTTCTGTTGATTAAGCAATTCAATTGCCGCATCAAATTGAGTTTGATCAAGTGCGTATGGATAAGTAATTCCAAGTTCCGGCTTAGTCTTCATCAAATATAGAGCAGCATCTGCTATATAAATAGGTGAGTCGTACGCAGTGATCTTTCCTTTATAAGGTGAATTTGCATCGAAGACTGCACCCCAAGAGGTGGGAGCTGGTTTTACGATGTCAGTTCTATAGGCGAGAAGGTTTGCGCCTCGGCCATGGGGAACTCCGTAAGCAACGCCATCAACTGAATTCCATGGCTGCATCTTCAAGTTTTCAAAGATATCTGCGTAGTTTGCAATCAAATCTGTATTTACTGGTGCGACATCGCCGCCATAGATCAAACGCAAGGAGGCATCACCAGAGGCAGAAACTACGTCATACTCTCCGGTCTTCATCAAGGCGACCATGTCATCAGAGGATGCACCAACTTTTACGTTGACCTTGCAACCAGTTTCTTTTTCAAAACCAGTAACCCAATCAACTTTTGGATCTGTTGATCCATTTTCAACATAACCAGCCCAGGCGACAATGTTGACTTGCCCTTCACCAGCACCGAGCGATTGCAGTGCTTCAATTTTTGGTAATCCGTTATCAGATGCAGTACTGCTCTCTGAGGCGGAGTTGGTGTCAGACGCAGAATCTCCAGAGTTTCCACATCCACTAAGAATGAGCAACGCTGCAGCGGCAACGAGACTCGTTTTAACCAGACGCTTTCTGTGCATCTGTACCTCCATCGTTCTCAACCGTATTCAGCGTTTGAATACAGGCATCTCATTACCTTGTCGGTTCTGAGAATTCTTTTGTATCACTCCAGGAAACCCAAACTGAGTCTCCCGCTTTTACTTCATTTACTGCTTGCGTTGCAGTAATAGTGCCTACGGAAGTTTCAACAACATATCGGTTGCTTGCTCCTACAAAAATTAAATCCTTGAGAATTCCCGAGTATGCCTGGTTTTGGCTAGGTTGCGAATGTGATACCAGAATATGTTCCGGTCGAATATTTATTCGTCTGCCGTTAATTTCTAATTTATTATTTTTCCCAACAAAGTCCGACACAAAACTAGTCTGGGGTTTCTCATATATCTCTCGCGGAGTTCCTAGTTGTTCGATTTTTCCCTGATTAAAGGCAGCGATTCGATCACTCATTGAGAGAGCTTCTTCTTGGTCGTGAGTAACAAAAATAAAAGTGATACCAACCTCTCGTTGAAGTTCCTTTAACTCAATCTGCATTTGCTCTCTTAGCTTTAAATCAAGAGCTCCTAGGGGTTCATCTAAAAGCAATATGGAGGGTCGATTGACAAGAGCACGCGCAAGTGCCACGCGTTGTCTTTGGCCACCAGAAAGTTGATTCGGTTTTCTGTTCTCTAACCCAGAAAGTCTTACTTGGGCGAGCGCTTCTAATGCCTTAGCACGTCGCTGCGTTTTTGAAACTTTTTTTACCCTTAAACCGTATTCAATATTGGTAATTACATCCATATGACCAAATAAGGCGTAATCTTGAAACACCGTATTGACATCGCGCTCGTATGGGGGTTTTGTACTTATATCTTTTCCATTAAGTAAAATTGTTCCAGAGTCTGGTTTTTCAAAACCAGCAATCATTCGCAAAACAGTTGTTTTACCCGATCCAGATGGTCCAAGAAGAGTAATAAATTCCCCAGAGTTAATATCGAGAGAGACATCATTCACCGCTAAAACATCCCCAAAAGTTTTGGTTAAGTTATGGATTTCAAGCAAAGCCATGCCAGAACTCTACCCGGGAAGTGAAAAAGGCAGATAATCTTTTTCCAGTAAAACATGACTTTTTGGGCACTTTTCAAAAAAACGAGTAGACTGTGCACTAAATTGCGTCCGTAGCTCAATGGATAGAGCATCTGACTTCGGATCAGACGGTTGGGGGTTCGAGTCCCTTCGGGCGCACTCTCTTTAGTAGGGGAGAAAGAGCGGTAATGAGTAGTTCTCTGGATATCGCCCAAAGTAACTTAACTTCAGTCTCAGTCTTGGTTTTTGTTCTAGGCTTTATCGCAGCCAGGTTTAAAAGCGATATCCGAATCCCAGATGCGGTCTATCAAGTAATTTCGGTTTACCTCCTCTTTGGCATAGGACTTAAAGGTGGAGTATCACTGAGTAATACCGATGCCAACAGCATTCTTCGTCCGTTAGCAGTCACGCTTGCCCTTGGCTGTGTAGTACCAGTTCTTGCTTTTTTAACTCTCTCAAGAATTCAAAAACTTTCTGAAATTGATCGAGGTGCTATTGCAGCTCATTACGGTTCAACATCATTAGTTACCTTCACCGCAGCTCTAGTACTTTTGGAAAATCTAGGACGTACTTATGAAGGTTTTGCAACAACTTTGCTAGCAGCGATGGAAATACCAGGAATTGTCATAGGTATTTTCCTAGCGACTCGTCATTTAAATCGAAAAGTTGCTTGGTCAATCTCTATTAAAGAGATTCTCTTTGGCAAAACCATCATTTTGTTAATCGGTGGATTAGTTATCGGAGCGATTTCAGGCTCCGCAGGTTACGGCAAAGTAACGCCATTCTTCGTGGATCTATTACCTGGGGTACTCGCTCTCTTTTTAATGCATCTTGGATACTTAGCCGGCTCACAGATTAAAGCGCTGAAGGAAGTTGGAGTCGGACTGTTTGTTTTTGCAATTATTTTCCCGCTAGTAGCCGGAACTCTTGGCGTGCTCGGTGGTGTTGTAGCCGGACTTTCAGTTGGTGGTGCAACGGTCCTTGGCGTACTTTGCGCGAGCGCTTCGTACATTGCGGCGCCAGCAGCAGTGCAGGTTGCGTTACCAGAAGCTAATCCTTCACTTTCGATTACCGCGAGTTTGGGAGTGACATTTCCATTTAATCTAATTGTTGGAATTCCAACCATCTATTTCATCGCAACTAAGTTAGTTGGATAACTTGCCAACAAAAGCGTCCGGTGCTCGTTCCGCTTTTTTTCCGGCAATTGAGAAAAAATATGGCGAGAAAATCACTTATTGGATTTCGCTAGTTAAAGATTTAGGTGATGCTAAGTATCCAGAGCAGATTGCTTTTTTGCGAGAGAACTACGGCTTCTCTCAAGCTCATGCAAATGCGCTGGTCATGCATATCCGAGGTTCAGCGAGCTCTAAACGATTCGATTCCCCAAAGGAATTCTTTATAAAACTAGATCCCGTTGCAGCCAAAACTGCTAAAAAGATTTTTAAAGAAATTCAAAGTAAATATCCAAAATTAGAGTTGGTGATTGCATGGAACCAGCCAATGCTTCGCTTAGAGAAAGATTATATTTTTGGACTATCAGTTGCGAAGAACCACCTCACTCTTGCCCCATGGAGCACGGCGGTTTTAGAGAAATTCACTCCACGACTAAAAGACTATGTAGTCAATAAAAAGACCTTCCTCGTACCGATCGATTGGAAAGTTGATGCTCCCTTGTTGCAAGCGATGGTACGAGCTCGATTGGCTGAACTTAAGTAGGAATTGAGCTCTTTCAACTCTGGTAATGGACTATGAAATACGCTGGTAGACTACGAATAGCAAAATCCAGTAACTACACGATGTAATTGCTTTGCGAGTCTTAATCTTGAATATCCATCGAGACACGCATCATGTTTCGATTGGAATATCCCTTGTCATTTAACGACCTTGGCGTGCACTCTGCCATCCTCCCAGCGCTCAAAAGCGCCGGAATTACCTCACCATTTCCTATCCAAAGCGCCACTCTCCCCGATGCAATTGCCGGCCGAGATATTTTAGGACGCGGCCAAACTGGCTCGGGTAAAACTCTCGCCTTTGGTTTGGCGATGATCACCCGTTTAGCGAATAGAAAAGCAGAGCCATTTCATCCAATTGGCTTGATTCTCTCGCCAACCCGCGAACTTGCGATGCAAATCTCCGATGCGCTTGCGCCGCTAGCGCGATTTGTAAATCTCAACACTCAAGTCGTGGTGGGTGGCCTTGGATATTCCAAACAAATTCAAGGTTTACGTCGTGGCGTGCCAATTGTTGTAGCGACCCCAGGTCGCCTTCTTGATTTAATCAAAAAAGAAGGTCTACGACTAGATAACGTTGAGATCACTGTTCTCGATGAAGCTGATCAGATGGCAGACATGGGATTTCTCCCGGTAGTAAAAGAAATTCTCAGTCAAACCAAAACCGGCGGACAGCGGATGTTATTTAGCGCAACTCTTGATCGCGATGTTGATTCACTCGTTAAAATATTTTTAAAAGATCCTAAGACGCACTCGGTCGCTAATGTTCCTAAGAATGAAGGAAAAATGGCGCACCATGTTCTCGTCATGGAACAAGGCGATAAGGATAAAATTGCGGCACAGATTGCTGCCCGTAAAGGGCGCACGATTTTCTTTGTTCGCACCAAACATGGCGCTGATCGACTAGCAGAGAAAATGCTTCGGGTGGGAGTTCCAGTCGGCGCTCTACATGGCGGCAAATCCCAAAATCAACGAACCAGAATTTTGGAAGCATTTAAATCTGGCCGCACTACTGCGCTTATCGCAACCGATGTTGCAGCCCGCGGAATCCATGTCGATGATGTCTCATTGGTGGTTCATGTTGACTCACCAGAAAGTCATAAGGATTACCTCCACCGCGCTGGTCGAACGGCGCGTGCTGGCGCTGAGGGTGTTGTGGTCACACTTGCCACACATTCGCAGCGAAGAGGCGTACATGGAATGACAGCAAAAGCGGGAATTACCCTTAAAGAATCGAAAGTACGACCAATGGATGCCAATTTGGTAAGCATTACTGGTGCGCTTGAACCATC
>DAIRSQ010000021.1:0-12897 GCA_036804325.1 Candidatus Nanopelagicaceae bacterium | reverse complement strand
CTATCAAGGGAGAGGTAATCAAGTCCCACATCTAGTAAGAACCCTAAGCGAGCATTTACTTCCTTAAGCACTCGCTCAGCAATCTTTTTTTCTCGGGCGGAGAGCGATAATTTGCTGATGAATTTTGCGCACTCTGCGATGGATAACGCACAAAGTTGTGCGATATTCATGCCCCCTAAAGTGACCGCCAAAATCTCATCCTTAAGGCGTGCACCTTTGCAACCTGGGCAGGGTGTTTCGCGCATAAATGCTTCGTAACGATCGCGACTAAATTCGCTCTCTGTTTCGCCATGGCGCCGCTCTAGAAAGGGCACCACTCCCTCGAAACCGGTGCTGTATTGGCGCGCCCTTCCATATCTATTTTTATATTTAACGTGCACTTCGTAGTCGTACCCATTGAGGATTGCATCTTTGACTTTGGCAGAAAGCTTTTTCCAAGGGGTATCTAGCGAAAAATTCATATCTTTTGAGAGCGCTTCTAGAAGTCGAAGGAAATACTCAGAGCTAGCCCCCATAGACCATGGCGCAATCGCCCCTTCATAAATGCTCAATGAATCATCGGGAACAATTAATTCCATATCTACTTCAAGTTTGGTTCCAATACCAGTGCATTCTCCGCAGGCGCCAAAGGGTGAGTTAAAAGAGAATGATCGCGGTTCTAACTCTTCGATGGAAATTCCGCACTTCATACATGCCATTTTTTCGCTAAAGGTACGCTCTCGATCTGGACTCTTTTCGTCGCGCTCGATAAAATCTAGAGAAACAATTCCCCCGCCAAGTCTCAAAGCTGTTTCGATCGAATCTGTAAGACGTTGCTTGCTCGATGCTTTTGCAGTGAGGCGATCGACAACCACTTCGATTGTGTGTTTCTCCTGCTTTTTTAATTTGGGAACTTCGTCTAAGCCATAAACCGTTCCATCTACCCGTACGCGAGCAAAACCTTGAGTAGTGAAATCTCTCCAAAGATCGAGAAACTCTCCTTTACGTTCTCGGACCACGGGGGCAAGAACATGAAATTTCGTTGATTCTGGAAGCGCAAGAATTTGATCCACAATTTGCTGAGCAGATTGTCGCGCCACAGGGTCACCACATTTCGGGCAGTGCGCTTTGCCAGCTCGGGCATACAGTAAGCGAAAATAATCATAAACCTCTGTGATCGTACCGACCGTTGATCGTGGATTTCGATTGGTAGATTTTTGATCAATCGACACAGCAGGCGAAAGCCCCTCAATGAAATCCACATCTGGTTTATCTAACTGACCTAAGAATTGACGTGCATATGCAGAGAGAGATTCCACGTACCTGCGTTGTCCTTCAGCAAAAATCGTATCGAAGGCGAGGCTCGATTTTCCCGAGCCAGATAAACCGGTAAAAACCACGAGGGCGTTTCGAGGTAAATCAAGTGAGATGTCTTTGAGATTATGTTCTCGAGCGCCTCGAACAATCAACCGTTCCTTCATTATCCGGCGCCCTCCATCCCCCGTAGCTCGCGTTTTAATTCATGGATCTCATCACGCAATCTAGCAGCAAGCTCAAATTGCAGACTTTCGGCTGAAGCTCGCATCTGCTCAGTAAGCGCAGAAATTAGCCCCATCAACTCTTCCCTTGGCAATTTGCCAAGCTCCTTAGCATTCTGACCTACAGCGGGCATTGATGTAACTCGCTTCGCGCGCGCAATTAGTTTCTCTGAATCTTCCTCTTCTTTAGAAATGGAATCGGTGATGTCAGCAATCTTCTTCCGCAGTGGTTGTGGATCGACTCCATGCTCTTTGTTATAGGCAACCTGCTTCTCTCGTCTCCGGTTAGTTTCGTCAATCGCTTTAATCATCGAATCTGTGAGGTTGTCGGCATACATATGTACTTCACCTGAAACGTTTCGCGCTGCTCGACCAATTGTTTGGATGAGAGAGGTAGCTGAACGTAAGAAGCCTTCTTTATCCGCATCAAGAATTGCAACGAGTGATACTTCTGGAAGATCCAATCCTTCTCGCAAGAGATTGATGCCCACAAGAACGTCATACTCTCCTAGCCTGAGTTCTCGTAGCAGCTCAACTCGTCTCAAAGTATCAACTTCAGAGTGGAGATAACGCACCTGAATTCCCTGCTCCACCAAATAGTCTGTGAGATCTTCAGACATCTTTTTTGTGAGAGTAGTAACTAAAACGCGTTCATTCTTTGCTGCGCGTTCTTGAATTTGATGAACCAAATCATCAATCTGTCCTTTAATCGGCTTAATAATGATTTTCGGATCAATCAAACCAGTAGGGCGAATGACTTGTTCTACAACGTTTGGAGCTATTCCCAGTTCATATTTACCTGGGGTTGCCGATAAATACATTTTCTGAGGGGTTCGTTCTAAAAATTCATTCCATTTCAAGGGCCTGTTATCAAGAGCGCTCGGTAAACGAAAGCCATGTTCAACCAGTGTCCGTTTTCTTGAAGCATCTCCCTCATACATAGCCCCAATTTGCGGGACAGTTACGTGTGACTCATCAATGATGCAAAGAAAATCATCAGGGAAGTAATCTAGTAAGCAATTTGGAGGCGCACCAGGTTCTCGCCCATCGATGTGGCGGGAATAATTTTCGATACCAGAACAGAAACCAAGCTGTCTTATCATTTCGATATCGAAAGTTGTTCGCATCCGTAATCGTTGAGCTTCAAGTAACTTTCCAGACTTTTCAAATTTCTCTAGTTGCTCCGCTAACTCGGCTTCAATGGCGGTGATGGCACGCTCCATCGTCGCTCGACTCGCGGAATAGTGTGATGCCGGAAAAACAAAAGCCTCGCGCTCTTCACTAAGCACTTCGCCGGTGAGGGGGTGAAGTGTTAGCAACCGCTCAATCTCATCGCCAAACATTTCTATTCGAAGAGCGGTCTCTTGATAGACCGGAATAATCTCGATCGTATCTCCGCGAACTCGAAAGGTTCCTCGCTCAAATGCCATATCGTTTCTTGAGTATTGAATGGAAACAAATTTCCGTAGCAGTCCAGTTCTTTCGATTGACTCCCCTACGCGAAGTGGAATCATGCCATCGACATACTCTTGGGGCGTCCCTAAGCCATAAATACAAGAGACTGTTGAAACGACAACAACATCTCTTCGCGTTAGCAACGAGTGGGTCGCAGAATATCTAAGTCGTTCGACCTCTTTATTTATCGATGAATCTTTCTCGATGAATGTATCTGTCTGAGGTACATACGCCTCAGGTTGGTAATAGTCATAGTAAGAAACGAAGTATTCGACTGCATTATTTGGTAGCAACTCACGAAATTCATGAGTTAGTTGAGCCGCCAACGTTTTGTTAGGCGCCAGAACAAGAGTTGGGCGTTGCAATCTCTCGATGAGCCAAGCAGATGTAGCTGATTTACCGGTTCCGGTCGCGCCCAGTAAAACCACATCTTTCTCGCCAGCACTTAACCGCCGCGCTAATTGATCTATTGCATCTGGCTGGTCGCCTGCTGGTTGATACTCGCTGATAACTTGGAAGGGGCGTCCAGCTTGAGGTAATTTCGCTCTCAGCTCAGGACGCATAGGTAAACCGTAACTTAATTAAGTAGTTTTGGAGCGATGAATTCGGCCCACCATTGCTCGAGTGAACGCAATAGCGCCTCTCGATTGCCGTTATTTTCGATGACATGATGGGCAAGAGCCCTTCGATCTTCATCGCTACCTTGCGCCGCAATCCGCCCCCTTATTTGGTGGGGAGAAAGGCCGCGTTCGGTCAGTCGCTGGAAACGTATTTCTTCCGCAGTTTCAATTGAGAGAATTAAATCGAATTCAATTGCCCGTTCAGAGTTCTCTGCCAGTAATGGAATTTCATACACAAGAACAGAATTTTCAGGGAGAGATTTTCGAATTTCTTTAAATCGTTGATAAATCAAAGGATGAGTAATTTTTTCTAAGCTTTCACGTTTAGCGCTGTCATTAAAAACAATCTCTGCGAGCTTCTGTCGATCAATAGCTCCAGATGAAAGTACCTCGTCACCAAAATGAGCAATTACTTGGTTATACCCTTCTTCGCCACGTTCAAGAATTTCGCGCGCCAATTGATCAGCGCTGATATGAATTGCCCCCAACTGCGCCAAAAGGGAACCGGCGCTGGATTTACCAGCTCCGATTCCCCCAGTTAAGGCAATAACCAACATAAGGCTTATGCGCCGAAATTACTCGGCGTTCTCAGCGCTTTTTGCCTCTTCACGTTGCTTACGATGAGCTAAGAAGCGAGCTTGCGCTTCAGCGTATTGACGCTCCCACTCTTCGCGAGCAGCTTCAAAACCTGGCTTCCACTCTTGCGTGTCAGGATCAAATCCTTCTGGATAGATAAAGTTGCCATTCTCGTCATAGCGAGCAGGCATGCCATATTGAGTGGGATCAAATGCTTCCACTTCAACTTCATGACCTTCATTTGCTTGCTTCAAAGAGAGTGAAACTCGACGACGCTCAAGATCAATGTCAATAATCTTGACCATAATCTCATCATCAACACGAACTACCTGCTCAGGAATCTCAACATGGCGTTCTGCTAGCTCAGAGATGTGAATGAGACCTTCAATGCCTTCGTAGACGCGAACAAATGCACCGAATGGCACGAGCTTTGTCACCTTACCGGAGGTCACTTGACCAATAGTGTGAGTACGAGCGAATGCTTGCCATGGATCTTCTTGAGTTGCTTTGAGAGATAACGAAACGCGCTCGCGCTCGAAATCAACTTCAAGTACCTCAACAGTTACTGGCATTCCCACTTCAACAACTTCGTTTGGATGATCGATGTGCTTCCAAGAAAGCTCGCTGACGTGTACCAAGCCGTCAACGCCACCGAGATCAACGAATGCACCGAAGTTAACGATTGATGAAATTACACCAGAGCGAACTTGTCCCTTTTGTAGTTGATTAAGGAAAGTAGTTCTACTCTCTGATTGAGATTGCTCAAGGAATGCTCGACGTGAGAGAACTACGTTGTTGCGATTCTTGTCGAGTTCAATAATTCGAGCTTCAATCTCTTTTCCAATGTATGGAGTGAGATCACGGACTCGGCGCATTTCAACAAGTGATGCTGGAAGGAATCCTCGAAGTCCGATGTCTACGATGAGGCCACCCTTGACGACTTCAATAACCATTCCCTTAACAACTTCGTCGCGCTCTTTCATTCCTTCGATGGTTCCCCATGCGCGTTCATACTGAGCACGCTTCTTGGAGAGAATCAATCGACCTTCTTTATCTTCCTTAGTAAGAACAAGCGCCTCAATGCGCTCTCCTACCTTTACCAATTCGCCGGGATCGACGTCGTGGCGAATGGACAGTTCACGAGATGGGATAACACCTTCAGTCTTGTATCCGATATCAACGAGAACTTCGTCGCGATCTACTTGAACGATTGTTCCTTCGACGAGATCTCCGTCATTAAAATTCTTGATTGTTCCTTCGATGGCGGCGAGAAAATCAGCCGCGCTTCCAATGTCATTAACTGCGATACTCAAGGTGCTCCGTAGGTAGTGGGTCGTAGGGCCAGCTCGCGCTGGATTCGCGCGGTTGCGTGAACTGGAGAAGGCTACGCGGGTGCCGATTTAGGGTCAATTTCGCCAAATCTGGCGCATACCTGCCTTACTTCTCCCGCGCTAATGCGCTGCTAAATCCCAACTCTTGCCCACGCCAATATTGACCGAAAGTGGCGCTTTCAGCGGGTAGGCGCTGCCCATCTGCTCTCGAACCAGGGCCTCTAACGCCGCGCTCTCACCCGGGGCTACCTCAAGGACTAATTCATCATGAACCTGAAGCAAAATTCGCGACTTCAATTGCTGTGTATCAATCTCGCGAGCCACCGAGAGCATTGCCATCTTCATAATGTCTGCAGCGCTTCCTTGAATGGGTGCATTAAGCGCCATTCGCTCTGCCATTTCGCGACGCATTCGATTATCGCTCGTTAAATCTGGAAGGTATCGCTTTCTTCCAAAAATTGTTTCGGTATATCCCCGTTTCCGTGCCACATTGACTACCGATTCTAAATAATCGCGAATGCCACCAAATCTTTGAAAATATTTATCCATTAACGCTTGGGCTTGGCTGGGCGAGATATCAAGTTGCTGACTGAGACCAAATGCAGATAACCCATAAGCAAGCCCGTAAGACATCGCTTTAACTGTTCGCCGCATTTCACTGTCAACCTCGCTTGGTTTAACGCCAAATACCTCAGCACCAACTGTGGTATGCAAGTCTTCACCTGCTGCAAAAGCTTTGAGTAACGCCACATCTTCAGATAAGTGGGCCATGATCCGTAATTCAATTTGGCTATAGTCGGCAGTCATCAGAGATTCATAACCGGGGCCAGCGATAAATAGATCGCGAATTCTCCGACCCTCCTCTGTTCTAATTGGAATGTTTTGCAAGTTTGGATCTGTTGAGGACAATCTTCCAGTAGAAGTAACCATCTGTTGAAATGTTGTATGCACTCTTCCGTCTGCTGCTACCGACCTGCGCAACCCTTCAACTACGCTCTTTAACTTTGTTACATCTCGCGATCGCAAGATTGAAGCAAGGACTGGGTGGTTTGTAGTTTCCATCAACCAATTCAGGGCATCGGCATCGGTGGTGTATCCGGTTTTAATCTTCTTTGTCTTAGGAAGTTTTAATTGTTCAAAAAGTATCTCTTGTAGCTGCTTAGGAGAAGCTAAATTAAATTCACGACCAACCGCTGAAAAAGCGCTCTTGGCGGCTAATTGTGCCTCTTGATCAAAGTAATTCTCGAGCGCCGCAGCTTCTCTCTCCTGGAGCGCAATACCAAGCGCCTCCATTCGAGCTAATAGTGACATCGTTGGAATTTCAATTTCATTTAAAACTTTAGTTAGTCCAGCGCCTGCGCAGAGTTCAGAAAGTATTGGATATAGAAGGAGCAAATCGTGAGCGCACTCTGCAAGCGATTCCCCCGCTATCAATTGTGCGGAGCTAAAATCTAGCTGAAATTCTTCGCTGGTCTCTTTTTGTTCAGCACTTTGTTTATCTAAATACCGAATTACGATTTCCGAGAATTCAGGCGCTCGCGCTCCTGGGTTGAGTAAATAAGCCATCATCGCAACATCGCCAATGACATTGGTAACTGGTTGATTTAATTGTCGCAGAAGAGGTTTCCCATCAAAGAAAATTTTGGGAGCTTCTGATTTACTCAAGAAATCTGCAGCGCTCTTGATGGGAACTTCAAAGGCATATTCGCCCTGCGCTAATGAAATATTTTCGAATTCCTCGTTGAAATAAACTGCTAGCAAATTTTTATTGTCAAGATCAGAGAGCTTCCCGCTTCCCTTGAAATGTGGACGCGCACTCTTCTCCTCTAAAAGTACAGCGCCTTCACTCGTTCCTTGCACTAATGTAGTAGGACCATCTTTCGGTAAGCGCTCCTTTAGCGAGCGGAATTCCAAGAGATCAAATAGCGCTCTGATCTTCTGTTGATCAATTGCACGTTTAGATAATTCATCTGGGCCAACCGGCAGCGGGACGTCGTGATCGAGTTGGGTCAACTCTCGATTGAGAAGTACTTGCGGAAGATGTGCTCGAAGTGATTCACCAACTTTTCCCGGGACTTGGTCTACTTTCGCAATTAATCGAGAGAGTGATCCGTAGTCGGCAATCCATTTCGTTGCAGTTTTCTCGCCTACGCCAGGAATTGAAGGCAAGTTATCGCTCGGATCGCCTCTAAGCGCCGCAAAATCAGGATATTGCTCTGGAGTTAATCCGTATTTCTCAAACACTGCCTCAGGGGTCATGCGGGCAAGTTCGCTCACTCCTTTCTTTGGATAGAGCACTGTCACTGAGTTATTTACTAATTGAAAAGAGTCGCGATCGCCTGAACAGATTTCCACAACGAAACCTTTGGCCGTTGCCTGTCTTGCCAAGGTAGCAATCACATCATCGGCTTCATATCCCTCTCGCTCAACGTGAGTAATTCCCAGCGCTTCGATAATTTCATGGAGTAAAGCCATTTGACTTCGAAACTCATCGGGAGTTTTTGATCTTGTAGCTTTATATTCAGGAAATTTATCGCTCCGAAAAGTTTTTCTCGACACATCAAACGCAACTGCAATGTGCGAAGGATTTATGTCGCGTAACAGGTTAAGAATCATTGAGGTAAAGCCGTAGAGCGCATTGGTGGGCTGCCCACTTGATGTGGTGAAGTTCTCTACCGGAAGCGCATGGAATGCTCGATATGCCAAAGAGTGGCCATCAAGAAGAAGTAAGTGCTTCACCTCTCCAGATTTCTTATCAGCTGCCCCGGCTGAAGACTTAGACATAGCGCAAGAGTAGAACCCATGGGTCGGTATTCACTCTTATTCGCAATATGATTGCCCAATGAGCGATCAAAATCAGCCGCACTCAGCGGGCCATTCAGCTGCGATTTCACCAGAGCAACTAGCGCAGTTAAATGCGCGCGGGCGCGGCGCTCTCGACGAGAAGATGGGAATTGAGATTCTCGAGGCAAGTCCAGAGCGTTTGGTCGGGAGGATGCCGGTCGAGGGAAACACCCAGCCATTTGGCTTACTTCATGGAGGGGCAAATGTCGTACTCGCCGAGAGCCTTGGCTCCATTGGCGCCCACTTACATGCTGGGCTCCATCGCCGAGTAGTAGGCGTGGATATCAACGCAACTCATCATCGAGCAGCTCGTTCTGGCTATGTCACCGCTGTGGCAGAGGCGATTTCTCTAGGGCGGACCCTTGCTAGTTACAACATCACTATCACAGATGACCAAGGGCGCCGGACCTGCACTGCGCGCATTACCTGTTTAATTCTTGAGCAGTAGCCAGTTCTCGTCTTTTCACCGCTCGCTAGGTACGCTACCAACCAGTATTTTCACCCCACTTCTAAACCATCAGGGAGCACCATGCAGAAAGTCGTGAGAGTCCGTCGGGTCTCCTCGCGTCGAAGCTCACTGGTCATGATGAGTTCGATTGCCTTTACTCTCCTTACCTCCCTCTTCTTTTCGGCAATTGCAACCTCGGCCTCGGCCGCAACGCCTACCTATATACAAGGCACGCTCGTTGATTCGACAAAAGCGCCAATCGCAGGGGTAACTATTTCGGCAACAGGTCCCAATAATTTCTCTGGAGAATCAATTAGCGACGCTTCAGGAAAATGGAAAATTGAAGTACCTGCAGCTGCGGTCTACCAGGTATCAATTAATCAGGAGCAACTTCCTTCGGGGCAGGCACTAACCGATCCGGCGAAAGCAATTATCAAAGCAAATGTCATCTCGCTGGGATTTGATGTCACGATTTTATTTCCGATTGGACCTGGCGTAGAGAAGGCAACAGACCTGGAGCGAAGCGCGCAACTTCTTGCTGATGGGTTGATACTCGCGCTCGTTATTGCACTGGCAGCACTTGGCCTTAATTTGGTATTTGGCACTACTGGATTAACGAATTTTGCCCATGGCGAACTACTCACTCTTGGCGGATTGCTTACCTACTACTTGAGCGCCGTTGTCGGTCTCAAGGTATTTCTCGCAATTCCGTTAGCCGTTGCGCTCTCTGCGCTTATAGGCGGATATCTGCAGGATAAGTTCCTCTGGCAACCGCTCCGTCGCCGCGGAACGGGTTTGATTGCAGCGCTGATCGTTTCGATTGGTTTAGCAATTTTGATTCGCTATTTCTTCCTCTTTATTTTCGGTGGAGATACCAGGCAGCTACCGGAATATGCCGGACAAGCCGGGTTAGCTCTTGGCCCAGTCTCGATTACTCCGAAATCAATCATCACCTCAAGCATTGGTTTGGCGATGCTCGTTATTGCAACTCTCTGGTTATCGCGAAGCCATATGGGTAAAGCAAGTCGAGCAGTTGCAGATAATCCCGCCCTCGCCTCATCCTCTGGAATCGAAGTAGAGAGAGTCATCCGCGCAGTCTGGATTCTTGGCGCAACCCTTGCCTCCTTCGCCGGAATTATGGTTACCGTCAATCAAGGAGTGAGCTTTGTCATGGGGCAAGATTTACTCTTACTTATTTTCGCCGCAGTAACACTTGGTGGTTTAGGAACAATTAATGGCGCGCTTATCGGTTCGCTGGTGATTGGAGTTTCTATCCAACTCTCCACTCTCTTCATTCCAACTGAACTGAAATACGTTGGCGCTCTAGTTATTTTGATTCTTATTCTCCTCGTCCGACCACAAGGCATTCTTGGCAAGAAGGGGCGGATTGGCTAATGGATTTTCTCTTCATCACGCAACAATCCTTAAGCGCTGCAATTGGCGTTAACACCATCATCTTCGCGCTAGCAGCTATCGGCCTTAATATGCACTTTGGATACACCGGTCTACTTAATTTTGGTCAAGCGGGCTTTCTCGCAGTTGGCGCTTATAGCGTTGCGGTATCGGTCGTTTCTTTTAATGTTTCGCTCTGGGTGGCGTTACTGATTGGGATTGCCAACTCAATTATTTTGGCCCTGCTCCTTGGAATTCCCACCCTACGACTACGCGCTGATTACTTAGCAATCGTGACCATTGCTGCTGGAGAAATTATCCGTCAGGTAGCGCGCTCTGCAACCTTCAATAAAACTCTTGGTGGTTCCGATGGCATCACCGGCAAATTTGGAAAAGAGTTCTTTGATCTCAATCCATTCACTGCTGGATTAGATCTCCCCTTCTTGCGTTTCACACCAAATGATTTATGGGTGGTAGTGGTGGGTTGGGCGCTCGTCGCGGTAATTCTCTTTTTAATGTGGCTCTTGGTGAACTCTCCATGGGGACGCCTTCTCAAAGCAATTCGCGAAGATGAAGATGCCGTCCGCTCACTCGGTAAGAATGTCTATCTCTATAAAATTCAATCGCTCATCGCTGGTGGCGTCATCGGCTCCATCGGCGGCTTTGTATATGCGCTCTCCCGGCAGTCGGTACAACCTGACAATTACGGAACTGCGCTCACCTTTTTTGCCTACACTGTTTTGATTCTTGGCGGCGCCGCTCGCGTACTCGCTCCAATTGCGGGTGCAGTTATCTTCTGGTTCCTTCTCGTCTTCGTAGAGCAAATGCTCCGCCAGGCGGTCTCTGCGGGTTACATCCCCGAATGGCTAATTGGAGTTAATCAGGTGGGTCAGATTCGATTCATGCTTGTGGGGCTTGGCCTGATGATGCTAATGATTTTTAGACCACAAGGAATCTTTGGCGATCGAAAGGAGTTGGCTCTCGATGCACGCGCCTAAATCCAACTTCAAAGAGCAAGCGCAAGCTGCCTTTGGATCAATCTCATCAGTTCCAGGTGTGGCAAAACCTGATCCGATCATCATTGCCAATAATATTCGCCGCCAATTCGGTGGTCTTACTGCAGTAAATGTCGAACATGTTGAGATTCAGCGAGGCTCCATTACTGCTCTCATTGGTCCAAATGGCGCAGGTAAAACAACGTTCTTTAACTTGCTCACTGGCTTTGACACCGTCAATGAAGGCAATTGGACGCTCAATGGTGAACAGATTTCTGGAACACCGCCGCATAAAGTTGCTCGCAAAGGAATGGTCCGCACCTTCCAGCTAACTAAGGCGCTCTTTCGCCTTTCAGTTTTAGATAACATGCGATTGGCTGCACGCCATCAACGTGGTGAATCCTTCATTCGTGGTCTCTTCCCTGCAATCTGGAAGAAACAAGAGGCAGAGATCACTGCACAAGCAGAAGAGCTGTTAACTCGCTTTAAACTCATCGATAAGAAAAATGATTTTGCAGCCGCCCTCTCTGGTGGACAACGAAAACTCCTCGAGATGGCCCGCGCGTTGATGGTCAATCCTGAAATAGTGATGCTTGATGAACCAATGGCTGGCGTTAACCCTGCGCTCAAACAATCACTGCTTGGCCACATTAAAGATCTTCGCGATGACGGAATGACCGTACTCTTCGTTGAACACGATATGGATATGGTTCGCGATATCAGCGACTGGGTAATTGTGATGGCAGAGGGCAAAATAGTTGCGGAGGGTACTCCCGATTCAGTGATGGGTAACCAAGCGGTTATCGATGCTTACCTCGGCGCCCATCATGATCTCTCCCTCGAAGAGGGGCGGTAATTGTCCATGAACTCATTACAAACGAGCGGCACTCCCCTCGTTGAAGCTGCTGGCATCATCGCTGGTTATCTACCTGGGGTAAATATCCTCAACGGTTGCGATCTATATGCAAATGAAGGAGAGCTGGTCGGAATCATTGGTCCAAATGGCGCTGGCAAATCAACGCTATTGAAATCGCTCTTTGGATTGGTAAAGGTCCGTGATGGCATTGTTCGACTCAAGGGTGAAGATGTCACCAATCAACGTGCAGACCAGCTTGTTAAAGCGGGCATTGGCTTTGTTCCGCAGACAAATAACGTCTTTCCATCGCTCACTATCGAAGAAAATTTACAGATGGGCGCCTACCAGCGACCAGAGAGTTTTGCAGAGCGCTTTGATTTCGTAACCAACCTTTTCCCAACCCTTGGTGCGAGAAAGAAACAGCGAGCTGGATCCCTTTCAGGTGGCGAGAGACAGATGGTTGCCATGGGTAGAGCGCTGATGATGGCGCCGAGCGTTCTCTTGCTCGACGAACCAAGTGCAGGACTCTCTCCCGCCCTGCAAGATGAAGTCTTTGTGCGGGTTCGTGAGATTAATAAGACCGGCGTAACGGTGATTATGGTCGAACAGAATGCGCGCCGTTGTCTACAAATTGTTGATCGAGGTTATGTTCTAGATCAAGGGCGAAACGCGTACACCGGGACTGGTAGATCACTTGCAAACGATCCAAAAGTAATTGAGCTATATCTAGGAACTCTCGCAAAAAATAATTAAGAAGTTACAATAAATTAGGGCCGACCTCTTTCGAGGCCGGCCCTAACTAGTTATCTATCTAGACGCGATTACTGTTGTGCAGGAACTGCGCCGGTGATGAATTGATCAGC
>DAIRSQ010000020.1:0-13040 GCA_036804325.1 Candidatus Nanopelagicaceae bacterium | reverse complement strand
GCTCTTCGATATCGGTGCGACTGATGCATTCGTATGGCGCCAGACTGGCTACACCATTGCAGATATCTTGGCTAAGTGCGTCTTCGGACTCACGATCTACAAGATCGCTCGCATGAAGTCTGCTGCTGAAGGAATGAAGGAAGAATAAATCTTCACTAAGTTCTAGTTACGACTAGTAAGAGCCGGGCAGGGAAACCTGTCCGGCTCTTTTCATTTCTCAAGGTAAAACAGCATCGATTGGCGCTAAGCATTTGTAGGCTAGGAACATGAGCAAGCGACTCCTCTTTATCGAGCATGACCATGTCAGCCCAACAGGGCCACTCGGTGAACGCTTTTCAGATCATGGATTTGAGATTTCAACTCTTCCGATTGTGCCAGCAGAGAAATTCGACGAACCCAACGTTGAAATTAACTGGCCTGATTTCGCAAATTTTGATCTTATTGTTCCGCTCGGCTCACCTTGGGGTGTTTGGGAAGATCTCCGAATTGGAAAGTGGTTACTACCAGAATTAAAACTTCTTCGAGATACTCACAATAATGGTGTGCCTATTTTCGGAGTATGTTTTGGCGGCCAATTGATGGCGCGGGCGCTTGGCGGAAGTGTCACTCGCGCGACTAAGGCTGAAGTCGGCTGGCACTCAATTGAGAGTGATAACCCAAATATTTCGCATGGACCATGGTTTCAATATCACTGGGACCGTTGGTTTACGCCAGAGATTGGAAGAGAGATGGCTCGGACATCAGTGGGGCCTCAAGCTTTCTCAGCTGGACGAACTCTCGCGCTTCAGTTTCATCCTGAAATAAATGTTGAAATTCTCCAGTTGTGGTTAGACATGGAAGGCGGTTGCGCCGAGGTCGAAAGCGTAGGCATTGACCCGGTGACTTTACTTGAAGAGACCAGAGCAATCGAGAAAGCTGCGCGCATTCGCACCCATAACCTTGTTGACTATTTTCTTCAAGAGATAGCAACAAGTGAAATTGTGCGCACTAACTAAATCAATTTTGCTTTATAGCGGCGTTACGTATGCGCCTGAAATTCCACCATCAACCAAGAAATTTGCTGCAGTGATAAATGATGAATCATCACTCGCTAAGAAGGCAACGGCAGCCGCAATTTCAGAGGCGTCAGCAAAGCGACCCATAGGAATATGCACTAATCTGCGCGCGGCTCGCTCTTTATCTTTTGCAAAAAGCTCTTGTAGAAGTGGAGTATTTACTGGCCCAGGAGAAAGTGCATTTACCCGAATTCCCTCCCGCGCAAACTGCACTCCGAGCTCTCTGCTCATAGCAAGGACTCCACCTTTTGATGCCGTATAAGAAATTTGAGAGGTAGCTGCTCCCATTGTTGCAACAAACGAAGCGGTATTAATGATCGAACCTTTACCCGCCTTTTGCATGTAAGGAATAACTTCCTTGCAACATAAGTAGACGCTGGTGAGATTCACTTCTTGAACTTTGCGCCAAGCCTCAATTCCAGTGGTGAGGATAGAATCATCATCTGGAGGAGATATTCCTGCATTGTTAAATGCAACGTCAATTCGTCCGAATGTATCAAATGCAACTTTGTACATGTTTGCAACATCCGCTTGACTTGTCACATCTGCTTTAATGTAAATTCCCGAGACCTCTTCTGAAATTGCTCCACCACTCTCCGGATTTGTATCTACAACAACAACTTTGGCGCCTTCCGCAGCTAATCGAAGTGCTGTGGCTTTGCCAATGCCACTTCCTGCGCCAGTAATTACTGCAACACGGCCCTCTAATCGTCTGCTCATATCCGAACCTCTACCCTCTCGATATTTTCACTTCGCTTAACTCGCCTTACTGGCTTTTACCAATCTTATTACGCTCACGATTCTGCAGTATTTATAAAGACATTCTTTACCTCGGTGAACGCATCAAGCGCATCCGGCCCTAATTCGCGCCCCAAACCAGAACGCTTAAACCCTCCGAAGGGCGTCCAAAACCGTACCGAGGAATTGGTATTTATTGAGAGTACGCCTACTTCTACTGCACGCGCGACGCGAAGCGCACGGCCAATATCATTGGACCAGATCGAACCAGATAATCCATACTCAGTATCATTTGCTTTTTCGATTGCGTCAGCTTCATTGTCAAAAGGAAGTACTGAAACTACTGGACCGAAAACTTCCTCTTGCCATGATCTGGCTTTGGTATTTTTCGGTAATAGAACGGTTGGCGCCATCCAGAACCCTTTTCCCTGCGGCGAAGATCCTGTAAACGCAACAGGTTCGTCGAGATAACTTTGCACCGTCTCTAATTGTTTCTTCGAGATAAGGGGCCCCATCTCAGAGCTCTCCAAATTTGGATCTTCAACACGAACTGCTTTAACTGCTCTTTCAAAATGCGCCATAAAGTTATCGAATACAGATTTTTGTACCAAGATGCGAGTGCGCGCGCAACAATCCTGACCGGCATTATCAAATACTGCATAAGGTGCCGCAGCGGCAGCCCGCTCAATATCGGCATCGGCAAAAATAATATTTGCGTTTTTACCACCCAACTCAAGAGTGACCCGTTTAATTTGGTCTGCACAGCCAGACATAATCTGTTGCCCTACTGAAGTTGACCCCGTGAAAACGATTTTGCGTACCAACGGATGAGTGACAAATCGATTACCCACAACGCTACCTTTGCCGGGTAGCACTTGAAATACATCTGCAGGGATTCCTGATTTTTGAGCTATCTCCGCAAGTTTCATCGCAGTTAGTGGGGTGTATTCGGCAGGTTTGAGTACCACGGTATTTCCCGCAGCGAGCGCGGGAGCAAAACCCCACCCTGCTATTGGCATTGGAAAATTCCATGGGACGATAATTCCAACAACTCCTAGAGGTTCTTTAAAAGTTATATCCACACCGTTTGGTACCGGAATTTGTTTACCAAACAATCGTTCAGGTGCTGCTGAATAATAATTGAGGGTATTGACAACATTTCCAACTTCCCAAAGAGCATTACCACGAGTATGACCGGAATTTTTAATTTCCAAATCCGCTAACTCTAATTTGTGCGCTTCAACATTTCGCGCAAAATTTCGGAGCAATTCGGCGCGCTCTCCTGGTGGAATAGCTCGCCATTTTGGAAATGCAGCATGAGCGCGATTAATTGCCCGGTCGGTTTCTTCTAAAGAGGTTAGTTCTACTGACGTTACAACTGTTTCATCAGCTGGATTAATAACTTGAAATTTCTCCATTAGAACCTTTCAAAGTTTCGGTATCGCTCCCAATCCGTGACGGAGCGATTAAACGCGGCGAGCTCAATTTTAGCCATATTCGCATAATGATCTTGAACTTGCGCTCCGAAAACCTCTCGAATCCATTCTGACTCACTCCATAAAGCGAGGGATTCTTGCATGGTGCTTGGCACCCGTAGAGAATCCGATACATATGCATTTCCTTCAAATGCGCTCTCTAGAGTTAATTTTTTATTTATGCCATCGAGACCGGCAGCGATAATTCCTGCGATAGCAAGGTAAGGATTTACATCACCGCCAGGTATGCGATTCTCGAGGCGAAGACTTGGCCCCTGTCCTACTAAACGAAAGGCGCAGGTTCGGTTATCCCGCCCCCACCTAATTGCAGTAGGTGCAAAAGATCCCTCAACAAATCGTTTATATGAGTTGATATTCGGCGCAAACATTAGAGTTAACTCTCTGGCATGAGCTAGTTGGCCAGCTATAAAAGATCGACCCAAATCACTTAATCCATGGACCTTATCCTTCTCGTCGCACATCACAAGCTGGTCAGCTAGGCCACGAAAAGAAACATGCATATGAGATGAAGATCCCTCGCGTTCGTTGAATTTAGCCATAAAGGTAATTGATTGTCCGAACTGAGATGCAATTTCTTTCGCACCATTTTTGTAAATCGAGTGGTTATCACAAGAAGTTAAGGCTTCGGCGTACTTGAAAGCAATTTCATGTTGCCCAAAATTACATTCACCCTTTGCCGATTCCACAGTCATTCCAGCGCCCGCCATACCGAGTCTGATGGCTCGAAGAATTGGCTCAACTCTAGATCCACCTAAGATTGAATAATCCACGTTATATAAATTAGATGGCGTTAATTCTCTATACCCTCTCTGCCAAGCCTCTTCATATGAATTATTAAAAAGAATAAACTCAAGTTCAGTCCCGACAAGGGCTTTCATGCCATTCTGATGAAGTGCTGCAATCTGTTTACGCAAAATTTGGCGAGGCGATGCAACGACATCTTGTCCGTCTAGCCAGAGTACATCGCAGAGGACTAATGCAGCTCCCTCTTGCCAAGGTATGCGACGTAATGTGGAGAGATCAGGATGTAGCGCAAAATCAGCATAACCAGCTTCCCAAGAGGACATTTCGTAACCAGAGACAGTATTCATATCTACATCAACTGCTAGCAGATAATTACAACCTTCAGTCCCATGATGAAGCACTTCGTCGATGAAGTAAGAACCATGAATACGTTTTCCGACAAGTCGTCCCTGCATGTCAGTCATAGCCACAACTACGGTATCGATGGCGCCAGAGGCAACGGCAGCTCGAAGTTCTTCAACAGATAAAGAGGTCATATTCCGAAGTATTCCACGACCAGAAAATAAAAGAAACCCCATCAACTAATTGATGGGGTTTCTCGTTACTAATTTACTTCTTTGTATCCATAACTTATTGCGTTAGACAGTGGTCTTCGGACCAGTAAACCATTTCTTCACTGAAATGTGCCACCAAATCCAAAGAAGTATTAACGATCCGCCTGTCACAATTGGCGCATAATTAACGGCAGTCCAGGTGAAGTCTTTATTTCCTGGCGTACCGGCAGGTGCAAATGGAAGGATAAAGTAGATAGAAATGATTGCAATCTCTGCGACTGCAACAGTGCACATCCACTTATATTTCTTCCCCAGCGTCCACTCTCCAGCTTTAAAACTATCTCCAGCTTTTAAGCGAAGGTAGATCGGGATGAGGAATGCTAGGTAAAGACTAATTACACATACAGAGACGACTGCATAGAATGCAGTTGGCGCACCGGTTGGACTTTTCCACAGTGCAGGCAGAGTAAGAATTATTCCTAGCACTGAAGAAATTAGCACTGCGTTCTTTGGTGTGCCATTGTCTGTGACTTTGCGCCAAGACTTATGGCCAGGGACTGCACCATCACGTGAAAAGGCAAAGACCATGCGTGAACATGATGTAAGACAGGCAGTCACGCAGAAAAGTTGTCCTGCAGTAGTGATAACCATGACCAACTTAAATGCCGCACCGCCACCAAGAGCGGAGTAAAGCAACATAATTATTGATCCGCCGCCAAATGGATTAACTTTTGTATCGAATGAACTTATGGCATCTACTTTAGTAGCAGCAAATAGGAAGGCGAGTAGAAGTATGTAGCCGCCAATTGCGGAATAGAAAATGGATTGCCATATTCCTCGAGCCGCAGACATGTGAGCACCTTTAGTCTCTTCCGAGAGGTGAGCAGAAGCATCAAAGCCGGTAATGGTGTACTGAGTGAGCAAGAAACCCAGTGGCAAGACATAGAACCAATAATTGTTAAATCCAGATTGATTGATTTGTGTGGTGAAAACCCACTTCATTGTTTGATGATTTTCAGGCACAAAGATGAGAATTCCAACGACAACAACTGCGCCAAATACATGCCACCAAACTGAAATATTATTTACCATTGCAAGGAGTTGGCTTGAGAAAATATTAATCAGCGTAACAATTGCAATGATGATTAGAAATAGCGCAAACTGCTGTTTGATGTAATCGCCACCCATAAAACTGGTGCCATAATCGGGAAAGAAAGATCCCAAAACAATATTTAAGAAGCTCGCGGCACCATATCCCACGGATGCAGTAACAGAGACCAAGCCGATTAGGTTTAACCAACCGGTATAAAATCCCGCTTTCGCACCACCAAGTTTAGAAGCCCACCAATAAATTCCGCCTGAAGTTGGGTAGGCGGATGCAAGTTCTGACATGCAAAAGCCAATTATCAGAATGAATAGTGAAATCAGTGGCCATCCAAGTGAAATGGCTACAGGTCCACCGTTATTCCATGCCTGAGCAAATGTTGTAAAACATCCGGCGAGTATGGAAATGATGGAAAAGGAGATTGCGAAATTGGAAAATCCGCTCCAAGTTCTACTGAGTTCTTGCTTGTACCCTAGAGCTGCCAATCGGCGCTCATCATCAGCGTGGTGCTGTATGTTCACTAACTACCCCCTATGTAGTTGACCGGCAGTTTTTCGAGAAAATGCCGGGTACTATTACTAAACCAAAGTGTCCTCTTAGGGAAGAGGTATTTTCGCGAAATGTGTCGGTTGATGGCGTTCGTGTCCTCGAATACTTTGGCTTTCCCCGAGGCCGCTGGCGAGAATTTCTCCGATTTTGTCGCGCTCTCAAGCTTCCATAAGGATGGCTGGGGTATCGCCATGACTAGCGCCCACCGGCCTCAAGTACTTCTCGCGCGGGCTCCAGAAATGGCCGAAGGCAGTCTGAAATTTCAAGAGAACCTGGGGCAGATGCACGGCAATGGTGGCCTCCTTCATCTGAGATGGGCGACTTCGGGCTTAGCGAATTGCGAGGAAAACACCCACCCATTCGTTCATGGTCAATATGTTTTTATCCATAACGGAGATATCAGACCTCGCGAGAATTTAGATCGATACATACGTCAAGAGTTAAATGAAATTAGAACAGGCGATACCGATAGTGAACGTTATTTTTTTCTCCTTCTCACTGAAATCGATCACCATGGTTTGATTGATGGAATAAAATCTGCAATAAAAATTATTGACTCTAATTGCACCTACTCAAGTATGAATGCAATGTTTCTTACTCCTGATGAATTAATTGTTATTTCTCGATTTAATAGCTCGAAGATTCCCGCGGGACAACCCTCCGATTACTATCAACTTCAATATCAAATATCCGATGGAATATTTAGAATTGCATCAAGCGGATGGCCGCAAATAGGTTGGACTCCTCTTGAAAATAACTCACTACTAGTTATAAACCGAGATAATCTAACTTTGAGTAAATACTCTCTATAACTTATTACTCTCGTATTATGAATTAATTTGGTGAGAGCAGATCAAGCAAGATTTCTTGTAACCAACCAAGCCAGGCAAATAAATTGAAAATTCCTTTATCCGGGCTCTCATCACTCATCGCTGCGAATTTCTCTTGCGCATCAGGCGTGACATTTAATCGAGTACCTAAAGCAAGGCGCATATCATTTAAACCCATCAGCCACATATGAGCTTTATCTTCGGGAAGAATGAAGTGGAGCTCTTCCCTTTTATTTAGCCCTGGTTTTGTTAAATCCAACGAATGGTCGCCCATATTTTCCATCAAAATATTACGAATGGCATGTGCATGCGCACGCTTTTTCTCGCGAGCGCTATGTTCGGTATAGCGGCGAAATTCTGCGGCATCTCGTTCATCTTTATATGCATCCGGTAGGAGGCGAGCAAGTACGGGATCTTCTGGCAATGAGTCATTACTTGAAATTCCTACGACGGCAAGTAGTGGATCAGCGGGAGCATCACCTTCGCCAAGTAGTTCAAGTATTTGCTCGGTAAGACTTTTAAGAATGGCGCCTTCGTAATGTGAGAAGGTCGCAAGAATTTCGCCATTACGCTTTCGAGAAAATCCACTCATGCTCGCCTCGTCGCCCTATTCGCTTTTCTGCAAGGTAGCCCAGAGGCCATACTCATGGAGCATTGCTACATCATGTTCCATCTCTTCGCGAGTTCCAGAACTAACTATCGCTTTACCTTCATTATGAACTTTGAGCATGAGTTCATGCGCTTTATCTCGTGAATATCCAAAAACAACCATGAATACATGAGTCACATATGACATTAAATTAATGGGATCGTCCCAAACTATTGTTATCCAGAGTTTGTCATTTAGCGTACGAAGAAAGTCTTCCACAGAATCAGAAGGGGTCACTTCGGTATCTGCTGTACTCACAGTCACGAGGCGAGAGTAAGTATTTCTGTGCGTAAAGTTCATCGCACCCCCACGCCTTATCTAACAAGAACCGTAAATGGTTCCCCTTCAGAGCTATTGTATTTTTCACTCGCCGAAACGGTAACTCTAAAGGTCATAAACCCACGCTCTTTGGGGTACAAAATAAAGAGATGGCCACCATTTAGGTCGGAAACTTTCCCTGAATCGAGTTCTCGCCAAGTATTGCCCGATTTCACCAGGAGGGTAACTTCACCCTCGCGAGGAACCACTTGCGCCAAGATTTCGAGTGGTTTACCTCGTTGAATATTAGTTGGTGCTTGCACTGAGAGAGTCCTGGTTACTTTTATCGTGCCGACTTCAGTCTCACTCGCCATTCGCTCCCAACTCTCCAGCGTGATTGCGCGGAAAGCCAAAGATCCGCCTACGACTAAATCAACATCAGCAGCGCCGTCTTTCGATGTTTTAACAGTTGTTAGCTCACTCCAGGGATCACTCTCTTGCCTTCTAAATTGGAAAATCACATCGAGATTTTCAATTGGACTCTTGTCCTTTAAGGAAAAGAGGGCGGTCAGTCGTTGGGTTGCTCCGTAATTGGTAATTAATTCGCGATCTTTAATTTCTCCAATCACTACATCAGGTCCGATGGTCCTTGCAAAATCTAAAATGCCATTTATTGCATCTTCACTCGCTTGACTTAAGGTCCATTGAACAATGCCCCCGATTCGATATTTCGAAATAAATTCTCCTCGCGCTAAATACGCTCGCTTATCTTGATACCAAGCAACGCGAGTTGCGGTGCAAGAGACCGGCTCACCAGATCCATTTACTCCGTTATACGTTTTCTGGTATGTGAAAGTGACTTCGCCGCGAACTGCATCGTAAATCGGAGTTGTACCATAAGAGAGCGCTAAATCGCTTCCCTTTGCGGCATCAAAGACGGCAGCTTTCGCGCCAGACTTAATTAACGTTGCAACATTCTTGGGGCAGGTGCCATCAACTTTTGTAATCCAATCTCTGCCATATCCAGGAATGCCGACCCAAACTTTTGAAGCAGGCATTACCGAGATTGCATATTTGAGAGCGGCCTCGGTCCACTCCAACGGACCAATCGGCCCAGGCTTACCAACAGAGAAGTCGTAGGTCATGATTCGTAGACGATCTATATATGGCGCAATTCCCTCCCAGTTGTAGACAGAGTAGGAACCTTTCCGGCCACTTGCAGGATCAAAAAGCACCGGAGTCGTCACTGACAACAATTTGTTATTTCCGTGAAGGCTTGCGGAAAGTTCAACAATAAAAGTGGTCCATAACGGCTTTGTTTTACTCCACGACGACGTTCCATCGACAAATGCAAATCCCTCAAGGTCCAGATCTATGCCATCAAAGTTATTGGTAACAACCAAATTAGTAATTGTCGAGACAACTTCTTTACGGCTGCTCTCTTTGGCAAGGTATCCAGAAAGTACTAACTTCTTCGTGCCATCTGTTAGCGCAGGGATAATTTTCATTCCTTGTGAGCGAAGTAGCTGAACCTGCTCGGCCATCTTTAGCGAAGGATTGGCGCTAGTGAATTGATTTTTGATTGTTTTAGAACTAGTCAATGAATACCAGAATGGCGAGACTTCGTTAATCATCTCTTTGTAGGCAATCGCACGTGCAACGCCAGCGCGAACGCTGTAATAGGGAATCCAACCGGAGAATATTTTTCGGGCAGGCTTATTACCAACTGGAGTTACTGGTGCATTTGGAGTTGCGGAACTAACGGTAGTCACAGGAGTTGGAGAAATGGTAGGCGCAGGAGTGGGATCTATCGCTGTTGCAGGATTAGCATTGAACAAAAAGATGAAAAATAGCATCGAGGAGCTAAGCGCTACGAGTTTGCTCTGCACCAGTCTCACGTTAGACATGATATGAGTATTACTGCTTTAAACGACTGTAAATCTCTTTGCATGTTGGGCAGACTGGAAAATTTTGCGGATCACGCGTTGGTATCCATTTCTTTCCGCAGAGTGCGCGAATAGCTTTTCCCGTTACGGCGGATTCAACTATCTTCGCTTTATCCGCGTAATGCGAGAATCGCTCATGATCGCCGTCATCAGTTCCAGTGTGCTTGGTTTTTGGCGCGCTATCGATTAGTGAACCCAGGCGCTCCCGAATTCCCACGATTTACTCCTCTGGTTTCTCTAACTTCTCTGGATTTCCCGCTAATTGCTGCTGTTATCGCCCTACTACCTTCTTCGATGGCGCAAGCCTAGAGGTTCCAGGCGTACCCTTCTCCTTATGACAGGCAACGGCGGACCCTTGAAAGACCTGGTCAGCTCGGATGCGCTCTCTCGAGATGACCTCGAACTTCTATTGGAGACTTCAGCGCGCTTTGCCGTAAAGCCCCTCTCAGAATCCAGTTTTCTCGCAGGTGAGAGCGTCGTTATATATATGAATAAAGCATCGACTCGAACTCGTTTGGCATCAGAGACGGCCGTTGCTCATCTGGGCGGCACGCCGATATTCGTCCGCGGTGACGAACTCCAAATTGGTCGAGGTGAGACTATCGCCGATACTGCTCGCATTGTCAGCGCATTTGCCAAGGCATTTATCATCCGTACCTATGCGCAGAGTGATGTCACCGAGTTTGCAAAGTGGGCGAGCATTCCAGTTATTAACGCGCTTACCGATGTTGATCACCCAACACAACTACTTGCTGATTGGGTAACTATTCGCGAGATCTTTGGAAAGAAAATATCTGGAAGAAAATTTACATACCTTGGCGATGGTAACAACATGGCAAATGCTTGGATGTTGATAGGTGCAACGTTAGGTGCTCACGTAACAATTGCCACTCCTCCAGGAAAATGGGCTCCAGAAAAAAGCGTTGTTGAACGTGCAAAAATTCTTGCCGCTGCTCATGGTGGCACTATTGAAATAACACATGACCCAGAAAGCGCCGCTCGTGGCGCAAGCGTTCTTTACACCGATGTCTGGATGTCGATGGGCGATCCAGAGAGCGTCCGTGCGGAGAAATTACGAGATCTCTCTGGCTTTGCCGTGACCGAAAAAATTCTTGATCTCACAGCACCAGACTCCATATTTATGCATTGCCTACCAGCGCACCGTGGCGAAGAGGTCGCGGCTGAGGTAATCGATGGACCAAAATCAGTAGTTTGGCGGCAGGCCTATCACAGAAGGACAACCATCCAGGCTGTGCTCTACCATTTAATCAATAGAGATTTACAAGGGAATTAACTAAGTCTCACTCTCCCCTAGATCAGCTCAGGAAGGTGATTATGCATATCTTTGTGCCGCGCGAAGGCAAAGCAGGTGAGCGAAGAGTTGCAATAGTTCCTGATGTGGTTTCGAAATATATTCGCGCAGGCTTCACAGTTGCCGTTGAGAAGGGCGCAGGAGCTCACGCACTTGCAGACGATGGTGCGCTCTCTGCTGCAGGTGCAGAAATAGTTAGCGCTTCCGAAATAAGTAAGGCTGATGTCATTCTCTCGGTCAACCCACTGACGGCAGAGCAATTCGCCTCGGTAAAAAAGGGCGCAATCACGATCTCCTTTCTCTCACCAAATCAATCCCTTGATTCCATTTCGGCAGCGGCGAAGGCTGGCACTACAGCTTTCTCACTAGAACTTGTCCCTCGTATCTCTCGCGCGCAATCAATGGATGCACTCACCTCTCAGGCGCTCTGCGCTGGTTATCGAGCAGCGCTTGTTGCTGCAGAACTTTCCCCACGATTCTTTCCATTATTAATGACCGCTGCCGGAACTGTTACACCTGCAAATGTTGTCGTTCTTGGCGCCGGTGTTGCTGGACTGCAAGCGATTGCCACAGCAAGACGTTTAGGCGCGGTCGTCTCTGCTTACGATGTTCGTCCGGCATCAGCTGATGAGGTCCGCTCAATGGGTGCAACATTTATCGATTTGAAATTAGAAGCGCTTGAAGGCGCTGGTGGTTATGCCCGTGAAATGAGTGAAGAGCGCGCCGCGAAACAACGTGAACTACTCACTCCATATCTGGCAAGTGCGGATGTCGTCATTACTACCGCTGCGGTACCTGGTCGCCCAGCTCCTCGATTAGTTACTGAAGAGATGGTTGCGGCGATGAAAGTGGGTTCGGTGATTATTGATCTTGCTGCTGAGAGTGGTGGCAATGTTGCTGGCTCACAACCTGGTGAGATTGTTGAGAAAAATGGTGTTCGGATTTGGGGTGGGAAAGATGTGCCTAGCCAACTTCCCTTCCACGCCTCGCAACTCTTTGCAAAGAATTGCATGAACTTGCTGATGTTAATGGTCAAGAGCGAGAGCGATGCTAGTGGTGCGAATAAAAGCTCATTACATCTTGATTTCGATGATGAAATTATTGCGGCAAGCGCTGTGACGCACCACGGTGAAGTACGCCATGAAGGCGCGAAAACCGCTCTCGCTAATTCTGGCGCTAGTTCTGGTGGAGGTTCGCGATGAGTAGTGGATTAGCGCTTATTTCAATCTTTGTTCTTGCAGTATTTGTTGGCTTTGAAGTGGTCTCCAAGGTTTCATCTACGCTCCATACTCCATTAATGAGTGGTGCCAACGCTATTCACGGCGTGATTCTTGTCGGCGCGATAATCGTGGCATCGCATAGCGATAACACTCTTCAATTAAGCCTTTCGTTAGTTGCGATTGTGTTAGCGACCATCAACATGGTTGGTGGCTTTGTTGTTACCGATCGAATGCTTGAGATGTTTAAGCCAAAAAAATCACCGACACCGAAAAGTGATGAGGTGAAATAAATAGATGAGTCGAAATCTCTATGACCTCATTGGCCTCGTAGCTGCTATCTGTTTTATCCTCGCACTAAAGGGTCTTTCACATCCTAAGACCGCTCGTCGCGGTAATCTCATCGGAGCTGCTGGTGCCACTATCGCAACGCTGGTGGTCTTCTTTTATGGAGATCACCTTCCACTGAAGAATCTTCCGTTAATACTTCTCGCCATTCTCGTAGGTCTGATTATTGGCGTACCTGCTGCACGGAAAGTGCAACTCACTCAGATGCCACAACTTGTTGCGCTCTTTAATGGCGTCGG
>DAIRSQ010000019.1:0-13180 GCA_036804325.1 Candidatus Nanopelagicaceae bacterium | reverse complement strand
GAGTATCGACGCCCCTTCCCCGGCGCCGATCGATCCGTCCGGCGGCGGTGTCCAAGAACCAGGGTCTAGTTAGTTAATAAAAAGGTAAAACAAAGTAAAACAAAGCAAAAGAGTAAGTCAGAGAAATGAAAGAGGGGAAGGTGATGAAAGTGATAGCAAATGAACATATTCCAGTAGCGCTCGAACGAACGCTCGAATTACTTGCTCCAGCACTTTCAGTTTCTTCACCTTATTTGATTGATGCAACGCTTGGTCTTGGTGGGCATACTGAAGCGTTACTTGAGAAGTTTCCTGCCTTGCATGTAATTGGAATTGATAGAGATAAAAGCGCGTTAGAGAAAGCAGCGACTCGTCTTGCTCGATTTGGAAACCGCACCACGCTTGTGCATGCCGTTTATGATCACATTTCTGAAGTAGCTAGCGATCAGGGAATTACCCAAGTACATGGAATCCTTTTTGATTTGGGCGTTTCTTCGATGCAACTCGATCAAAGTGATCGTGGATTTGCTTACTCGCACGATGCTCCTCTTGATATGCGAATGGATCAAAGCGCAGGAGTAAGCGCTAACGAAGTCATCAATAATTATTCTCACGAAGAGCTAACCCGAATCATTCGCGAATATGGCGAAGAGAAATTTGCAAGTCGAATTGCGGCGCGAATTATCGATGCGCGAAAAGTAGCCCCAGTAACTTCAACAACCGCTCTGGCGCAAATTGTGAAAGAGAGTATCCCTGCGGCTACTCGTCGTACTGGTGGGAACCCCGCAAAGCGAACTTTCCAAGCCCTTCGCATTTATGTAAATAATGAAATCGAAGTATTAGAGCGGGCAATTCCCTCTGCATTAGAGCTATTAGCAATTAACGGGCGGATGGTTGTGCTCTCTTATCACTCGCTGGAAGATCGAATTGTTAAACGCGCTTTCGCAGATGTGAGCAGCACGGACGTTCCTCATGGTTTACCGGTAGAACCCAAACCTGCTCGATATCAATTACTTACCCGCGCAAGTGAAGGTGCGAGCGCGCAAGAGATGGATCTAAATCCACGGGCGCAATCGGTCCGTATTCGAGCTATCGAAAGAAGGGCAGCATAATGGCGCTTACTGCCCGAAAATTGCCGCTAGTTAAATCGGTGCCAAGCGCGCGAACACCAGAACCACTCTTGCGTTTAGTCCAGGATCTAAGAGTTGTCGAAGGAAAATCAGTAACCACCACCGCTTTTGTTTCGTTAGTTTTCGGTGCACTTATCACCAGTATTTTGATGGTGATGGCGCTAAATATGGCTCTTAACCAAGATTCAATTAAATTACACCGCTTAAAAATTGAGGTACAGGCAATTGCTGATCAAGAGGAAGCGGTCACTGCACAGGTTGCCAGGTTCTCCGCACCACATATGTTGGCGAAAAGGGCGCGCACGCTCGGAATGGTGCCAAGTGGATTGCCTGAATTTCTTGATCTTCGTCCAAAAGTTGAAAGCGCACCGGTGAAGCCATGAGCCCACTTCGGATGGCCCAAGGCAGATTGCGGGCAACACTTCTTCTAGTAGCAATTCTTTTTGTGACTTTTTTTCTTCGGTTGGTAGATGTTCAAGCGGTAAACGCGCAAGAGTATGCAGAGCGCGCAACTCGAGAACTTACTAAGACCGCAAAGCTTCCCGCCCCACGTGGAGAAATAACTGATCGCAATGGAAACGTCCTTGCTCGAAGTATCGAATCAATTGATTTAGTGGTAGATCAAACTTTGATTAATAGACCACAACGCGCAGCAGAAATTGTGGCGCCCATAATTGGCGAGAGCGTTTCCTATGTGAAATCAAGACTCGTAGGAAAACGGAAATTTGCATATGTCGCTCGTGATATCACTCCCGCGCAGTGGAAGAACATCAAAGCGGCGTTAGCGGTTGAGAATGAATCTGGAAAGCTATCTGAACGAATTGGTGGGTTCTTTAGTGAGCGCGGCTTCACGAGAGATTATCCAGAGAAATATCTCGCAGCATCACTTCTTGGTTTTGTGAATTCAGCAGGAGTTGGTGGCGGCGGAATGGAATCTTCCTTGAATAACATCCTTGCTGGAACAGATGGAGTCTTCACATATGAAAATGGCGGGGGACCATCTATTCCATCTGCCCGCCAAGTTTTGATTCCTCCTAAAGCTGGAAAATCAGTTCGGTTAACTATTGATCGCGATTTGCAGTGGGCGGCTGAAGATGCAATCACCGCACTTGCCAAAGAGACCAAAGCTAGTTCGGTCAGCGCAGTAATCATTGACCCAACGACGGGTGAAATTCTTGCACTCGCTACTGCTCCAGGATTTGATCCCAATAACTTTTCACACACAAAGGCATCATTGTTGAAAATCCCTTCAGTACAAGATGTTTATGAACCTGGTTCAACGGGAAAAGTCATCACCATGGCTGCAGCACTTGAAGAGAAAGTAGTCACGCCAACAACAGTCTTTAAAACTCCCGACAAAATCCGAAGAGCAGGTAAAACATTTAAAGATCATGACAATCATCCAGTGTGGAAATTAACTTCAACAGGAATTCTCGCCAAATCAAGCAACGTAGGAACAATTAAAATTAGCGAGCGGATGAGTGAAAACACGCTCTTCTCTTATTTGAGAAAGTTTGGAATTGGAGAGCGGGTACGGTTGGGCCTACCTGCAGAGCCGGCCGGTATTTTGAATCCCGTCGAGAAGTGGTCGCGCTCTACTTTTCCAACAGTTGCTTTTGGACAGAGCTATTCGGTTACAGCAATTCAGGCAACGAGCGTTTTCGCGACAATTGCTAATTCTGGAGTACGAGTAACTCCCACTTTAATCGCAGGTACTAGTGATTCCTCAGGTCACTACACGGCAACTGCACGACCAGAAACTCGTCGCGTAATCTCTAATGATGTGGCAAAGCAATTGAGCGTCATGATGGAGAGCGTGGTCCAAGAAGGTGGTACTGCAGTCCGCGCCGCAATCCCTGGTTATCGGGTAGCGGGAAAGACTGGTACCGCTCAACGTTATGATGGAAATTGCGGTTGCTACCGCGGTTACACCGCCTCATTTATAGGTTTTGCCCCAGCGGACAAACCACGCTTTGTAATGAGCGTTACCGTGCAGAATCCAGTTGGAATCCACTGGGGAGGCTATCTAGGCGGCCCGGTATTTAAGTCTGTTATTTCTTACGCTCTGAAAAGTTATCGCGTTCCGCCATCAGGAGAAGAATTAGTTCCTTACCCATCCGATAAGAGCGCACTTGATAAGTTGGCTAAAGAAACAAAAATTGCAACCGCCTCAGAAAAAAGGTAGCCATGCGAGATTTGCTGCAGTATGAGTACTCGCGTACGTTAAATCAAATTGCTGATTTTCTAGAAGTTTCTCACTCAAAAGAAAATTCATTAATTCACGCTCTCTCACTTAATTCACAAAAAATAAAATCTGGCGATCTTTTTGTTGCACTCCAAGGGGTAAATACCCACGGTATTGCCTTTCTCGATCAAGTCAGGAGCGCAGGTGCTGCCGCGATTCTTACAGATGAAGCTGGCTTTGAAATTTGGCGAGCAGGTAATTCCCAGAAAGACCAAGCTCTGCCGATCCTTGTTACCAATAATTTGCGCGGAGCTCTTGGCCCACTCTCATCATGGTTTTATGGAGCACCCTCACATGATTTACGTTTATACGGTGTAACCGGCACCAATGGAAAGACGACCGTTACTTACCTCTTAGATCACATTTGGCGGGAAAGTAAGAGAGAAAGTGGCCTGATGGGCACAGTGGAAGTGAAAGTTGGAAAGGAAAGGTTTCCAAGTGTTCGAACTACTCTTGAGGCCCCAGATTTACAAGCGCTGCTAGCCACTTTTAGTGAACGACACATCTCTAATGTGGTGATGGAAGTATCGAGCCATTCCCTTGCCCTGCACCGTGTAGATGGCACACGATTTGCAGCGGTCGCTTTTACAAACCTTTCGCAAGATCATCTCGACTTTCATGGCGATATGGAAAATTATTATCGAGCAAAGAGAAGGTTATTTACACTTTCCTTTGCAGAGAGTGCGGTAATTTCTACCGACACTGAATGGGGTGCACGCCTCTATGCGGAGGCATCAATTCCAGCGTTAGATATCTCATTATCAAATCGAAAGGCTGCTTGGCATCTTGTTGATTTCCCAACAACAACCCAGAGAGGTATGCATTTTTCACTTCGGGGACCCAATGGGATTTTGCTTGATGTCAGTACCCCTCTGCTGGGCGAGTACAACGTTGCAAATGCAATGATGGCGATTGCGCTAGCGGTAGATAGCGGTATCGATCCACTAAGTGCAGCAGCAACGCTTGCCAATGCACATGGCGCGCCAGGACGACTTGAGAAATTGGCTCATCCAGGTGGAGTGCAGGTTTTAATAGATTACGCACACACTCCTGATGCAGTAACAAGGGTTATTACTGCCGTGCGAACAAATCACTCTGGTCGAATCATTGGCGTACTGGGATGCGGGGGAGATCGAGACGCAAGTAAACGTCCATTGATGGGGGCGGCGCTCGCTCAAGGGTGTGACCTAGCGATATTCACCAGTGACAATCCACGTAGTGAAAATGAACTCTCAATCATTACGCAAATGGGGCCCGAACGCTTTACCAATGTGCAGACCGAGATAGATCGTCGCAACGCTATAGAACTTGCCTTGGAACTTGCTATGCCAGGTGATCTTGTTTTGATTCTAGGTAAAGGTCATGAGGCTGGACAAGAAATTAACGGGGTTATCTATCCATTTGACGATCGCGAGGTAACTCGAGAAATAATTGGAAAACTCCAATGATTAACCTGACGGTTGGCGAAATCGCTTCAATTGTAAACGGCCAATTATTAGGCGATGCAAAGAATGAAAACGAACTAGTCAGTAGCGCGCCATTCTTTGATTCTCGGGCACCTATCCCTGGAGGAATTTTTCTCGCCCTTAAGGGAGAGAATGTCGATGGTCATGATTATGTTGTTGATGCGCTTAATGCTGGAGCGGTTACCTCACTGACCACTAGGGAAGTTGGTAAGAGCTGTATCGTCGTCACTGATGTGATTGAAGCCATAGGCAAATTAGCTGCGGAAGTAAGACGACGTTTGCCCGCCATGAAAGTTATCGGAATCACTGGTTCTCAAGGTAAGACAACTACAAAAGATATTACTCGTCACGTACTCTCACTTGCCGGCGAAACAGTGGCGCCAACGCAATCCTTTAATAATGATCTGGGCGTGCCTCTGACCTTGCTTCGCGCCACCGAGAAAACGAAATTCTGTATTTTAGAAATGGGCGCTAGACACTTTGGTGATATCGCACGCCTGGTGAAAATAGCGAAACCAGATATTGGCGTAGTTCTCGTTGTTGGCACTGCACATATTGGTGAATTTGGTTCGCGAGCGGGAATTGCAAAAACAAAATCAGAGATGGTGGCGAACTTAACTGATGATGCAATAGGAATTCTTGGTACTTATGACGAATACACACCTCAGATGGCAAAGGTTACGCCCGCCCAAGTGATGTTATTTGGTGAGAGTTCTCATTGTGATGTTCGCGGCGCTGATATTGAAATTCGTGAGGGTCGCGCCCATTTTGACCTTGTCACCAAAGCGGGAAGAGAACCAGTAGCTTTGCGATTGATTGGCAGACACCAAGTTCCAAATGCGCTCGCGGCTGCATCCATCGCCACGGCTCTTGGGATTTCAATCGAGAAAATTGCCATCGGTTTATCAACCGCAGAAATTGAAAGTAAATGGCGGATGGAAATTTCAGAGATTGGTTCAATTCTCTTAATTAATGATTCTTATAACGCCAATCCCGAGAGCATGAGAGCTGCGCTAGAAACTCTCAGGTATTTTGCACAGGAACGAGGTGGTAGAGCCTGGGCTTTTCTTGGAAAGATGCATGAATTAGGCGAAAGTTCAGAGCAAGATCACCGAGCAATAACTGCCTTTGCTAACGAAATGGAGATTGACCACATCGTTGCGGTGCGGACTCCAGAATATGGAAACCTTGCAGAGGAAGAAAAATCCTCTGATTCGGTAGTGAAGCATCTCTCTTCTTTCGAGGAGGCATTGGCGATATCCGCTGAAATTACATCGGGAGATGTGATACTAGTTAAGGGTTCCCGAGCCGAAGGGCTTGAGAAACTGAGTGATGCGCTGAAAACCTCCCTCATGCGAGATCACAATGAAGAAGAAACAGGATTGTAGGTGGAAGTGCATTGAGAGGAATTCTTAGCGCCGGCGCTCTCGCCTTTCTCTTTGCCTTTTTCGGAACTCCTGCTGCCATCCGCATTCTGGTAAAGCGCGGCTATGGACAATTTATACGTGATGATGGCCCCACCACACACCACACCAAGCGGGGCACACCCACTATGGGCGGGACGGTAATTATCGCTTCGGTGATTGCGAGTTATTTTCTCACCCACCTTATTACGCAAAGAGCGGTGACAATATCCGCACTACTGGTGATTGCACTTATGGCTGGGCTCGGACTCGTTGGTTTCCTTGATGATTGGTTGAAAGTTTCGAAACAACGATCATTGGGACTTAGAGCGCGGACAAAAATGGCGGCGCAAAGCGTAGTAGCTCTTACTTTTGCTGTTGCGGGGTTAAATTTTCCGGACGAACGTGGTTTAACTCCTGTCTCGTTAAATCTTTCTACTGTCCGAGATACTTCAATTAAACTCGGTGCGGTTCTTGTAGTTATCTGGGTGTTCTTCATGATTACCGCAACGAGTAATGGCGTGAATCTGACTGATGGCCTCGATGGATTGGCAACTGGCGCTGCGGTGATGAGTTTCGGTGCCTTTATCCTCATTGGCGTTTGGGAGTTTGGACAGAGCTGCGCGATATCGGCAGGTCCAAATTGTTATGAAGTGCGCGATCCTCTTGACTTGGCAGTTTTGGCTGCGGCGTTAAGCGGTGCATGTTTTGCCTTTCTATGGTGGAATGCAAGTCCAGCAAAAATTTTTATGGGAGATACCGGCTCTCTTGCTCTCGGGGGCGCCCTTGCTGGCCTAGCAATTGCCTTGCGAACGCAATTACTGCTCACGCTTGTTGGCGGATTATTTGCGCTAATCACTCTCTCGGTAATTATTCAAGTGAGCTATTTTAAAATTTCAAAAGGAAAGAGAATTTTTCGAATGGCGCCGCTCCAGCATCACTTTGAGCTTATGGGTTGGGGCGAAGTAACTATCGTAATTAGATTCTGGATTATTGCGGGAATCATGGTTGCTGGAGGTCTAGGGCTGTTCTATGGCGCGTGGGTAACTGGATAAGCGATGTCTCGAGTATTAATTGCCGGATTAGGTGTAACCGGTGAGGCGTGCGCACGTGCGCTATCGAAGCTTGGATATGAGGTTCTGGTTTATGAAGAGCGTGATGATCTCAAGCATCGCCAGTTGGCAAATGAGCTCAATACATTCGGGATAGACGTCTCCTTTGAAATACCAAAGCAGATCCCCCCATTAGTCATTACCTCTCCTGGTTGGAAGCCAGATCACCCAATGCTTCTTGCCGCACAGGCAAGTGGTAGCCAGGTTATGGGGGAGATTGAATTTTCCTTCATTCAGGATCAACAACAAACTAGTGCGGGCAAGAATCAAAAAAGAATTTGGATTGGCGTTACTGGCACCAACGGGAAAACCTCAACAGTCGGAATGGTCGAATCAATCCTGAAAGCTGCTGGCAAGAGGGTAATGGCTTGTGGAAATGTGGGAACTCCCGTTATTGAAGTGCTCACTTCAGGGGAATTTATTGAGTACCTTGTCGTAGAACTTTCATCGTTTCAATTACATTGGACAACTTCTCTTAGATTAAATGCAGCGGCATTGCTCAACATAGATGATGATCACCTCGACTGGCATGGAAATTTTGAAAACTATCTTCAAGCAAAACTAAAAATCTTTAACGGCGCCGAGCATATTCTCATCAATGGAGATGACCCAAGGTTGCACGGTGCAATTGACTCTTTGATTAAGACTCGAGAGCTCTCAACGTACACTCTCCAAGTTCCACAATATGGAGAGTTAGGAGTAGTGGAAGATCTATTGGTGGACCGCGCATTCACCGGAGCGCAAAACATTGCGACGGAGCTCGCTCAACTTTCGGACATTAATCCGCCAGCACCACATAATGTTTCAAATGCGCTTGCTGCAGCGGGCTTAGCTCGCGCACTAGGAATTGAACCAAATGCAATTAGCGAAGGGTTGCGTACGTTCACACCGGGCCACCATCGAATCGAAACAGTTCTCCGTAAAGATGGCATTTTGTGGGTAAATGATTCGAAGGCAACAAACCCTCATGCCACAAATGCCGCATTCGCAGCTTTTAATTCCATAATCTGGATTGCAGGTGGTCTGGCTAAGGGGGCAGATATTGAGAAATTGGTGAAGCGACGACATCAACAAGTTCGTGCGGCAATTTTGATTGGCACAGATCGGGCGTTAATTGAAGAAGCGTTATTGCGCCACTCACCAGAAACGCCAATTATTTTGATCGATGAGGATCGCTCATTGGATTCGGGGGAGCGGTCAAAGCAGTTGATGCGTGAGGTAATCCTTGCGGCTAGTCGGATTGCAAAAGATGGAGATACTGTTCTTCTTGCACCTGCGTGCGCATCAATGGATCAGTTTCAATCATATGCCGAGCGTGGCGAGTTGTTTGTCGAGGCAGTTAAAGAATTGGTTGGTGAAGAATAAATGGCAGAGGAGAGGAAGCCATTATTAGCCCATCCAACAGCTCCATTCTACGTTTTGCTTTCGGGGATGGGCGTATTAATTTTCATGGGGCTTTTGATGGTTCTCTCTGCTTCTGGGGTGCGCTCTTATTCAAATTCCGGTTCTTCATTTTCCATTCTCTTTCGCCAAATGCTCTGGTTTGGTGTGGGAATATTTCTTGGGTATCTCGCATTTAAAATGCCGACAAAAGGCTGGCGAAAAATTTCTCCCCCATTACTTCTTGGCTCAGCTGTTATGTTATGTCTAGTTTTTGTTAATGGGATTGGCCTGGAAATCAATGGCAATCGAAACTGGATTCATTTAGGCCCAATTACTATTCAACCAAGTGAGTTCACAAAAATGTCTCTCATTATCTGGGCAGCCTTTATCCTCGCTCGAGTAGAACGTGGGGAATTTTTGCGAAATCAAGGGACCGGTGCGCTTATCTGCGGATTTGGTGCAATTGCTGGATTAATTCTTCTAGGTAAAGATATTGGCACCGTAATGGTCCTCACACTCATACTTTTGGGCATGCTCTTTGTTTCAGGAGAGAAAATTTCTCGCCTTATGTTGATTGGAAGTATTTGCCTTGCGGCGATTATTGGATTGGCGCTACTTCGACCAACCTTGCTCAATCGATTAACGGCATTTCTCGATCCGTTCTCTGCTGCACATTATTTAGGTTTGGGTTGGCAACCTGCACACTCCCGAATGGCCCTTGCTACCGGCGGTTTATTTGGAGTCGGCCTCGGGGGCAGTCGACAAAAATGGGGCAATTTGGGACCAGAAGCGCACACTGATTTTATCTTTGCCGTTATTGGTGAAGAGATTGGTTTGCTAGGCACCACGATAGTGATCCTCGCTTTTTTCATGATTGCCTGGGCTGGCATTAAAACTGCTATCGCAACTCGTGATCCATTCTCGCGTTATGCAGTTGCCGGCATAACTACCTGGATCATTACGCAAGCTTCAATAAACATCGGTTCAGTTACTGGAGTCTTCCCTGTTGTGGGCCTTCCCCTGCCGCTAGTTTCTTATGGCGGTTCGGCATTGGTTTCGTCGATGGCTGGTCTTGCTTTCATCCTTGGCATTGCGCGGCGCGAACCCGAGGCAAAGCGTTATTTTGATGCTCGCCCAAAGCTCCTAGAGTGGCGCGGACGATGAACGAGAAAGAATTAGTTGTGCTCTTTGCTGGTGGCGGAACCGCTGGTCACTTATTGCCAGCAATGGCAACTGAAGAGGCCCTAAATCTATTATTACCAAATATTGATGGGAAAAAACTCAAGTCGATTTACTTGGCAACGACTAAGGGAACTGAGCTATCGCTATTAAAGAAAGCGTCAGCTAAATTTTATCTAGTTCCAAAGACTGATTTTCCTCGAAAACTTAATTTAGATTTGTTGACATTCTTGCCAAGAGTTGCAATAGCGGTATCCAGAACTAGAAAAATTATCAAAAGCCACGAGGTAGATGTGGTTGTTGGCTTTGGAGGGTATCTTTCTTTACCTGCATATTGTGCTGCTGCACTGAGCAAGGTTCCTCTTGTTATCCATGAGGCTAATGCGTTGCCGGGATTAGCGAACCGTTTCGGAAAGTCTTTGGCGACCAAAGCCTTCACAAATTTTCCCATAGAAGGTTGGGGGCCAGAATCGGTCATTGGATTACCAATACGTCAATCCATCTCCGCTCTTGCGGCCCTCTCGCCAAATGAGCGACTGACTTTGCAGCGTGATGCCCGCGCCTCATTCGGTTTAGATGCGAATCGAAAAACGGTCTTGATTTTCGGTGGATCGTTGGGGGCGGCAAAGATAAATGAGGCGACCCAAGGCGCGGTTGAACACTTAGCAAGTAATGGTTTTCAAATTTTGCACTCCGTAGGCCCGACAAATGACTTGCCAGCATCGCGTCAGTATTACCACCCTCTGCCGTATATCGCTGAGATGGATAAGGCTTACCTAGCTGCTGATGTAGTTGTCTCTCGAAGTGGCGCAGGTACCTGTGCCGAAATTGGCGCAACTGGTTTACCGGCGGTTTTGGTGCCACTCAATATTGGCAATGGTGAGCAGTTACTTAATGCTCGCGCCCTTGCTCAACAGGGCGCCATCACAGTAATTGGTAATAGCGAACTAACATCTGAGCAGTTAATTGCAGCTATTGAGTTACGGTCTCGAGAGCCAGTTAAATTTGGAACAGGCAAGAGATCCGCGGCAGAGATTTTGGCTCGAGAAATCAATCAATTAGGAACCTTGCGTCGAAAGAAGCGAATCGAATAACGATGGGCGAGAATCAGCGTATGGGAGCACTTAATCCGCCAATACATTTTATAGGTGTAGGTGGGGCAGGAATGAGTGGTATTGCTCGAATATGTATTGATCGAGGTTTGGCGATATCAGGCTCTGATGTTAAAAACTCGACAACTTTGGAGGCGCTTGCCCTTCGTGGTGGTGCAATACATATTGGTCATAGCGCAGAAAACCTAGGCGACGCGAAGACAGTAGTTATCTCCAGTGCGATTAAAGAGAATAATGTTGAACTTCGTGCTGCACGAGAGCGCGGTATTCCGGTCATTAGTCGCGCACAAGCGCTGGCAACGCTACTGTCGGGATACACCTCAATCGCTATAGCGGGTACTCACGGCAAAACAACGACCACATCGATGTTGACAGTCACCCTGCAAAATCTTGGTTTGGATCCCTCATTTGCTATCGGCGGCACCCCTCATGATTCGCGAGCTAACTCACATCATGGACAAGGTAAATTCTTTGTCGTTGAGGCCGACGAGTCAGACGGGTCATTTATTGAGTACCATCCAGATTTTGCAATCGTGACCAATGTTGAAATAGATCATGTCGACCACTTCGCTAATCAGGATGCAATCAACCAGGCTTTTGAACAGCTCCTCGGAACGGTCAAGCAAGGAGTAGTTCTCTGTAGCGATGATGAAGGAAGTGCGCGTCTTGCGAAGAGGGCTCACGAATTAGGGCTCGAAACCTATTTATATGGACAGGGCGAGGGAGCAGATTTACGAATTTCTCATATCTATACTGGAGCTGACTCTTCAATCTATCGAGCCACCTGGCAGGGCAGAACCCTTGGCGAAGTGAAATTGGTTATCCCAGGAGTACATAACATCGAAAATTCTGGAGCGGCGCTTGCGATGGCACTTCTCCTTGGCGCTCCGACCTCCGAAGCGATTGCAGCTTTAGGAACCTTTACCGGAGTTGGTCGCCGCTTTGAATTGCGAGGCAAAGCCAAAGGTATTCGCGTTATCGATGACTACGCCCATCACCCCACAGAGATCAGAGCCACCATCGCAACCGCCCGGCTAGCTGCAGAGACTGGCAAAGTAATCGCCATCTTTCAGCCACATCGCTACTCTCGAACGCTCGCCTTTAACGATGACTTTGCTAAAGCACTTCGGAGCGCAGATCAAGTAATCGTGCTCGATATATATGGTGCCGGTGAAGAGCCAATTCCTGGCGCAAGTAGCGCAGCTATTGCCCTAGCAATATCGCAATTAGGGGGAGCGGCGGTTTTTGAACCTAATTTAATGAGCGCTATCGATATAGCCTTAACAAATGCGCAACCTGGCGACATCATTCTCACTCTAGGAGCCGGAGATGTGACTTCATTGGCACCTCAGATACTTTCGGCGATTAATGAACGCTAAAGCAAAAACGCTCCTTATCCCAATTCTTTTATTTTCACTTCTTGGATACCTCTTTGGTTGGTCTAGCGTCTTTGAGGTACGAAAGATTGAAGTCGCTGGGATTGATGGATCAAAAACTTTAACTTCTAAAAAAGTTATAACCAAAAGCGGTATTGCTAAGGGCGACAAGTTGGCACGAATCAATGCTGGAGCAGTTGCACGCTCACTTAGTATGTATCCGGAAATTGCGCGGGTTGAAATAAATCGAAAACCGTTGCACACCGTTGAAATTGCGCTCACATTGCGCAAAGTTGAAATCGCACTTGCTACAAATCAAGGTAAATATCTTCTAGGTGATATCAGCGGTACGACTTTCGTTGAAGTCGCTCGACCTCCAAAGGGAGTACCAGTCATCTCCGGCGATCGACGTTTTATTGTGGATGCCATAACAATTAATAATGCGTTACCGAAAAAAATTCGAAAGAAAGTCACCCTCATCGAGATTCCGAGTAAGGCCTCAATCACTCTAACCCTTCGCGGTGGTTTGAAAATTCTCTGGGGAGCAGTGGCCGATCAAGAGGCAAAACTCACGGTGCTGAGCGCCCTTCTTGCGGCGCCTGAGAATAAAGGCGCTCGTTTCATTGATATCGCAACGCCATTAACCCCTACTGTTCGTACTGCGCGCTCCAATTGAAGATTTAGAGAGCAAAATTTCTGCGACACAAAAAAGAAAAAGCCTTTGGTATTTGTAGAGCGCTCGGAATACCTCTACCTTCTCGCCAAGTTTTGAGATGGCGCTCACTCTCAAGTAGA
>DAIRSQ010000018.1:0-13290 GCA_036804325.1 Candidatus Nanopelagicaceae bacterium | reverse complement strand
TCCCTCTCCCGGCAGGTACGTGCCGGACGATCCGTTGGAGATAGGTCATCCTCGGTTGAGGACGGGGAAAAAGTACCTCAAACTCCCATAATGAGAAAGGGGCGCGCCTGTGGCGCTACTCTTAAAGGGTGTCCAGTTCGGTGCGGGAAGTCCTAGGCGATATCGCCATCGTCCTTGCCTTGATTGGCCTCTCCTCGCTCTTGGTGGCGGCGGAGATTTCCCTCATCTCCCTCCGGGAGAGCCAGGTTAAGCAGCTGGCTGGAACGGGTAAACGGGGCGCTCGGGTCGCTGCACTCACCTCCAATCCCAATCGTTTTCTCGCCGCAATCCAGGTGGGGATTACCGTCTTCGGCTTTCTCTCTGCCGCAATCGGCGCGGAGCGACTCGGTCGATACATCGCACCAGCGCTCGAAGATCTTGGCTTAAAGAAAAATTTTGCGGAGTTACTTTCACTCATTGGATTGACCTTAGTCATCGCCTACGTCTCACTGATTATTGGTGAATTAACTCCAAAGCGCATTGCGATCGTGCGCGCAGTTCCCATCTCGCTAGCAAGTGCAGGCGCTGTCGAAGTTATTGCGCGCTTATTCCGACCAATCATTTGGCTTCTCTCCCACTCAACAGATTTGTTGGTACGAGCATTTGGAGTAGATCCCAAGGCGTCGAAAGAGCAGATGTCTGAAGAGGAGCTTCTCGATTTACTCAGCGGTCATCATGCATTTACCCGCGCGGAGAAAGAGATTGTTGAGGAAGTTTTCGAAGCAAGTGATCGTCAGATTCATTCCATAATGGTTCCGCGGACCGAAGTTGATTTTCTGGATAGTGAATTATCACTTCCGCAGGCAATCAAGGTAATTATTGAAACTGGCCATTCAAGATATCCCGTTGTAAAAGGCTCGTTCGATGATGTAATTGGATTTATCAACGTTCGAGATTTGTTAGATCCTCAGTTGCATGAACGGCAAACAAGAATCGATGAGCTGATTCGACCAATACCTTTTATTCCAGGTACGAAAGAGTTACTCCCGGTACTTTCACAAATGCGCGCAGAAGGATCCCATATCGCGATTGTGGTCGATGAATATGGTGGCACGGATGGCATCATTACCCTTGAAGATTTAGTAGAACAGTTCGTTGGGGAAATTCGCGATGAGTATGACGACCACGAATTAGACGAAGTTCGCCTGACAAAAGTGGGGGAATTTCATATCGATGGTTTAACTAATCTTGCTGAAGTGAGCGATGAGATTGGCTATCAATTCCCTGAGGGCCCTTACGAGAGCATTGGTGGATTACTCACCCATAAATTAGGAAGAATCGCTGAAGTTGGGGATCGAGTGGAACTTCCTGGATGTGAATTGATTGTCGAAGCAGTCGAAGGTAAGCGACCAGCTGCACTTCGGGTACTTTTATCCAATCAAGGTGAACAGTCATCGGATTCACAGGGCAAAGGGTAGGGGTAAGAATGGCAAAGCGCGTTCTCTCTGGCATTCAGCCAACTCATGACTCTTTTCACCTAGGAAATTATCTTGGCGCATTGACGCAATGGGTCGAATTACAAGATTCACACGATGCTTACTACTGCATCGTTGATCTTCATGCCTTAACTGTTGAAGTAGATCCAGCGCTATTACGGAAACGAATTCTGGCATCAGCGGCACAGCTTTTGGCAATTGGAATTGATCCAAAGAAATCTACGCTTTTTATCCAGTCACACGTACCTGCCCATAATCAACTTGGCTGGGTTTTCGAATGCATTACTGGATTTGGCGAAGCCAATCGCATGACGCAATTTAAAGATAAATCGCAAAAGAGCGGGACAGTCCGAACAGTTGTTGGGTTATTTACATATCCAATGCTCCAAGCAGCTGATATTTTGCTCTATCAACCAGAGTTAGTGCCGGTAGGAGAAGATCAGCGTCAACATATTGAATTAACGCGAGACTTGGCGCAGCGATTTAACTCTCGGTTTGGAAACATCTTCACTGTTCCTGGCGCGCATATCCTTAAGAGCACAGCGAAAATTATGGATCTTCAAGAACCCACCGCAAAGATGAGTAAGTCTGCAGCGAGTATGGCGGGAGTCATTGAGCTGCTTGATACGCCAGAATCAAATATTAAGAAAATAAAGAGCGCCGTCACTGATACTGGTCGTGAAATCACTTTTGATGAGGAGGCCAAGCCGGGAATTAGCAATTTACTCTCCATATATAGCGCTATAACTGGGCGGAGCGTCTCCACTATTCAAAGTGAATATGCAGGAAAAGGCTACGGAGACTTCAAAAAAGATGTAGCCGAGGTAGTTACCGAAACCCTAAAGCCAATCCGCGAGACCGCCCTCTCATATCTACAGGATGAAAGCGCATTACTTGCGATTTTGCGAGAAGGTGCAGATCGTGCCGAAGCCGTTGCATCACAAACACTGGCTACGGTCTATAACTCACTCGGGTTACTGCCACGAACAAAGTAACTCTTTTAAACTAACTCACCAACTGGATCAACATTTCCCACCGCATCAAAACCCCAATCGAAGAGTTTTTTCGCTAGCGCATCGCGGCCGTAGCGTAGGTGCATGAAGGTAATGATGATCGTTCGACCATCTCGCTTTGCGATTCCAATATAAGTGTTCCGACCTTTTGTCGTGTAGCCGGTCTTGACACCAATGACCCCTGGATAGGTAAACATCAACTTATTAAGGTTTTTAATTTTACGGTTGACATTTCGAGGTCCTGAATGAGGAAATACATAGGTTTTTGTCGCCACTATTTTTCTAAAATTCTTATTTTTCATAGCAGCTCGAGCAATCAACGCAAGATCATATGCGCTAGAGACCTGTCCTGGCGTATCTAGCCCATGTGGACTCTTTGGAATGGTGTCGTAAGCTTGGATAGATTCCGCTTTTGCGCGCATCAACTTCGCAGTTTTCTTGATACCGCCGCTCATATTGGCTAGCGCTACGCCCGCATCATTACCAGAGTGGAGCATTAATCCATACCAAATATCACGAACTTTATATTTACGATTTTTCCAAATGCCAACTTTGTTTCCAATGGTGCTCGGTTCGCGCCATGTTCCGGTGTAAGTCCTATTCATATTTATTCGAGAGAGGAGCGTGAGCGCGGTGAGAGTTTTCAACGTGCTCGCTGGTGGCAGCTTTTTATGTGGGTTTTTTGCTGCCAACACTTCTCCTGTTTCGAAATCAGCAACAAGATAAGAGAGGGCTGAAGTTTCTGGAGGAGCTGAAACCCCATCTCCTTCGGCGGAGTTGTAAATAACGCCTTTCTCTCCAAGGCGACCACCACCAATTGCATTTTTTGCCTCTGCAGCACCTGGAAGGACGCTCACTGAAATGGCGAGAGTGAGTGAAATCGCCATGATTTTTCTCATACGCGAGAGAGTATTGAGTAATAGTAGATTTTTTCTTCATGCCACTCCGGGAGAGATAAGATTCACAGGTGAGCGCAAATACGGAGTCTGGATTTCCGCTGAAGCCGGACTACTTAAATGATGGTGGGAATTCCAACGCGGAAGCAGTTTCACGCGAGAAGCCGGGTGTCTTCCCATTTACGCGCGGTATTTATGAAGAGATGTACCTGCGTAAGCCATGGACGATGAGGCAATATGCAGGTTTTGGCTCTGCAAAAGAATCTAATGAGCGCTACCACCAGTTGGTGGCGGCAGGGACTGGCGGGTTATCTGTTGCCTTCGATTTACCCACTCAGATGGGATTTGATTCCGATGCCAAACAATCATTGGGAGAAGTGGGCAGAGTAGGCGTCGCCATCGATTCGCTAGAAGATATGCGTCAACTTTTTAAAGGTATCCCGTTCGACAAAGTTTCCACTTCAATGACAATTAACGCTCCAGCAGCAATCTTGTTGCTCATGTATGAAATTGTTGCCTCAGAACAAGGTGTTTCGGCTGATCAAATTAGCGGAACTATTCAAAATGATATTTTGAAAGAGTACATCTCTCGAGGTACATACATTTTCCCACCAAAACCTTCGATGCGCTTGATCTGTGACATATTTGAATACTGCTCAAACAATTTACCTAAGTGGAATTCAATTTCAGTCTCTGGCTACCACATGGCAGAAGCCGGAGCGAACCCAGTACAAGAAGTGGCATTTACGTTAAGCAATGCCATTGCATATCTTGATGCTGCTAAAGCCCATGGGCAGAACATTGAACAAGTCGCTTCGAGGATGAGTTTCTTCTTTGTCTCTCGCACCACTGTTTTGGAAGAGGTGGCTAAGTTTCGCGCCGCACGGCAAGTCTGGGCGAAGATCATTAGAGACAGATATGGAATCTCGAATGAGCGCGCAATGCATCTTCGCTTTCATACCCAAACCGCAGGCGTTCAGCTAACTGCGGCTCAGCCCGAATTAAATCTTGTCCGCGTTACCTTGCAAGCAATTGCAGCAGTCCTCGGCGGTACCCAGTCGCTTCATACCAATTCCTTTGACGAAGCTCTTGGCTTACCAACTGAGAAAGCGGCGCTTCTCGCACTTCGCACTCAGCAAGTGATTGCTTATGAAAGCGACTTGGCCCGCACAGTTGATGCGCTTGCTGGTTCGGCGGCGATTGAGAGTTTGACCAAGCAGATAGTTGAAGAGGTTGAAAAGCTCATTGCTCAAGTTGATGAATTAGGCGGAGCAGTTGCGGGCGTTGAGGCTGGTTTCCAAAAGAGTGAAATTGAAAAGAATGCCTATCGCATATCTCAGGAAATAGAGCGAAAAGAGCGAGTAATTGTCGGCGTTAATGAGTTTGTTTCAGCTCCTGAGCCTTATCAACCCTTGCGAGTAGATGAGTCGGTTGCTGCTGAGCAAAGTGCGAAGCTCCAGAAATTACGGAGTGAGCGTGATCAGAGGGCTTTGACTGATGCGCTGGAGAAGATAAAAGTTGTGGCGCAGGGGAGTGAGAATCTGATGCCACTTATTAAGAGCGCTTTATTGTGCGGGGGAACAGTTGGCGAGATTTGCGATTCCTTGCGTGGTGTCTGGGGAACTTATCGCGCCTCTGAGAGTTGGTAATTAAATAATTTGGCAGATTTGAGTTCCGCTGGAGATACTCGCTCCAACTGCCAGATTCAGCGCGGAAATCTCACCATCTTTATGTGCAAGTAACGGCTGCTCCATCTTCATCGCTTCCAAAACCGCAATGAGATCTCCCTCTTTCACGTGATCACCATTTGCTACAGCAATTTTTACAACAGTTCCCTGCATTGGACTTGCCAGACTGTTTCCTTGGTTTTTAAAGGTACGCGTTGTGCTCGAACGGCGGCGCTTTGGCGTATTACTTAGTACGCCAACTTCAAGGCGATGGCCATCCACTTCAACTATTAATCGCTCCATCACCGATTCTTGAAGCGATTCACTTGGATGATTAAAGGGCGGAATATCGTTCTGGAATTCACTTTCAATCCAGCCAGTAAAAACTTTAAATGGTTCAGAGGTAAATGCAGCATCCCGCACTACGGCACGATGGAATGGGAGGGCAGTAGCAATTCCTTCAACGGAAAATTCATCTAGTGCACGTCGGGCGCGTTCGAGCGCTTCTTGTCGCGTAGCACCCGTAACAATCAGTTTTGCCAGGAGCGAATCAAAATTTCCGCCGATGACATCTCCAGAAGTGAAACCAGCATCAACGCGCACTCCTGGTCCCGATGGCGCGCGCCATGAGGTAATGACTCCAGGTGTTGGAAGGAAGTTCTTACCTGGATCTTCGCCATTAATTCGAAATTCAATGGAGTGGCCACGAATCTCTGGGTCTGAAAACGAGAGTTTCTCACCGGTGGCGATTCGGAACTGTTCCCGAACTAAGTCAAGCCCCGTAACCTCTTCACTAACCGGGTGTTCCACCTGAAGGCGTGTATTTACTTCAAGGAATGAAATGGTGCCGTCAACGCCAACTAAAAATTCACAGGTACCAGCGCCAACATATCCAGCTTCCTTAATTATTGCTTTACTCGATTCATAGAGTTCTTTGATTTGAGATGCGCTAAGAAATGGTGCGGGCGCTTCTTCGACCAATTTCTGGTGGCGTCGTTGCAGTGAGCAATCACGAGTGGAGACAACAACTACATTTCCATGTGAATCGGCAAGAACTTGAGTCTCTACGTGGCGAGGTCGATCGAGATATCTTTCAACAAAGCATTCACCTCGACCAAAGGCAGCAACCGCCTCCCGCACTGCTGAATCAAAGAGCTCTGGAATCTCTGCTAACGTCCGCGCAACTTTAAGACCACGACCGCCACCACCATGAGCAGCTTTGATTGCAACGGGCAGGCCATGTTCCTCTGCAAAGGCAACGACTTCATCTGAAGTTTCCACTGGATCCGCAGTTCCTGCGACTAATGGAGCACCAACCTTTGCCGCAATTTTCCGCGCTGAAACTTTGTCCCCGAGGGCAGAGATGGCATGAGGTGGTGGCCCAATCCAAATTAGACCGGCGTTAATTACAGCTTCAGCGAATTTCGCATTTTCGGAGAGGAAGCCGTATCCAGGGTGTACTGCATCAGCGTGAGCAGATTTTGCAATCGCGATGATTTTTTCAATGTTGAGATAGCTTTCACTAGCAGTTGTTCCATCCAGTGAATAGGCCTCATCGCAGGCAAGAACATGTTGGGCGCTGCGGTCACCGTTGGAGTAGATAGCTATCGGCACCAATCCGTGATCTTTTGCCGCTCGAGCAACTCGAATTGCAATCTCGCCACGGTTAGCAATTAGCACGCGCTTCATAACCATCACTTAACTCGCTCTCAATGTTCGCCAGGGATAGCCAAGTTCCTCACAGAGCTCGCGAAGAGAATTCATGCTCAACCCGAGTACGCCAGTGGCATCACCTGAAATATGCGAAATGTAAGGGGAGCCAATTCCATCGAGTGATGCACCCCCTGCTAACTGCAGCGGCTCTTCTGTAGCGATGTAAGAATGAATTTCATCTTCATTAAGTTGCGCGAAAGTTATTTCAGTTGTTGAAAGTGCGCTTACAGATTTATTTTTCGCTACATCAATAACCGTTTGACCAGTATGTAAGAGACCGCTCTTTCCAACATATTTTCGCCACCAAGAGAATGCAACTTCTGCGCTCTGGGGTTTAGCCATACTTATACCCGCAAATTCGAGTGTGGAGTCGGCGCCGATTACTAGCACCTCTTCACCAGCATGGTTTGCCGCTACTGCGGCCGCTTTCGCTTCGGAGAGCGCAACCACCATTTTTGCGGGCGAAAGCTGTAAAAACTTTTCTTGCTCTTCATCGATACCGCTGACTTCAACGGTATGCGGGAGTTTTGCCTCAGCGAGCAGTTTGGTGCGCGCAGAGGATGCCGATGCAAGGATGATTTTCATGAGAGTTCGCGCTACTTCTCATTCATTTCAAGAGGGGTACGCAGAATTGGTTTTCCAAATTGCGAATTTGCATCGTGCTCGCGCTCTTCTTTGATGCGCAGCAGCGCCAACTCAATAGCGCGCTTTTCTCGTTCGCTCGCCTCTCCTCGAAATATTTTGATCACAGCGGAATATTTCCATGTTTACGTGGTGGAAGTTCTACTCGCTTATTGCGCAGTGCCCGAAAGGCTTTAGTGATACTTAATCGAGTCTGCGCTGGCTCGATTACTGCATCGATAAATCCGCGCTCTGCCGCTAGATATGGATTTGCCAATGTGTCGTCATATTCAGCCATCAATTCTTTGCGGAGCGCATCGGCATCAGTGGCGCTTGCAAGCTCTCTTCGATAGAGGAGATTTACCGCACCTTGTGCGCCCATAACGGCAATCTGAGCAGTGGGCCAAGCAAAATTAACATCAGCGCCGAGATGTTTGGAGCCCATCACGTCGTAGGCGCCACCATACGCTTTCCGAGTAATCAACGTGACCATTGGAACAGTGGCTTCACCGTATGCATAGAGCAATTTTGCTCCGCGACGGATAATGCCATTCCACTCTTGATCAGTGCCAGGCAAGAATCCAGGGACATCAACGAGAGTAAGAATTGGAATGTTGAATGCATCGCAGGTCCTTACAAAGCGAGCAGCTTTTTCGCTGGCATCAATATCTAGAGTGCCGGCTAATTGCAGTGGCTGATTAGCGACCACACCTATTGCATGACCTTCAATTCGTCCGTAACCAATAATCATGTTTGGCGCAAATGTCTCTTGAATCTCTAGGAATTCACCCTCATCAAAAATCGCTTTAATAACGCTCTTCATGTCATATGGCTGATTTGGACTATCTGGGATGAGGGTGTTGAGCGCTAGATCAGAGGAGTGGATTTCATCTATTCCAGTAATTGGAAATATTGGCGCCCGATCTCGATTGTTACTTGGCAAGAAAGCAAGGAGATTTTTTACGAAATCTATGGCATCGAGTTCATTTGCTGCGTGATAGTGCGAGTTGCCAGTCTTGGTGTTGTGAGTTCTCGCGCCGCCAAGCTCTTCCATTTCCACATCTTCACCGGTAACAGCTTTGATTACCTCTGGCCCAGTGATGAACATATGTGAAGTTCCCTCGACCATGATCGTGAAATCTGTCATTGCTGGCGAATAAACCGCGCCACCTGCACATGGACCAAGGATTAGAGAGATCTGTGGAATGACTCCAGATAATCTTGCGTTCCGACGAAAAATTTCACCATACAAACCAAGTGATACCACGCCCTCTTGAATTCTGGCGCCACCTGAATCATTTATCCCAATCAGTGGGATTCCTGCCTTCAACGCAAAATCCATCACTTTGACAATTTTTTCGCCGAAGACTTCGCCAAGACTGCCACCCATGACTGTGAAATCTTGTGAGAAGAGCGCAACTTGTCTGCCATCTATAGTTCCGTAGCCAATGACTACTCCATCTCCGTATGGCCGATCCTTTTCCATTCCAAAAGCCACTGATCGGTGTCGAGCTAATTCATCAAATTCAGTGAACGAGCCCTCGTCAACGAGCGCATCAATTCGCTCCCGAGCGGTCATCTTCCCTTTGCCATGTTGCTTTTCTATTGCACGCTCCGAGCCAGCATGTGTTGCTGCATCGAGCCGGGCGCGTAAATCCTCAATCTTGCCCGCAGTGGTATGAATATCACCGCTCATAGCCGTACCGTACCTCTCGTGGAAAACCTCGACATAGCGGAAATCATCTCAGCACTAGACCCGGGTTACTGGCGAGTACACCATTTTAATTTAATAGATTCCACGCAAAGTTCTCTGGTCGCGGCGGTTACTGAAGGCCGCGCCACCGCGGGTGATGTATATCTCGCCGAATTCCAAAGCGCGGGAAGAGGTCGATTAAATCGATCTTTCGCATCTGAACCAGGTGCAGGAGTGTTGCTCTCTGCAGTTATTGCGCCAGAAATTCAAGAAGAAAATCGGTGGGGTTGGATCCCATTAATTGCAGGCGTTGCGGCATGCGCTGCTGTTTTTCAAACAACCGGTATCACGCTCTCTTTGAAGTGGCCAAACGATTTGATGATTGATGGTTTTAAGGCGGGCGGAATCTTGGCAGAGAAAGTTGGTGAGCAGGTCGTGCTCGGAATCGGAATTAATTGTCTCCAAGCTACCGAAGCACTTCCAGTACCTGGTGCAACTTCGCTTCGCCTTCATACCTCTGAAGTTGTTAATCGAAGCGCACTTGTTGCTGCCTTTCTCAATTCCTTAAAACGTTATGTTGGTGAATGGGATGAAAAGCCATTTCCTGTTGAGAATAGATATCGACAACTTTGTAGCACTTTAGAAGAAGAGGTGAAGGTTTCCTTGCCAAATGGCAGCGAGGTGTTGGGGCGGGCTGCTGCTATCTCTTCCGATGGTGCATTGGTACTTACCGATGGGAGCACCTTTGTCTCCGCAGATGTCACCCATCTTCGGTTGAGTAAGTAGGCTTTTGCCATGGGCGCCCCAACTCTTGGCATCATTGGCGCCGGTCAACTTGCCCAGATGTCGCTCGCGCCAGCGGCAGCGCTTGGTGTGAAATTAGAAATCCTTGCCGCAAGTCCACAAGATAGCGCGGCACAATATTTTCCATCCTCGATTGGTGACTACCGAAATTTAGAAGAGCTGATTGCCTTCGCTGGCAAATGCGATGTGATTACCTTTGAACATGAGTTGGTGCCGAATGGGCATGTTCGCCGCTTAGAAGAGTTGGGACATTGTGTTCGTCCATCAGCGAGCGCGTTGCACCATGCGCAAGATAAAGCGCATATGCGGAAGAGTTTTGCATCAGTTGGTTTGCCACAACCTCAATGGAAAGTCATCAACAACGCCACAGAGATTGAGCGCTACCCAGTAATTCTTAAATCAATCTCAGGTGGATATGACGGTCGTGGAGTAAAACGAGTTTTGAATGAGAGTGAAGCCCAGAACGTTTTATCAGAGTGGGGAAGTGCGCTTGCTGAAGAGTTCATTGAATTTGATCGAGAGCTTTCGATCATGATTGCGCGCTCACCACATAATCAAGTTTCTACTTGGGTGGTCACTGAGACGGTCCAAAGCGAAGGTATCTGCACTGAAACTATTTCACCTGCACCTGCACTCGCTGATACGACAGCTTTTGCTGCGCAACAGATTGCGATGTCGATCGCAGAACACATTGGCTTAATTGGCGTTATGGCGGTAGAGCTATTTGATATTGGTGGAACGCTTCTGATTAATGAGATTGCTCTGCGACCTCATAACTCAGGGCATTGGACTATTGAGGGATCAACGACTTCGCAATTTGAACAACATATTCGGGCCGTACTGGATCTACCGTTAGGGAACACCGCGTTAACTGCAAAATGGGCAGTCATGGGAAATGTTCTAGGTGGCGAGAAGAGCGATCTCTTTCGACCGTATCTCCATCTATTTGCCCGTGACCCTGAACTGAAGGTGCACAATTATGGAAAAGAGGTTCGCCCAGGACGGAAAGTTGGCCATGTAACTGTGACCGGCGAGAAATTAGAAGAGTTACGTGAGCGCGTCCGCCATGCAGTTGACTACATGAGTGGTCTGATTTCCGAGTAGGCTGAAATTACTCATTAATGGCGAGATATAGGAAAGAGCGTTGGGAGAGCACGTGGCAGCTGTAGCGATTGTGATGGGTTCAGACTCTGATTGGCCCACAATGGAAAGCGCCGCAACTACTCTCACTGAGCTGGGAATCTCATTTGAAGTCGAACTCCTCTCCGCTCATCGGATGCCCGATGAAATGATGGAGTTTGGCAAGGCCGCTGTTAGCCGGGGATTTAAAGTAATTATTGCTGGCGCTGGTGGCGCTGCACACTTGCCCGGAATGCTTGCCTCTATTACGCCGCTTCCTGTGATTGGCGTTCCCATACCACTCAAGGCGCTCGAAGGAATGGATTCACTTCTTTCAATTGTGCAAATGCCAGCGGGAATTCCCGTTGCAACGGTGGGAATTGGGAATGCAAAGAATGCTGGTCTACTTGCCGCTCGAATTCTTGGCGCAAGTGATCAAAGCGCACTTAAGGCAATTACCGATCAAATGTCGAAGATGCATACTGATGTCTTAGGTCGAGCAGAGAATTTAAAGCGAGCGTCCCAAGGCAAGTAGCTTCCACCCTGCGCGCTGCCACTTTTCAACATCAAGAACATTGCGCCCATCAAAGATGGTTGGAACTTTTACTAGTTTGTAGAACTTTGCGGGATCTAGTGCGCGATACTCGACCCACTCTGTGAGATGCATCGTCAAATCTGCATCAGCCAAGGTATTTTCAATTGAATTCGAGAAAGATAACTCAGGGAATTTCGCGGCAGCACTTTCAAGTGCTCGTGGATCATGAACTACAACGTTTGCACCAAGTGTATGGAGCGTCTCGGCTATCTCGAGTGAGGGGGAGTCGCGGACATCGTCGCTATCAGGTTTAAATGCTGCGCCAAGTACGGCAACCTTTTTCCCTTTCGGATTGCCTAATTCTCTGAGCGCTAGAGCCACCGCACGAGTTCGCGCTCGTTGATTGATGAGATCAAACTCCTTGAGAAAATGGAGAGTTTCAGATAGCCCTAATTCATCAGCGCGGGCGAGAAATGCGCGAATATCTTTTGGTAGACAGCCACCACCGAAACCAATTCCCGCTCCAAGAAATTTTCGACCAATACGATCATCAGCGCCAATAGCATCGGCAAGGAGTGAGACATCAGCACCGGTGGCATCTGCGACTTCGGACATGGCATTGATAAACGAAATCTTGGTTGCCAGAAATGCATTTGCGGCAACTTTGACAAGTTCGGCAGTAGGAAAGTTAGTGATAAATATCGGCGCACCAGGCGAGACTTCTCGGTAAAAATTTGCCAACTTTTCTCCGTTGGAAGAGTTGCTAGCGCCAATCACAATTCGATTGGGTTGCAAAGTGTCAGCAATTGCATGACCTTCACGAAGAAATTCGGGATTCCAATTGAGTTCAACGCTTGGTTTAACTTGTTCAAGTTTTTCCGCTAATCGCTCAGCAGTCCCAACTGGAACAGTAGATTTTCCAACAATCAATGAATTCGGTTTCGCAATCTTTGTCACTTCTTCAACGGCGCGCTCAAGTGCGCTGAGATCCGCTTGAAGGGCGCTCTCTTTTTGGGGAGTGCCGATGCAGAGAAAATGGATATCGCAGTCAGCTGCTTGGGAAATGTCAGTAGTGAAGGTAAGCGTCTTTACCATTTTTAATAACTCCTCAAGCCCCGGTTCATAGAACGGCGCTACGCCGGTATTAAAGAGCGCAACTTTTTCCTTATCAACATCGACAGCAACTACCTCGTGTCCAAGAGATGCCATACATATGGCATGCGTTGCACCTAAGTAGCCAGCGCCTATTACCGATATCTTCACAGGTAGAGGCTAGCGGAGGGCTCCACAGCTATCGACAGCTGCAGTGCGCGACTTGAAAATATCGGTCGGTGATGGTGAAGGCGAGCTTTCTGCTCCCTGATTCTTTTCCCCGCTCTTATTGGGAATTTCGGCGCCATCTTTATTAGTAGTGGTCGGTTTTGGGGTTTGTTCTACGAAGATCTCTTCGTCATTTCGTAGTTTCTCCCAAAGTTGTGGCGCTAATTTTTTATCCCATAGCACAGCAGCGGTAACGCCATGCGCATAATAATTTTCATTAGATAGCGGCACCGTAAGAGTCCGAACTTTTTTCGTTGAAATTCCGCGTAGTTGCTCGGCTAGGGTAAGGAGATCATCTTGTGTTAAGCCCGGATCAGTTGTGACTGAACCAAGCGCTGCATTGATGAATTTAACAAGCTTTACTGGATTAAGAAGTACGCCTGCGCTCGATGCCTCTCGGATCATCGCCGAAATGAATTGCTGCTGTCGCTGCA
>DAIRSQ010000017.1:3360-13315 GCA_036804325.1 Candidatus Nanopelagicaceae bacterium | reverse complement strand
TCGACCACAACTTCTCATCCAGCACCCATCGTAAAAACGTGCAAATATCAAATGGAATTGATTGGTCGTTAGATGGCAGCATCATGTATTACATCGATTCTGCACCTCGCGAGATTTCGCGTTACCAATTTGATCCTCAAAAAGGTGAGATCGTTCGCGAGCTTCCTGCGATTGATGTTAGCGATGTGACGGGTGTCCCAGATGGAATGTGTACTGATTCATTAGGCAATCTCTGGGTGGCGTTCTGGGGTTGTGGCCAAGTTCGAAATTACTCTCCTGAGGGAGAGCTTCTTAATGTCGTTCAATCTCCAACCGCGCTGACAACCTGCCCTTCCTTTGGTGGCGCAGATTTAAAGACGATGTTTATTACCTCAGCGCAGGATCACTACCAACCAGAGTTTGCCTTTGATGCGCAGAACGATAAGTACGGCGGAATGTGCTTTGAGGTAGAGCTGCCAATTGCTGGCAAGTTAGATAACTACTTTCTAGGCTAGTTTTTTAACGCTTTCGCGCTATCTCCGCCACCACGTCGCGAAATCTCTTCTTTGATGACGTTTCCAAGCGCCTCAACGCCTTTGCGAATTCGCTCAGGAGTTGGGTGGCAGTACGACAATCGCATCTGCCAACTTCCAAATCCATCGGCATAAAAGGCAGTGCCCGGCACATATGCCACCTTGGCAGCGATAGCTCGCGGAACAAGTAATTTGGTATCAATCTCCGCTGGCAACGTTACCCAAACGTAGAAGCCACCTTTTGGTTTAGTCCAGGTAGCGCTCGCCGGGAAGTGTGCATCAAGAGTTTCTAACATCGCATCACGGCGCTCTTTATACAATGCACAAAATGACGCGATTTGATCACGCCATGGCTCATGCGCGAGATAGCTAGAGATTGTTAATTGAGCAAAATTTGATGGACAGAGAACTGATGATTCGTTAGCAATAATCAATTTTTCTTTTACGCTCTGTGGCACCAGCGCCCAGCCAACGCGAAGTCCAGGGACGATAGTTTTAGAAAATGAGCCTAAATAAATGACGTTCTCATGGTCTTCTGCCCGCATTGCGTTGGGAACGCTCTCATCAAAATTAAGTAGGCCGTACGGATTATCTTCAACAACAAAGATTTCTGACTCACGACAGATATCGAGAATCTCAGTGCGACGTGAAGCTGGCATTGTCACGCCTGATGGATTTTGGAAATTAGGAATGCAATAGAGGAATTTTATTTTTCCTCCAGCAGCACGTACTTTTGTAATTGCCTCTTGAAGGGCTGCTGGAATTAAACCTTTATCATCCATGGCAACGTGAATTACCTGTGATTGATACTGCGCAAAAACCCCGAGCGCTCCTACATACGAAGGCGCTTCAACGAGAATGACATCGCCTGGATCAATGAAAATTCTGGTGATGAGATCAAGAGCCGCTTGGGAACCAGTGGTAATCACAACATCATCGCTTTTTGCGCGAATTCCTTCAAGCGCCATCATTTCGCAGATCTGTTCGCGTAATCGCGGGTGGCCTTGGCCACTTCCATACTGAAGTGCTTCTTGGCCATTATCGAGAATTAATTTTTTGACGACATCGGCCATCATTTCCATAGGTAGAGCGGAAAGATTTGGCATACCGCCTGCGAGGGAGACGATCTCTGGGCGGGAAGCAACGGCGAAAAGCGAACGAATCTCACTAGGGACCATTCGCGCTGCTCGCTCTGCATAGCGCGCGGTGAGGTTCTCCTCATGAGGGACCAATTTCGACATGGGTGAACTTTACCCTGTTAGGGAAGGCAGATTTTCCCTATTTTCTTAAGCCAGCCTTGCGAAGATCATCGAGGGAAAGTGTTCCGGTGGCGGCATCTTCTTCAACGGCAAGGTAGAGGCGTTGCACTGCGACGACCAAAGCTTCAGCGAGGGTATCCCGGAACGCAGCACGCGCGAGTTTTGTCGCATCAGCTTCATTGGTGAGATAGCCACAATCCACTCGTATTGTTGGCGCTTTTGTTAAACGGAGCAATTCCCAGGTGCGCGCATGTGTCCGGCAGTTAATTAAATCGGTACGCGCTGAAATTTCGCGTTGAACTAACGTGGCAAGTTTCTCACCAACCACCGAGTGAATTTCATGTTCATCACTTCCGTAGTAATAGGTGGCTACTCCAGATGCTATGGGATTTTTATGTTGTTCAAGGTGAAGCGAGATCACAAGGTCTGCACCGCTGCGGTTAGCGAAATCAATTCGCTCAGATTCTGAAGGGTTTGTCTCTTTTCCACGAGTTAAAAAGACGCGCACGCCCAATGCAGAGAGCCGGCCTTCAAGCCGTTGGGCAATATCAAAAACAATCTGAGCTTCATTGAGTCCAAAGGCTTCACATCCTTTAGCAGAACCACCAAAACTAGGATCTAGGACAACGATTTTTCCGTTAAGAGCAGGGCCGCGTCGGCGCACTAAATATTCATCGCGAAGATTTGCTGGCGCACCACCTTTAACTGTGCCAACTAATCGAATAAGCGCCTTGTAGGTACCAACGCCAACAATTCCATCCGACGACAAACCTACTTGTCGTTGAAAATCTTTCACTGCGCTTTCAGTGAGTGGTCCATAAATTCCATCGATGCGACCAGAATCAAAACCCATTTCCGTTAAACGTTGTTGAAGGGTTGTGACATCATCACCACGCATAAGTGCGCCAGGAATTACAGAGAGATTTCGATCGCCTAATCGCCAGCGCGCCTCTTCAAGCGCGCGGTAGGTACCCCGCGTTAAAACTCCCGTTGCGGAGAGTCCACGAGATTGTTGGAAATGCGCCAACGCAGCAACAACATCATCATCGAAAGAGGTTGGTGAATTGCGAAGTAAACCAAGGCGCGCGAGAGATGCAATTACTTCAGTAACAACCTGACCGCTATCGCCAGGCTTTGCCAGCGCCTCAGCAGTGTTCTCCACGACCTAAATAAAACCTTCAAGTTCCTTCATGATTGCTGGCTTTGGACGAGCCCCAATAATGGTTTTAACGACCTTGCCATTAACAAAGAGATTCATCGTCGGAATCGAAGTGATTCCGTACTTGATTGCGATCGCGCTCTCTTCATCGGTATTGAGTTTTACAATCTTAATTTTTGCCGAATGCTCCGAAGCAATCTCTTCAAGGATTGGGGCCACTGCGCGACATGGTCCACACCATTCAGCCCAAAAATCAACGAGTACTGGCGTACTGCTCTTTAATACCTCTGCATCAAAAGTAGCGGTCGTTACTGGTTTTGTTGCGCCCATTTTCTCTCCCCTTATCTATAGTGAAAACTCTAGTGCCCAGCCAGGAATCGTTCTGCATCTAGGGCCGCGGAACATCCAGAGCCCGCTGCGGTGATTGCTTGGCGGTAGGTGTGATCTACTAAATCGCCGCAGGCAAAGACTCCTTTGAGGTTAGTCGCAGTTCCTGCGCGACCAGCGCTACCAACGATTACATAGCCCTCACCATCAAGTTCAACCTGCCCCTTAATTAGCTCACTTCGAGGATCGTGGCCAATAGCAACAAATAGCCCAGTGACATCGAGCGTTCCCTCTTTGCCATCAACTATGTTTTTTATTTTCAATCCCGTGACTTTGTCATCTCCGAGAACATCAATAACTTCGGTGTTCCATAAAAATTCAATTTTAGGATTGGCTTTTGCGCGATCGGCCATAATCTTTGATGCGCGTAGCGAATCGCGTCGGTGGACGATGATAACTTTCTCGGCAAAGCGAGTAAGGAAATTAGCTTCCTCCATTGCGCTATCGCCGCCACCAACCACTGCAATAACTTGATTGCGGAAGAAGAAACCATCACAGGTTGCACACCACGAGACACCTCGACCAGAGAGCCGCTTCTCATTCTCTAATCCAATTTCACGATAGGCAGAACCGGTAGCGAGAATTACCGCTTTCGCGCGAATCTCATTGCCGCTTCCATCTTTAAGTATCTTTACATCACCATCGAGCTTCATCTCAACGATGTCATCAGTAACTATCTCAACATCAAAGCGCGCTGCCTGTTTACGCATCGCATCCATGAGATCTGGACCCATGATTCCTTCCGGGAATCCAGGAAAGTTCTCTACCTCAGTGGTATTCATTAGCGCGCCACCAGCAGTGACTGACCCTTCGTAGAGGAGTGGCTTTAGTTGTGCTCGCCCTGCATAAATTCCTGCGGTGTATCCCGCTGGGCCGGATCCGACGATTACGAGCTCTTGCATATTGGTAGCGCTACTCACATCCGACATACTATCGAGAACGCTATTTAATCTCGCCTTATTCCAGAATTTGTGGCTCTTAACTCTCGCGCCGGCGGAACCTTGAGAGTATTTGCCGATAGAGCGTTGTGATTTCCTCCACTTTGGCGATTCGCCCACCGTATATATAAGTAAGTGCAAAGACGATGCCGCCAAGGGCAAGCGCACTAAAGGTCCCGATCAAACCTTCGCCCACCCATGACTTAACTACCGCAAAGAGTAGATAACCCGGAGCAATAGCGATGAGCGAAAGGGCGAGAAGTTTGATGTGCGTCAGAAGTAAGGAGCTCTTTGGAAAGTGGCCAACTCTTTTCTCAAGGGCACGGATAGCGAGAATAGTTCCAATCAAATTGCTAATTCCAAGAATTACGGCAAGAACAATTGTCACGTACTGAAATGGCACGATGATTTCCGCTGCAACAGCCAGAACCATCATTGCTCCTGTTGCAAAGAGATTAATAATCACTGGACTCTTTGTATCTTCGTAAGCATAGAAACCGCGAAGGAGGAGCGGCATCGTGCTAAACGGGATCAACCCAACGGCAAAACCAGCGAGCACCAATCCAATTTGCCGCGCATCAGCGGCGCTACTACCGGCATATAGCAAAGTCGCAATCGACGTTCCAAAAGCAATAAAAAGTATGGTGCTAGGTGCAGTAACAACTGCAATATTTTGTAGTGAGTCAACCAAATTTTTCTTTACTGCATCACTTTTACCTTCATGCGCTAATCGAGATATTTTTGGAAGCAACGCAGTAATCACAGAGACTGTAATAATGGAGTGCGGAAGAATGAAAATAAAATAAGCATATGAATAAGGTGTAAATCCAACACCGGTAGTAATTCCTTCAATTTTTGCTTGTACCGCAGCAGATGTGGCAACTTTTACAATAATTAAGTAGCCAATTTGATTTATCAGTACAAAAAGTAGAGTCCATGCACCCAGACGGAAGGATTTTCCAAGATTTGAATTGCGCCAATCGAAGCGGAGCGAGAGTTTTAGACCAGAGTTCTTCACCACAGGTATTAATACGAGAGCTTGAATGACAAATCCCAGTGTTGTTCCAATGCCAAGAAGTGCGCTCTGTTCTGGTGTGATCGTCGCAGCTGTAATGTCTGGAGCAACTTGTAAAAAGATCAATAAGACGGCAATTCCTACTACATTATTTAGAACCGGCGCCCACATCATGGGGCCAAATTTTCCACGAGCATTTCCAATCTGAGAGAGAATGACAAAAATTCCCATCATCAAAATCTGAGGCAAGCAGTAACGCATGAATGTGATTGTCAGAGAGCGTTCGGTCTCAAAACCAGGAAGTGAGAACTTTGGTGCGTATATGCGGGTAATAAGCGGCGCCAAAATCATTCCGAGGGCGGTAATGAAAAAGAGCAATGAAGTTACTGAAGTAAGTAAGCGGGAAGCAAATGCGGAGCCCCCATCTTCATCTTCACGCATAGAGCGAACTAGTTGCGGGACAAAGACCGCATTTAACGCGCCTCCTGCGAGCAAAATGTAGAGAATCGTTGGGATAGTGTTAGCAACATTAAAGGTATCTGCAAAGAGTGCAGTGCCAAGAGCAGCAACAGTAAGAAGATTTCGTATTAGCCCTGTAAAGCGAGAGACGAGCGTTCCGGCGGCCATTACAGCAGAAGATTTGATGAAATCAGAGTGTTCTTCACTCATCAGCGCCCCTTGCTCTTTCTACCGCGCAACCGTCGAGAGATTCGGATACCGCTAGCTCCTACTAGAAGTATTCCAGCACCAACCATTACCCAGGTGATGACAGGCCCGATCCTTGAGATCGTAAACTGGAGCGAGTTTGATTCGCCGTATCGAGCACCTTTAATGGTTTCTAACCTCGCCTCGACACGCACCTTGCCATTAGCAACTGCTTTAGCGTCAATCAAAACTTGTTTTCGAGAGTTTTTGGCGAGTGTTATTTTCTTGGCGGTATCAATAACGATACGAGCATTCTCTGCGTGAAGAATCAATACAACGTCAGCCGGAGCGGCAAATTCATTGACAATAGTGACTGGTATTTTTTCATTTGTAGAAGTTAATGTGTATTTACCAGGTAGAACTTTGACTTTCTTTTCTAAGCGATCAACCGTGCCATTTAATGAGATTGCAAGGTACTGCACTTGCTTTGCTGAAAGATTCGGATTGAGCAGCGCATTACTTCGCAAGGCAACTTCTGCAACTTCAGTATCTGAAGTGATAGCCCCGATTTTATTTAGCGTTTTGTGGAGGGCGCCAAATGCATTTTTTGCCCGAACAGAAACGGCACTCCTTTCTGCTGGCAAACCTTCCGGTAATCCAGCCGATACTGGAATATCAAGAGCCCGAGCTAAACGTAGCGCGCTGATATTTTGAATCTGAGAAAGTTCAACTTCAGATACCTTGCTTCGTAGACGTATATCTGGAGAGCCATACGGGAGCGCAAAGACTTGATTGTCAGCGATGGAAGCGCGCAGAAATGCGAGGAAATTAGTTGCGGAATCAGCAAACGCTCCTGGAACTTTAGGTAAAACCGTGTAACCATCGCTCATATCGATGATTTCTTCTATGAGTTGTGGATCTATTACCCAAATGGTTTTTTTAGGCGCTTCACTTACCTGCTTATATAAATCTCCAAAATAAGAGATCGCTTTACCGAGAGAATCATCGGTGAATTTTCCATTTACCTCTCGATGAAAAATATCTGAGATTACCGTGACAGGTAACGTTTGGGCGTTGGCAGTTAATCCACCGGTAATAGGGAGAAAAATTGAAAAGATGATAAGAAATGACGCGAGAATTTTTCTTCTCATGCTCGAAGATCTCCAGAGCGCTGGATTAACTTTCTTTCATCGGGATAGGCAAGTGTTTTAGCGATATCGTCGAGTGGGAACCACCTCACATCATCTACTTCACTTACTTGCGGAACCAATGTTCCAGAGAGTTCCGCAAAGAGAAAGTGATGCACTGTTTTGTGGATTCGCTTACCTTCTGCCATAAACCAAAAATCAATGACTCCAAGTGAGCGAGAGATTGAACTGTTAATTCCTGTTTCTTCAAGCACCTCGCGAATCGCTGCTTGCTCTGGACTCTCTCCCACTTCGATATGGCCTTTTGGTAGTGACCAAAGCATCCGGCCACGTTTATCAATTCGCCCAATGAGTAGACCCTGCTCGCCACTTTTATCAACAACTAAACCGCCTGCGCTTACCTCTTCAACACGCTTACCCAAGTTTTGATTTTTACCAACTCGCTTTTTCGTTGGATTTGGCTTTTTGCCTGGTCGTTTTTCAGCTGACCCAGGCTTTTTTCCTGAACGGTCGCGATGGCCCTGCTTCTTTTGCGGTGGTCGCGAGCCATCACCTTTTGGGGTGCGTGATGATGAAGAGTTGGGTGAGGAGGGCGAAGAGACTGGTGCGATAAAAACCGGCTCGAGCCCGCCCTCACCTGAGGTCCGGGACATACCCCTACCTTACCCGCGTACCCTTCCTCCTTATGAGTGCAATTTCGCCAGATCAGGCAAAAGCTGCCGCGAACCTCGTCACACTCCCAAAGGCGGCGGTGGATTTGGCGCGCTCTTTCCGCGCTGCGGGTTTTCGACTGGCACTAGTGGGTGGTCCAGTCCGCGACGGACTTCTCGGTCGAAGCGGAAATGATCTCGATTTCACTACCGATGCCCGCCCCGAAGATTCAATGAAAATTCTTAAGAGCTGGACCGATGCAACGTGGGATACCGGAATTGCATACGGCACCGTTGCTGGCAAGAAAGGTGATGTCACCGCTGAAATCACAACTTTTCGAAAAGATTCCTATTCAGTGAAAAGTCGAAAACCAGAGGTTGAGTATGGCGATAGCCTCGAGGGAGATTTGCGTCGTCGTGATTTCACAGTAAATGCCATGGCGTTAGAGATTGGCGAAAAAGAGAATATTTTTGTCGATCCATTTGGTGGCTTGAAAGATTTAGTAGCAAAAAAGATTCGCACCCCTATTTCTGCTGAAGAACTTTTCTCTGAAGATCCACTTCGAATGATGCGTGCTGCACGATTTGCTGCTCAACTTGGTTTTGATGTGGATGATGAAGTTATCAGCGCTATTAAGTCGATGAAAGAACGGCTATCAATAGTATCTGCAGAGCGAATTCGAGAAGAATTTGTGAAAACGTTAATGTCAAAAGATCCTCGTCGCGGATTAATTCTTTTAGTTGAAACTGGGCTCTGTGAATATTTCTTACCTGAGCTACCAATGCTTCGACTTGAGATTGATGAGCACCATCGACATAAAGATGTCTATGAACACTCATTGATAGTGCTTGAGCAAGCCATTGAGATGGAAGAACGATTAGGGGGAGCAAATCTCACTATTCGTTTGGCCGCACTCCTCCATGACATCGGCAAGCCGAAGACTCGCGCGCTCATTGACGGTGGAGGAGTCTCATTCCATCACCATGAGATAGTTGGCGCCAAAATGGCGAAGAAGCGCCTAAAAGAACTCCGTTTTGATAACGAAACCGTGAATGATGTGTCGACGCTTGTTGGCTTACACCTTCGTTTTCATGGATATGGCAGCGGCGAATGGACCGATAGCGCAGTACGCAGGTATGTCCGTGATGCCGGTGATTTATTAGTTCATTTACATGTTCTGACTCGCGCTGACTGCACAACGAGGAATGTGCGGAAAGCGCAGACACTTGCCGCTACCTACGATCAGCTAGAGGCGCGCATCGCGAAATTAGCTGAAGAGGAAGAGTTGGCAGCAATCAGGCCTGACCTCAACGGCAATGAAATCATTGAAATTCTTGGGATTAAACCGGGTCCATTGGTAGGTAAGGCATATGACTACCTCTTAGAGCTTCGAATGGAACATGGTCCATTAGGTCGAGAGCGCGCCATCGAAGAGTTACATAAATGGAGTAAGCAGCAGGAGGCATAAGTGGGTTTTACTCGCGCGCTCTATATTCCATTCGACCATCTTCATCGCGAGCATGGGGCATTAGCCACAGCAGATCCAAAACGCGATCGAATTATTTTGGTGGAGAGCGAGAGAATGCGCTCTGAGCGCAATTGGCATCCAGAGCGACTCTTTTTTCTCATTTCAAGTGCTCGACACTTCGTAGAAACTCTACGTGATGAAGGATTTACTGTTGATTATCTTAAAGCGCCTACCACCCAAGACGGTATATCTAAATTTCTTGCAGAGAATCCCAACCTTGAACTTTATGCAACAAATCAATCCTCTTTTCGTCTGCAACGAACGCTTGAGGAATTAGGAGCGCGCTTTACTGACAATGATTTCTTTTTAACGTCACGTGAAATTTTTGAAGAGTGGGCATCGCGTCAAAAGAGCTACTTAATGGAGAACTTTTATCGCGAACAACGTAAGCGCCTTAATGTTCTCATGGAAAATGGAAAGCCCACCGGCGGAGAATGGAATTTTGATAAAGAGAATCGCTTGCCTCCCCCTAAAGAATATGACTGGCCGGAGTATCAAGGTTTTGATCGTGATGAAATTGATGTAGCAGTCGCCAAGGAGTTGGGTGTTGCCCCTACTAATACCTGGGCGACAACTCGTGAAGGTGCGTTGGCTCAACTTAAATCTTTTATTGCTAGGCACTTTGCGAACTTTGGTCCATATGAAGATGCAATGGTTTTAGATAGTTGGTCGTTACATCATTCAGTGATTAGCCCATACATCAACAATGGACT
>DAIRSQ010000017.1:0-3260 GCA_036804325.1 Candidatus Nanopelagicaceae bacterium | reverse complement strand
TAGATAGTTGGTCGTTACATCATTCAGTGATTAGCCCATACATCAACAATGGACTTTTGCATCCCCAAGAAGTACTTACTGCCGCAGTCAAAGCGTTTAATTCAGGAGCGATTCCTATTGAATCTGCCGAAGGATTTATTAGACAGATTATTGGCTGGCGTGAATATATAAATGGTATGTATTGGCATTTAGGTGAGGAGTATCGAAACCTGAATCAATTAAAAGCGAGTCGATCGCTACTTCCACTCTTTACATCAAGCGCCAAAACCGAGATGAACTGTGTTCGTTCGATTGTTAACGATGTCGAGGAACGGGCCTGGGTTCACCACATCCCACGCCTGATGGTTCTTAGTAATTTAGCCCTAATAACTGGTACCAATCCGCAAGAGTTTCTCGATTGGATGCGGGAGCGCTTTATCGATGCTGCTGATTGGGTGATGGTTCCCAATGTCATCGGGATGGGGGTTCATGCTGATGGAGGCCAAATGATGACCAAACCGTATGCGGCAGGTGGCGCCTATATCTCTCGCATGTCGCAGTATTGCAAGGGATGTAATTATGATCCTAAATTGCGCGTTGGCGAAAAGGCCTGTCCGTTCACCACTCTATATTGGGATTTCCTCGATAGAAATCGAGAAGTTTTTAGTAAAAATCATCGAATGTTCCAGCAAATAAATGGTTTAAAACGTTTAAGCGATTTACCGGAGTTGCGTGAGCGCGCAAAGGAAGTACTCGCGGGACTTGAAATTGGCGAGATTTAGTTAGAGCTTCTTGTATCCACTTGGACATTTTGGTGATGCCCCAGTTATTACGCGCTTCAACTTACCTTTTGCGCAAGTTATTGTTTTCTTAACGACAGTTTTAACAGGAGTGGAAGCTGTGGCAACCTGATTATTTGCCGGTGAATTTTGAATTACTTGTTCTTGGGTTAATTTAATTCGAATCGTAGGTGAGGAGAATGTAAAATTCTTCGCACTTAGGTTCATCCAACCATCTTTTATCGAGAGCGTCTCCGTTGAAATTTCTTGTTCACTACCATTAGAACTTAATACAGATACAGCAGCTTTTATCGGTGCATTACTAAAACCATATATACAGCGCGCAGAATCGGCGTTCATAGATAGGTCATAAGAGCCTTTATATACCGAACCATCTACATCTAAATGGGCACCAGCAACTTTGTAGCTCATAATCCCATCTTTAAAGGCGGGCGGACTCCAGCTATACGCCATGGCATTAGTGGTCATAATTCCATGTAATTTACTGGTGTCGTTTACCGTGCATTCCCAAACGCGATTTCCAACTGTTCGATCCATTCCCCAGAAAGATGATGGATCCATTCCTTGAAAACGCCAGGTGGGTTGCACGTTTGAGGTTTGTAGCCATTTCTCTGCGGCTTGAAAATATCCGGTACCTTTTAATGCAGGATTGGGTATATGTATTCCTTTACCTTGAATACCAAAAGTTGGAAACTCAAAGAGATCAGGATGATTAGATGGCTTTCCCCACATAATTCCTGGGCCATATTGATCTTGATCAATTCGACCATCGTAATTCATCTCTTGTAGCGCTGGTGAAGTAGCGAACTCACTCTTGGGTATCCAGGCAACGCCAGAAGGCACGTTAATTGAATTCCCGCTAACTACCAAAGTACTAGTAGTAGGCGAGAGTGGAGTTGTAGAAGCCTTTGTCTCTTTCATTCTGCCAAATAACCAACCGGTAAGTTTGTTATCCATTTGCATAGTTAATTCAATGGGCTGGTCAGGAAAGAATGTCGCGGGCAATCCACAACGTCCAGCATCTGTCCAAATGCAATCTCTATATGTGGGATCAACCGGACCATTTGATGGGTTATCTAAAGTCTCTTGAGCAAATCTATCTGCACGCCAAATAGGCGGATAAAAATTCCCAGTCTTCACAGTTGTTGGTATCACTTGCGCGCTGAAACCAACTATCGCGAGCGGAGGATTGGAATTATTTGAATTCCCATAGTAATTAATTTGAATATCAACTGCGACCGAATACTCAAGAGTTGTGCCCTTTATAGAGGCTCCACGCCACACGCTAATGCCTCCACCAGCAGGAAGCCTTTTAGCCACATCTCGTGGGAATTTGAAGGTGTTAATTTCATAGAGGAGTTCAGCATCTTTTAAAACCCCAGAGGAATCTCCGGTTCGCAGGGATTTAATACAAACATCGCTTTTATCTGATTTCTCGGTACATGGGGGGATCACGGCAGAAACTCGAAGATTATCCGCGGACGAACATTTTGAATCTCCAACAGAGTTACAAACCAGATTTGTTGTGAAGGTACCTCTTGTTGCTCCAGTAATTGCGGAAACTTGAGTGAGAACTCTGTCATCTGTAATTGTCAGCGCAGCTGCAGGATAAGAGGGCTTTAATTTTGTGGCAGCATCTTGATTATCAAAGAAAACTATTGCGTTGCTGCTTTGTGGAATAACTAGAGTAAGCAGAAGCCCGAGCACAACGAAAGTTTTTCTCATTGAGAATCTCCAGATCCATCTGGATCGTATACATCGTTTAAGGTGACGAGATTTAATTCTCGATCTTCGATTAATTTCAGCATTGGCTGGAAAACCTTTGCTGACGTTAAATTATTTGCGTGTGCAAGAACAATCGAACGGTCGTGGAAGCTCTCTTTTGCATGAACGAGGACTCGAGGTGCACTGATATTGCTGGCATCCCCTAATGAACCGGACCAAAGCATTGGTTTTGTGTAACCAATCTCTGCGGCAGCATTGACAACGCGCGAGCTAATACTTCCGTATGGGGGTCGGTAGTAAGGACGAACATCGACTCCAAAATGTTTTTCGATGAAATTATGAGCAATCATCAATTCTTTTTGAATCTCTTTAGTAGATAACCCGGCTAGAGCGGGATGATGAGCGGTGTGATTTGCTAATTGAATCTGGCCACTATTTACCAATGGTTGGATCTCACTCTTATTTGCTAACCAAGAGCCCATAGCTGAATAGATAAAAAAAGTCAGACGTAAATCATTCTCGGCGACTAGTCGGGTGTATCTCTTAACGGATTCCACGCTTGTGCCATCATCAACGGTCCATGCAAGTCTTTTAACATCTGATTGTGGTAACTCACGAATTATTCGCACATTGCTTGCGAAGGCGCTACTTTGCGAGATTGAAGAGAGAGTTGCGCCAACCGCGCTACCCCCGAGCAGGGTAAGGAAAGTGCGGCGATCCATTTATCTCCCTCGTTAGGGGCTTAAACCTAGCGGA
>DAIRSQ010000016.1:0-16394 GCA_036804325.1 Candidatus Nanopelagicaceae bacterium | reverse complement strand
TTTCCGTTATCGATTACTGCCTCTGATGAATGAACTGTTGTGTCGTGACCCGACATGGGTCGTCTCCATATCTCGCGAAAGATAATCGCTACCTGCGATGGAGATCATCGATCGAAGCTGTCGGCATGTATATCCGAGAGCCACTACCGAGGACCCCAACCTATTGAGCGAAGGGTTCGCGTCTAGTTATTACTTGTTATTTATTATCGGCGCAGGCTGAGACGATCAACGATAGAGCGGTAACGCTCGATATCGACCTTCTCTAAATATTGAAGTAAGCGGCGGCGACGTCCAACTAAAAGCAAAAGTCCTCGACGACCATGGTGGTCGTTTGCATTACTCTTCAAATGTTCAGTGAGATCGCTGATGCGTTGTGAGAGCATCGCAATTTGTGATTCCGGGCTGCCGGTATCTACAGCAGAGTTGCCATAGGTGGAGATAATCTCCTTCTTCTTCGCCGGAGCTAACGCCATGGTTACCTTCTCACTTTCATTTGTATTTAGCCGGGTTTAGCCGGTGTATGCCGTGCTTACGCCAGATTTAGGTTCGAGCCCCTTTGGGTTCTTTCCTACCTGTCCGACTGCCAAGGCTACCAGCGGGCGCGGTTATGACCCAATTCGCCAAGTTTTACCTTGGTATCAGCGCAATCTTTGGCCATCTGCGCCAGGAGTGACTCAAGCCCTGGAAAGGCAATGGTGGGGCGTAAGTAGGAGAGAAATTCAATTGATGCTCGTTGGCCGTAAAGGTCTAGGTCGTCGCGATCTAATGCATAGGCCTCTACTTGGCGCGGGCGCTCACCCGGAAAGGTTGGCGGGAAAGTGGGATTGGTACCAATCGAAATTGCTGCGGGTAATCGATCTCGCTCCACATAGAGATATCCCGCATAAATTCCATCGGGAGGTATCGCCATGCCGACAAGTTGTTCAAGGTTAGCTGTTGGATATCCAATCTCTCGTCCGCGTTTCTCGCCATGAACTATTTCACCTTGGAGAAAATGAGGGCGCCCGAGAAGTACATGCGCTTCTTCCATCTCCCCTCGGGCAATGTGCGCGCGAATGCGCGTTGAGGAGATAACACCATTCTCATCACTCAAGAGCGGAATTGAATCGGCCTCAAGATACTTTTTGATATCTGTGATTGAGCCACTTGCCTTTGAACCAAAGGAGAAATTTTCGCCAACAACTACATGTGCAGCATTGAGCTGTCCTAGAAGAATATCCTCAATAAATGCGCTTGGTGAAAGCGCGGCAAACTCTTTGCTGAAGGTGATTACCTCTACCTCTTCAGCGCCATATTTCTCCAACAATTCGACTCTGCTGTGAATGTTGAGAAGTAATTGCGGTTGTCGCTCTGGGGCGAGTATCGCGGTTGGGTGAGGATGGAATGTCAGCGCAATAACTGGAAGTGAGAGGGAGTTTGCAACATCACGCGCGCGGGCAAGAATCTTCTGATGCCCGAGGTGAACGCCATCGAAAATACCAATGGCGACAACGCTCTTACCTATTCCCATTGCTTAATTCTACGTTAATTCTTAATATCTTAAACCGCAGTACATTCACGAACTCTCGCGATTGATTACCAAGATCGGTTGTGCGCGTCCACCTTTTTCCGCGAGCAGGGCGATAAATCTCCCTTCAGGTGTAAATGCTGCATATTGCTTATCTTGGCTTTGCTCTCTCAGCCCTGCGTTATCGCTAGCCTCTTCCTGCACCATTGCGATAGATCTCCCATGGCTGACACTTGCCACTTCTTCGGCAGAGAGTATGCGCCGAGAAAATATACGGCCAATCGCATCATCAATAGCGAGCAGCCCCGGATCTTCTTTCAATTGATCTATCGAAATTGCATCTGCTAGCGAGAACGGATCTACGCGCACTCTTCGCAAGGAAGTGAGATGTCCCCCAACTCCAAGCGCGTTCCCTAGGTCTCGAGCAATTGAACGAATATAGGTACCTGCAGAACATTGGACAGTAATCTCAACATCAATACTTGAACTACTGGCTTCGCTAGCTCGAGTTATTTTCTCAACGGCAAGCGAGTAGATAGTAACTTTTCGCTCCTTTAATTGAACTTCTTGCCCAGCTCGAGCTAATTCGTATGCTCGCTTCCCATTCACTTTAATTGCTGAGTAGTCACTAGGACGCTGGTAAATCTCCCCCACTTGTTTCGCCAAGAGATTGATAATTTTTTCATCGGAGATCAAGCTAAGTCCTGCAAAATTATCGGAGATAACTTCGCCAGTTAAATCATCGGTAGTAGTGGCGGAACCTAATCGAATTGTTCCTTCATAGCTCTTCTTTCCATCCGTAATGTATTGCAGTAAGCGCGTCCCCTGACCGACGCCAAGAACAAGCACTCCAGTTGCAAAAGGGTCGAGAGTTCCAGCATGGCCCACTCGACGCTCTTGGAGAGATTTTCGCGCGATGGCGACCACATCGTGGCTGGTAAATCCAACGGACTTATCAACGACAATAAATCCAGATTTCATGCTTTAAAGCTTTGTTCGCCTTCAGAACCATCAGAATCTTTAACTACCTTCGGTTTGCGATATGGATTGCTCTCCCCTGCATATCCGGCGCCAGCGCGACGAGCATCAAGTTCCATATCGCGTTGGGCGCTTTTCGCTAATAAGTTCTCTAACGTTGCGGCGCTCTCTGGAAGCGCATCAAGGTGGAACTCAATGGTTGGCACAACTCGAAGACCCAACTCGCGACCGAGCGTCGAACGAATAATTCCTTTTGCGCTCTCTAGCGCGACCGCAGAATTCTTACGCTCCTTCTCATCACCTAATACGGTGTAGAAGATTGAGGCATTCTGGAGATCGCCCGTTACTCGTACATCAGTAATCGTTACAAAACCAAGTCGAGGATCCTTGATTTTACCCTCGCAAGTTGCCGCGACAACTTCTTTAATCCGATCGGCAACCTTGCGAGTACGAAATGAACGAGTGGCTCGAACCATTAGGCACGCTTCTTCTCGCGCATCTCATAAACCTCGATGATGTCGCCGCTCTTGATGTCATTGAATGATCCAAGTCCAATACCGCACTCGAAACCTTCCTTGACTTCAGTTGCGTCATCCTTAAAGCGTTTGAGAGATGCAATGCTGAGATTGTTGCCATGGACGGTACCTTCGCGAAGAACTCGAGCCTTTGCGTTACGGCGGATGAGTCCATCTTTAACCATCGATCCGGCGATATTTCCGAACTTGCTTGATTTGAAGACTTCGCGTACTTCGGCGGAACCAAGTACCACCTCTTCAAATTCAGGCTTGAGCAAGCCCTTAAGCGCCTTCTCAACCTCTTCGATTGCTTCGTAGATGACAGAGTAGAAGCGAACTTCCACCCCTTCGCGATCGGCAAAGATTGCAGTTTGTGGTTCAGGCTTTACGTTAAAGCCAATAACCACTGCAGAAGATGCAGAGGCGAGCGTGATATCGCTCTTAGTAATTGCGCCGACTCCGCGGTGAATTACTCGAAGATCCACTTCAGCTCCAACATCAAGTTGGACGAGCGCATCTTCAAGGGCTTCAACCGAACCTGCAACATCGCCCTTGAGGATGAGATTGAGTGTGGTGACCTTAGATTGTTCAAGGAAGTCTTCAAGTGAAACTTTCTTGCGCGCCTTGGCAAGAGCGGCATGACGTTCAACTGCCTGGCGCTTTTCAGCAATCTGTCGCGCAGTTCGATCTTCATCGGCAACCAAGAAGGAGTCTCCCGCATCTGGGACCGATGTAAATCCAAGAACTTGGACAGGGCGCGATGGACCTGCGGTATCAACAGTTTGACCATGCTCATCTAACATCGCACGAACGCGGCCGAAAGCTCCGCCAGCAACAATGGCATCGCCAACATGAAGCGTTCCACGTTGAACGAGAACTGTTGCAACCGCGCCGCGACCTTTATCCAAATGCGCTTCGATAGCAACGCCACGAGCCTCACCAGATGCGATTGCGCGAAGATCAATTGCTGCATCGGCAGTAAGCAAAATGGCATCGACTAGCTCTGTGAGACCCTTACCTGTTTTTGCAGAGACGTCAACGAATAACGTGGTTCCGCCATATTCTTCAGTAATCAAGTTGTATTCAGTAAGTTGCTGTCTAATCTTCTGTGGGTTAGCGCCTTCTTTATCGATCTTATTAACCGCGACCACAATTGGAACATTTGCAGCTTGCGCGTGATTAAGCGCTTCAATCGTTTGCGGCATCACGCCATCATCGGCAGCAACGACAAGCACTGCGATATCTGTAACTTTCGCTCCTCGAGCACGCATTGCGGTAAAGGCTTCGTGGCCTGGAGTATCGATGAAGGTAATTGCGCGCTCAATTCCATCGTGATCATGATGGATTTGATAAGCGCCGATGTGCTGTGTAATTCCACCAGCTTCGCCCTTGGCAACATCGCTCTTTCGAAGTGCATCGAGAAGGAGCGTCTTACCATGGTCAACGTGACCCATGACCGTCACAACCGGTGGCCGAGCAGATAATTGATCGTCATCGATGTCGGTTACTTCTGCATCGAGATCAATGTCGAAATCTTCGAGAAGTTCTCGGTCTTCATCTTCTGGACTGACAATTTGAATGTCATATCCAAGTTCTGAACCGAGAATTGCAAAGGTGTCGTCATCTACTGATTGCGTGGCGGTAACCATCTCACCTAAATGAAAGAGTGCAGAGACAAGCGCTGCTGCATCGGCATTAATTTTCTCTGCAAAATCCATCAAAGTTGCGCCGCGACGCATTCGAATTGGCGTTTTTCCATCGCCACGTGGAATAACTGCGCCACCTAACGTTGGAGCGCGTAAGTTGTCGATCTCCTCGCGTCTGGTCTTTCGTGATTTCTGCGGACGACTGCTCTTGCCGCCCTTTCCACCACGACCAAATGCGCCGCGAGTTTGACCTGGTCCACCGCCGCGACCGCCTGGCCCACCACTTGCTGGCCCACCACTTGCTGGTCGAGAGGGGCCGCCCGCGCCGGGATATCCGCCACCTGGACGAGCACCGCCTCCGGCTCCGCCATAGCCACCCGCGCCACCGCCGGGTCGGGTACCTCCGTCACGAGGAGGAAATGGTCGGCCACTCGGGACAGATCCCGGACGTTGACCAAAACCTGGACGCGCTCCTGGTTGCCCCGGACGAATGGGAGCGCCCGTTCCACCAGGACGTGGTCCACCCGGACGTGCGCCGCCATCGGTGGGCATAAAGGGATTATTTCCACCACGACTTGGACGTGGCGCAGATGGACGAGGTCCACCTGGAGAAGAGGTAAATGGATTATTTCCAGGTCGCGCTTGTGGCGGACGTGGCATGTTCATCGATGAAGGTGATGGCGGAGCAGGGGGTCGCGGACTATTTACTGGCGCAACGGGAGCGCTTGGAGGTGTCTGCGTTGTTGGGTTCGCGCTACTTTCCGTTGCCAAAGCCTCGCCACTAGATGGCGGAGCGCTTGGTTTTGATTCTTGCACTGCGCTCTGCGCGAGATCTTGAAGATGTGGCGGTACGAGTGGACCTAATTCAGCAAGGAGCGCAGAAATTTCATCAGCGCTTGGCGCGCCATCACCCTTTGCTGCTTTTCCAGTGCCGGCTGCCTTCTTCGTTGCTTTCTTTGCCGGCGCTTTCTTCGCTGCCGCTGGTGCATCGCTATCAGGAGTGGGGGTCGCATTGGGATAGAGGTCGCGCATGCGACGAACAACAGGCGGTTCAAGAGTTGATGAAGCTGACTTAACAAACTCACCCAACTCTTGCAATTTGGTGAGTAGAGCTTTGCTCTCTAAACCGAGCTCCTTAGCGAGCTCATAAACGCGGACCTTAGCCACACTTCTCCCTCTAGTTTGTGGCTAGGCGCGTATCAAACGCGCGTCGCCGCTATTGCTTTCTCATTTCAGTCGAACTACAACGCAGCTCGCGAGAGCAAGGCCATGCAAATGATCTGATGTAACAGAAATCGCCATGGCTGCCCTCCTTAATGTGAACCCTTAGCCTACCTCATCAGGGTGGATATCAATTCGCCAGCCCGTTAATCGAGCCGCTAAACGCGCATTTTGGCCATCTTTTCCGATTGCCAACGAGAGTTGGAAGTCGGGAACCACTACCTTTGCCTGTTTTCGCTCAGGATCGACTACTTCGCAACTAACCACTCTTGAGGGCGCTAGGGCCGCTGCAATAAATGCGGTTGGCTCTTCAGACCAATCGACGATATCAATTTTTTCACCATGCAGTTCATTCATTACCGCCTGCACACGCGCACCCATTGGACCGATGCATGAACCTTTGGGATTTACCCCAGCGCGATGTGCGCGGACCGCCATTTTTGTTCGCGCTCCTGCTTCACGCGCGACTCCCATAATTTCGACAACGCCTGTGACTAGCTCTGGTACCTCTAATGCAAAAAGTTTTTTAATTAAATTTGGATGGGTACGAGAGAGAACAATTTCTGGTCCCTTATTTCCCTGTCGAACATCAACTATTAGCGCCTTAATGCGATCTCCATGGACAAACTTTTCAGTCGGCACTTGCTCCTGAAGAGGAATCTTTCCCTCCACGGGACCGATATTGACGAGAATAACTTTGCTATCTCGACCTTGTTGCACGACACCGGAAACTAAATCGCCAATCGTTGTCGAGAACTCCTGAACAATCTCTGCATCCTTAACTTCGCGCAACTTACCTTTGAGCGTTTTACGGATAACACCAGTAGCAATTCGAGGAAACTCAGGTGGACCATCAACGCTAAGTTCTTCACCATCAATATTCTTATAGAGCGAGATTGAGCCACTTTCTCGATCTAATCGTGAGTGCACTCCAGGTTCGGCCTCTTGCAATTCACTGTAGCGCTCATCGATTGCTGTCTCGATATTTTTAATTAATTCATCGAGCGAGAGCCCATTTGCTTGCGCAAGAATTGAGAGCGAGGGAATATCTACGCTCATTTGAACTCAATCTCGATATTTGCTTCAGCGATTTCACTTAAAGATAATTCTTGGAAATTTCCCGCTTTCATTTCAATTGTGATTGCCGACTCAGATGCTTCAGAAATACGTCCAGAAATCTTCTCGCCGCTTTTTGTTTTAATGGCAACGAGGCGACCTTGATTCTTTCGCCAATGTCGAGGAAGGGTTAGCGGGAAATCAACTCCTGGCGAAGAAACCTCGAGCGTAAATGGACGCTCCCCTAATTCCGCAACTTCATCTAGCTTTTCAGAGATGGGTTTGGTGATAGCCGTGACCTCATCCAGTGAAAGACGATTCTCACCATCAACGAGGACTCGAATGATTCGGTGTTTGCCTGCGGTAGAGATATGAAGGTCTTCCAGGAAGAGATTCTTTGCAGCAATAATCGGCTCTATTGCGCTTCTTACTGCGCTATCGATGATACTCATGTAGCTCTCCCTATGAAGTTGTAAGGAGAATGCTACAACGAATTTACTTCCTTCAAAATCTCCTCTTTGGCGCGATCAACTAGAATCTCGCCTTTTGATTCGCTCCAGCGATTTCGCACTTCCACTACCCCGTTCGCGAGGCCTTTTCCAACGACGACAATGATGGGAATGCCGATGAGTTCGGCATCTTTGAATTTCACGCCAGCGCTTGGTTCGCGGCGATCATCGACTAAAACACGGATGCCAGCCTTATCAAGTTCTTCGGCAAGAGCTAGCGCCCGCACAAAGGGCTCATCTTCTTTGCCAGTGGCAACAATATGGACATCAGCTGGAGCTACTTCACGTGGCCATTTGAGACCAATCTCATCATGCGTTTGTTCAGCGATTGCAGCAACTGCTCGCGAGATGCCGATTCCATAGGAACCCATCGTCACGACAACTGGTTTGCCATCTTTATCAAGAACGGTTAAGTCAAGGCTCTTTGCATACTTACGACCCAATTGGAAGATGTGGCCAATCTCGATAGCGCGATCGATGACAACAGGAGTGTCGCACTTGGGACAAAGATCTCCTGCTCGCACTTCAGCCGCTTCAGCGTAGTGATCAATAGTGAAATCTCGTCCTTCGGTGACATAGCGCGCGTGCTTATTGGGTTGATTTGCTCCAGTAATCCAATTCGACCCGCGCTGAATACGTGGATCTGCATACAGCGTGATACCAAACTTCTTTGCATCTTGTGGCCCGACATAACCTTTCACGAACTCTTTATGTTTGGCGAAATCATCATCTTCAAAGAGCCGCAGCTCTGTTATACCTGAGAGATTAGCTTGAAACCTTTTTAGATCAACTTCTCGATCGCCGGGTACGAGAACGCAAATTGGTTTGCCATCTGCCATGAGAAGAATATTTTTTAATGTGTCCGCTCCGGTGATGTTAGCTTGATACTTTGAGTTCATCACATCAACTAATGAATCAATAGTTGGCGTATTTGGGGTGTCGAGAATTTCAATCGGTGGTGGTGTATCAAAGCGCCTCTCAATAACTTTGGTAGACATAGCTTCGACATTTGCTGCAAACCCACATGAGGGGCAGAGCACATAGGTATCTTCGCCCGTTTCGCATGGCGCGAGAAACTCTTCTGAAGCCGAGCCACCCATCGCACCAGATACTGCCGAAACGATGGAGTACTTGAGTCCAAGACGGTCGAAAGTGTTGATGTAAGCCGCGCGATGAGCGTCATATGAAATTTGAAGTCCGGCATCATCAACATCAAATGAATAAGAATCTTTCATAACGAATTCGCGACCACGAATAATTCCACTACGAGGTCTAGTTTCATCGCGATACTTTGTTTGGATTTGATAAATCGTCAACGGAAGATCTTTGTACGAGGAGTACTCGCCCTTCACCATTAAAGTGAACATCTCTTCGTGTGTTGGACCTAAAAGATAATCTCCGCCACGACGATCTTTGAGACGGAAGAGATCTGGACCATATTCATTCCATCGATTGGTTGCTTCGTATGGTTCTTTTGGCAAGAGCGCCGGAAAGTGCACCTCTTGAAAACCTGCGCTATCCATCTCTTCACGAACAATTCGCTCAATATTTCTAAGAGTGATGTACCCCAGTGGCAACCAGGAGTAAATACCCGCTGCAATCCTTCTGATATATCCAGCTCGCACTAAGAGTTTGTGACTTGCCACTTCTGCATCGGCTGGGTCATCTCGAAGGGTGCGGAGAAAGAGAGAGGACATTTTCAGAATGGACATAGGTACGAGCCTACTTCAGAGAAATATTGAGGTGAACGTTCCCACCTCGACGAAGCCGACTTTTTTATAGCTCGCACGCGCAGCGTGATTGAAGTCATTGACGTATAACGAGGCGATTGGCGCAAAGCGCTTTGATAACCGGACGACACTTGCCATGCCATGCGAACCCAGACCCCGCCCTCGATGCTCTGGCGGTACCCAGACCCCATGGATTTGAAGCGCACCTGCACCGACTGCGCCGATATCGGCTTTAAAAAGAATCTCATCACCTGCTCGGCGAATATATGTGCGTTCCAGTGAAATAAGTTCAATCGCCCGCGCCCGGAAATCATTCACGTGCGGCGCCTCACCCACCTCTCCGATAAACATCGAAACTCCCGCTGCAATAACTAATTCCAATTCATCTGCGCGCGCTAGCCGCACCATCGGATCCGAGGGAATAAGTGGCTCCCCTCGAATGGCAAGTAGTGGTTGCGATGGACGAATCAACCGAACCGCAGGTGAACTGGATTCAATCAACTCCCAGAGCGGATAGACCACTGCGCTTTCACCGACAATGGATGAGAATTTTACTGATTGAGATTTAATGTAATCGGCGGTCATGAAGAGCGCTTGTCGACTCGAAAAACTTGGGATTAAGTTGGTACCGATATATGTCACACCTTCTACTTGGCCATTGTTTCGATAAACAACCGCTTCACTTAAGGATTTTGAGTGAAGGGCAAGTAATCGTGATGCAAGAAAGGAGTGGGCTTCAGGCTTGCTCTCTAGGTAAGAAATGACATCATTAGGTAAGTACGAAGTTCTGAGTGTTTGTAGCACCGGTTAATCTTTATCGAACTTCGACGACTGGAGCTCCCGAACTCTCCATCTCTTCTGCAAGGCGCATCGCCTCTTCGATGAGCACCTCAACAATTTGCGCCTCAGGAACAGTTTTGATTACCTCGCCCTTAACAAATATCTGTCCTTTACCGTTTCCTGAAGCAACTCCAAGATCTGCCTCGCGCGCTTCACCAGGTCCATTAACAACGCACCCCATCACTGCGACGCGAAGTGGAACAGTCATGCCCTCTAAACCTGCTTGCACCTTTTCGGCGAGGGTATAAACATCAACTTGCGCACGACCACAAGAAGGACAAGAGACGATCTCTAATTTACGTTGGCGCAGATTTAGCGATTCGAGAATTGAGATGCCAACCTTTACCTCTTCAACTGGCGGCGCAGAGAGTGAGACTCGAATCGTGTCACCGATTCCTTCAGCGAGCAGAATTCCAAATGCAACGGCAGACTTAATTGTTCCCTGGAAGAGAGGCCCTGCTTCTGTTACACCTAAATGAAGTGGGTAATCACACTTGCTTGCTAATAATCGATAAGCCTGCACCATAGTTACTGGATCATGGTGCTTTACCGAGATTTTGATATCGGTAAAACCATGCTCTTCAAATAACGAACATTCCCAGAGCGCAGATTCCACAAGTGCCTCTGGCGTTGCCTTTCCATACTTTTTCAAAAGTCGAGGATCGAGCGATCCTGCGTTAACACCAATTCGAATCGGAATACCAGCATCACCGGCAGCTTTCGCAACCTCTTTTACCTTGTCATCAAATTGTTTGATATTCCCTGGGTTAACTCGCACACCTGCGCACCCAGCATCAATAGCAGCAAAAATATATTTGGGTTGAAAGTGAATGTCGGCAACAACGGGGATCTGTGATTTCTTTGCAATTGCGGCGAGCGCATCTGCATCATCTTGACTTGGAACTGCTACCCGAACAATCTGACAGCCCGATGCGGTCAGTTCTGCAATTTGTTGCAGCGTTGCATTGACATCAGCAGTTAGCGTCGTTGCCATGGATTGCACGCTCACCGGTGCGCCGCCACCTACAAGGACAGAACCCAATTTGATTTGACGCGATTGGCGCCGTGGGGCAAGAGGTGCAGGAAGTGGGGCTGGCATTCCGAGATCAACCATGGCTCTATCTTGCCGTACCTCGTGATTTTCTGCGTGATTTCTGGCGCCGCCGCCAGGGTCTGGAAATTGAGGCTATTGATTAAGGCGAATGGGATTGACGATATCTGCAAAAAGTAAGAGCACTGAGAGGGTCGCCATAATTGCGATCACCGCAAGAGTGATAGGCATTAATTTCGTTACATCGAAAGGCGCCGGCTCTGGCATGCCACGTCTTCGAGCTCTCGCGCGGCGGAACCCATCAAAGAGCGCCACTGCCATATGTCCCCCATCAAGTGGCAGCAATGGAATGAGATTAAAAATCCCAACAAAGATATTGAGGCTGGCAATAATTAGGAGAAAGAAACCAATTTTTTCCGAGAGCGAACCGCCGGAACTCGATGCCGCTTCACCGCTTACTCGTGCGACGCCGACGACGCCAACCAACCCCTCGGGATCACGTTCGGCTCCGGCAAAGGTTGCCCCAAAGAGCGCCGGAATTTTGCTCGGCAGCGCGACGAGCGCTTTCAGACTCCCCAGAGCAATATTTCCACTTTCACGAACTGAAGCTGATACTGCAGAGTGAAGTGGATATCGATCATTAACCCGCTCACTGATCACTCCAATGATGCCAAAACTTTGATTGCCGCTCTGATATTTACTTGGCGTCACTGAAATATCTAAAGTCTGGCCATCGCGAAGAACGGTAAAGCGCAACTCTTTCGATACGTTATTTCGAATTGCCATTCCAACTTCGCTCCAGGTTGTAATGGCTTTACCATCAATTGCGCGAATATCATCGCCAGCTTGTAGCCCTGCGGTAAATGCGGGAGCAACTGGATCGTCGTTGGAGCACGGCGCTGCAGAGCTCTTAATACACGGAAGAACTTCGCTAAGACGCGTTGATTCTTTTGGAATTCCAACTGCCGCAAAAAATAAGATAAGTATCAGTAGCGCAAGAATGAAGTGAAGAAATGAGCCCGCTCCCAATACAACTAGCCGCTTGGGAACGCTTGATTTGTAAAACGCGCGAGGTGAATCTTCCTCTGTGATTTGTTCAACCGGAGTCATTCCGGTAATTCGGCAATAACCACCGGCAGGAATAGCTTTAATTCCAAATTCTGTTTCGCCACGTTTTATTGACCAAAGGCGAGGGCCAAAGCCAAGAAAAAACTCCGTTACTTTCATTCCATATTTACGAGCCGTGATGAAATGGCCCCACTCATGGATCATTACCGAGAGGAGCATCGCCACCACAAATGCAAATATTCCAATAAGGCTGGTTAAGCCAGAGTTACTCATCCTCTTAACCGTCCTCTCTTATTACCGATAACCGCAATCATCGCTCTGCAATTTTCTCGCGTGCGACCGCCCGCGCATTCTCTTCAACAGCGCTGACATCAGAGACATCACGTAAAGGCGCGCTCACTTCTCCGCCAATTTCCGCAAGGACCTCATCAATAATCTCAACGATATCGGTGAAAGAGATCTTCCCCGCCACGAAAGCAGTTACCGCCTCTTCATTGGCAGCATTAAATGCCGCCGGAGCGCCGCCACCAACTTCACCACATCGTCGCGCTAAATCAATTGCCGGAAAGCGCGCGTTATCAATTGGTTGAAATTCCCACTGGTGACTTGCGCGCCAATCAAGTGGCTTGATGGCACCAGGGATTCGATGTGGCCAGTTAAGCGCTAACGAGATAGGTAGAACCATATTTGGTGGACTTGCCTGAGCAATAACTGAACCATCGCAGAACTCAACCATTGAGTGGACGATTGATTGCGGATGGATAACCGCTTCAATCTTTTTATACGGGAGATCAAACAAATAATGAGCCTCGATTATTTCTAAACCTTTGTTGACCAACGTTGCCGAGTTAATCGTTACTACTGGACCCATATTCCAAGTCGGATGATTGAGCGCTTCATCAACGCTGATGCCATTTAAATCTTCTCTATCTCTGAAAGGACCTCCGCTTGCGGTAAGAATGAATCGCGAGATTTCATTTGTAGCGCCACTTCGCATCGCCTGTGCAAGTGCAGAGTGCTCCGAATCAACAGGAATTAATTGACCTGACTTCGCTGCCGCAACCACCAATGGACCACCTGCAACGAGTGACTCTTTATTTGCTAGCGCCAAGGTATTTCCAACGTTGAGCGCAGCAAGTGACGGCCGCAGACCAATTGAGCCAGTAATCGCATTGAGCGTTACATCAGCGGGAATTGCTGCAATCTCCTCTGCCGCACGTTCAGAAACAAGTACCTCAACTCCAGGAAGCGCATCTTGGATCAACGCACGATCACCTTTCGCGCACCCCACAACAGCTACGTTAAATTTTTTTGCCTGTTCGATGAGCAAGGGAATATTTCCACCACCGGCGGCAAGGGCGGTCACGGTGAATTTATCTCGAGCGCCAGCTAATAGCTCGAGCGCTTGGACGCCAATTGAGCCAGTAGCGCCCAAAATTACGACCGAACGTAGACTAGAGGCCATGGCGCTATCCTCTCAGAAAGAGTTGATTCTTGGCTTAGATCTCGGTACTTCCTCGCTCAAAGGAATTTTCTGCACCTATACCGGAGAGATAGTCGCCAAATACGAGATTCCGCTGACTCTTCACCGTCGCGGCGAAGAGGTCGAGCAGGATGGCCAGGAATATCTCACCGCCCTTTCATCATTTGTCAACCAAGCTAGATCAGATGAAAATCTCTTCGAAAGAGTTGGCGCCATTGGGCTCTCTGGACATACGCCATCACTGGTGGGCGTTGATAAAAATGGTGCACCCACTTTTCCAGTTTTAATTTGGCAAGATAATCGCGCAATTGATGAAGCTCGAAAATTAAGTGAACGATTTGGAGACCCGGCAAAATACATCGGCACCTCCTTGCCATGGACACCCTCGGGAACTGCAGCAAAAGCCATGTGGGTTGCACGAAACCATTCAGAATGGCGCGATAAGACGCGCTGGCTTCTTCAACCAAAAGATTTCCTTGGATTTCATCTAACAGGTGAAGCAATTTCTGATGCATGGTCAACGAAAGGGCTATGCAATGTGCGAACAGGGAAAACGCTCACTGACTTACTTCAATTTATTGGCTGGGATCCAGAAGTGGTTCCGAAATTAAATGATGGTTTTTCAAGTCGAGGTTTCACAACATCAGAATGTGAAGAAAAATTTGGAATCCCCAGTGGCATTCCGGTAAGCGTAGGTTGGTCTGATGCCATGTGCGGCATGCTCGCTCTTGGAGTATTTCGTCAACCTTCTTCATTTATTATTACGGGAACATCTGCAATCGTTGGTACTTCAAGTGAAATAGAGCCGGCGAGTGAAGAGCCGCTCTATGTCATCCCCCACGGTTCTGCGCCGCTGCCAGTAACTTTTGGGCCAACACAGATGAGTGGTGGCTCAATTTCGTGGGCTGCAGAACTTTTCTCTATAACGCAGGCGCAATTGGTAGAGCGCGGCGATAATGATAAAAGTGAGAGCGTGCCAACATATTTGCCATATATCGCGGGTGAACGTGCGCCACTTTGGCGAAACGACATTCGCGGCAGTTTTGAAAATATTTCGGTCGAACATGGCGCAAGCGCATTTGCGAGAGCAACTATGGAGGGAATCTGTTTTGCTGAGCGTCAAGTATTAGAGATAAGTCAACGACTTAGCTCAACCACCAATACTGAAGTAATACTTAGCGGACGGGCAGGCAATGATCGGCACTGGTTAGCCACGAGGTTACGAACCATGGGCCAACCTCTTCGAGTGGTAGATGATCTAGAAATTACCTGCCGGGGTTCTGCAATTCTGGCCCATTCCCTACTTACTGAAAATCTCACGGAAAGCACTACGGCGCTAGCGGTGACTGGAGAGCTTCACAATCCTTCTGCTGAAGATCTCGACTACGGCGCCCGAAATTACGAGCGATTTCGCGTAGCGCAGCAACGACTCTTATCGAAAGTTAGCGACGAAACGACTCCTTGAGTACCCTTCTAGTATGGCTAGAGCGCAGCTTCCGCAAGAGCGAATTCTTAAAACGGCAATCCCTGGACCAAAGTCGCAAGAGTTGCTCGCGCGCCGCAGTGAAGCCGTCTCAGCATCGCTTGGCATGTCTATCCCAGTTTTCGTGAAAGAAGCTGGTGGTGGAGTAATTGTCGATGTCGATGGAAACTCAATTATCGATATGGGCGCTGGAATTGCAGTAGTTAATGTTGGCAACTCTGCTGACGCAGTAATCGAAAAAGTAGTTGAACAGGTTCATGCATTTACCCACACCTGTTTTATGGTTGCGCCTTACCAAGGGTATGTCGAAGTTTGCGAGGCGCTTAACCGACTAACTCCCGGAACACATAAAAAGAAATCTGCGCTCTTTAATTCCGGAGCGGAAGCAGTTGAAAATGCCATCAAGGTGGCTCGTAGCTTTACAAAGCGGAGTGCAGTAATTGTCTTTGAACATGGGTATCACGGCCGAACAAATCTCACTATGGGAATGACGGCAAAGAACATGCCGTATAAAGAAGGCTTTGGTCCATTCGCTCCAGAAATTTATCGAATGCCGATGGCTTATCCATTCCGGTGGGTTGGCAACCCAGAGAAATGCGCTGAAGAAGCGTTGGAGATGATCACCCACAAAATCGAGAAAGAGATCGGCGCAAAGAATGTGGCCGCCATCGTTATTGAACCAATCCAAGGTGAAGGTGGATTTGTTGTTCCCCCAAAGGGATTTCTCCCCGGCCTGGCGAAGTTTGCACATGAGAGCGGCGCGCTATTTGTTGCTGATGAAGTTCAAACTGGTTTTGCTCGTACCGGAGCAATGTTCGCTTGTGAAGATGAGAATGTAATTCCCGATTTGATTACCACTGCAAAAGGTATTGCTGGTGGCCTGCCACTTGCTGGCTTAACAGGTCGCGCCGAGGTAATGGATAGCGTTCATCTCAGTGGTTTAGGTGGCACCTTTGGTGGTTCACCAATTTCCTGCGCAGCGGCACTTGGGGCAATTGAAATGATTGAGCGGGAAAATCTAGTAGCTCGCGCTCGCGAAATTGGCGCAATTATGGAGCGCGAATTAAACGCAATAGCTACTAAATATCCAGTTATCGGTGAAGTACGCGGTCGTGGCGCGATGCAAGCTATCGAATTAGTAGTTCCGGGAACCACTGAGCCAAATTCAGCAGCGATGCAGGCAATTGTTAAGTATTGTCAGAGCAAAGGCGTCCTCTTGCTCACCGCTGGAACGTATAGCAATGTAATTCGATTACTGCCACCGCTAGTGATGCCAGAGCATTTACTTCGTGAAGCGCTAACAATTC
>DAIRSQ010000015.1:0-17644 GCA_036804325.1 Candidatus Nanopelagicaceae bacterium | reverse complement strand
TAGTCGATTGATGAGCGCCACCTTCAGGTGCCAACGTGATTCCTGATGGAGTTCCGGTCACTATGAACTTTGCGCCAGAATAGACACTGTAAATAAATGCATCAAGACCACGTAGAACAAATGGGTCATAAACAGTGCCAATCGGAATCAAAGATTGATCATGTAAATCTTTTGAGATACCAAGCTGACCCAGAAGACTAAATAAATTCATCTCACTGATGCCGAGCTCAATGTGTTGACCAGTTGGTCCTTCAGCCCACTTAAGAATGGGATCTTCATTCCATCGCCGTCGTTGCTCGGGGTGGAAGACTCCCGCTCGATTGATAAATCCCCCGAGATTAGTTGAAGTCGCAACATCTGGCGCTGTAGTTACAAGATATGGCCGAATCTTTTCATTGCGACTGATCTCACTTAATACTCGACCGAAAATCTCTTGAGTTGATGATTTGCCGGAACCTTTGATTCCCGTTGAGATCGGGATTTCCAATTTCTCTTCAACAGAGGGCGCGGGGCGAGTTAGCGCAACTCGACGAGCCTGACAGAGCGCATCTTCAACGCTTCCCGGCTCAAACCTCTCCCACTCATTTTCTAACGTCAAACCAACTTTGCTACGAAGCTCATTTATTTGCCCCTCTGAAATCTGTGCGGAGTGATTTCGAGGATCCCCTGCAATTGGTAGATGCCATCCCTTGATGGTGTAGGCAAAAACTACGCTCGGCCGATCTGTCACCGCATCGCATTCAGCAAAAGCTTGGAGCAGCGAATCAACATTATGTCCGCCTAAATCAGTGAGGATTTCAAATAATTCATCATCATTGAAATTACTTAAAAACTCTGCCGCACCACTTGGTGCTCCCTCAAGGAAACGAGCTCGAGCATCAGCGGGAGCCAACCCAAATAACGACTGGTATTGCTCGTTAGGGATATCGTCAAACCACTTCTTAAAAGATTCACTACCAGGTCGCGCAAAGACCTCTGCTAGGCGAGAACCATATTTGATTTCTCGAACGTGCCATCCTGCAGCTTCAAATTGTGCTCGCCATTGTGCAATGCGGATTCCGGGAATCACTCGGTCCAAGGATTGTCGATTGAAATCGACTATCCACATCACATTTCCTAAGCCATCTGTTGCGGGGTCGGCAAGAGCCTCCCAAATATTTCCTTCATCCAATTCTGCATCACCAATAACGGCAACAAATCGAGAGTGCTCCCTCGCACCAAAATGTGCATCAACATAGCGGCGAGTAGTTGCCGCAAATAGTGGGGCTACTGCACCTAATCCAACTGAGCCAGTTGAGAAATCAACATTGTCTGGATCTTTGGTCCGTGATGGATAACTTTGCAAACCACCAGCAGTGCGTAATTGGGTTAGATATTTTTTATCGAGATTTCCGAGGAGATATTGAATCGAATGAAAAACTGGCGATGCGTGGGGCTTTACGCTTACTCGATCTTCGCCATCGAGAAAATTGAAATAAAGCGCAGTCATTAGCGAAACCATTGAGGCGCTCGAGGCTTGATGGCCGCCAACTTTTAAACCATCTAAGTTCTCGCGCTCACGGTTTGCGTGATCAATCATTCGCGTTGAGAGCCAGAGGACCCGATCCTGAATACGTTCTAGAGTTTTCCGTTCATCAAGCGGGAGCATTTGCGTCGCGCCGAAATCGAAATAACGCGACTTTGCTTCTTGTGAATGCTCCATAACCTCTCCTAACAAATCTACTGAAGAATCACTTCGTATCGAGAATAGCCGCTCGAACTGGCTTAATCCACCAAACTGAAGAATCGTTAGCTTTTTGAAACAATCTACAATCTAGCGAAGAGTTCCATCCCTGGTTAGAGTAGGGCTCTAGAGGGATGGGGGCCAACATGACCAATGACTCTCAAAGTGGCATGAAAAAAAGCTCACATACTCTGCACTTAGGTTCAATCTCACCTACCCGAAATCAACTCGTTGACATCCTCCGGGAATCTATTATTTTTGGAACGCTTCCACCTGGAACCCAAATAAAACAAGAGGAAATTTGCAAGCAATTTTCCTGCAGTCCCGGTCCGGTGCGTGAGGCGCTTCGAGAGCTTGAAAGCGAAGGACTTCTTTTCCACTATCCAAATCGTGGGGTGTTTGTCGCTGAGGTCTCAAATCATGAAATTGCGGAAGTACTCATTCCGATGCGCCTGCTTCTAGAAAAATTTGCGTTGTGTACCTCAAATTTAAAGTTCAGTTCTAGCGCAGTTGCGTCTCTAAATGAGCAGATTGCTGCGATGCGCATTGGTGCGGAAACTGGTAATTCAAAAATGGCAGAGGAAGCTGACGCTAAATTCCACCTGATTACCATGCAAGTGGGTGGCAGTGAGCACACGCTTCAGTTATGGAACAGCATTGTTTCCAGAATACGCTTGAAGTTTGCGAGGATGGGTCCGATGGATGTCACAGCTCACAAGGCTGCGGAGCACCAAAAGCTTTTGGATTCGCTCCTAGCTAATGATCCAGAAGAAATCTCTCAATTACTTGAGGCTCATATTGTGCAAAGTGTGATTGATAAGGTGCGTACCACATCTATTTAAATGTCTTGCGTACCGCCATCGCTAGCGCTTCATAATCTGCAGGAGAGTTGTAAAGCATCCCTGAAATTCGCAGATAGTACTTATCGGCGATGAAAGAAATTGGCACCTCAACGCGATGCTCCTCAGCAATTTTGGCTTGCACAGCTGCGGCACCTTCTCGGCCACCCTGCAACTCGCGAATCGGCACTACGCCAAGCGGTAGGAAATCAATTCTTATCTCATCTTGTTTGATTCCCAATTCAGCCATAACCAATTCGCGTCCGTACATCATTCTGACGTGATTGGCTTTTCGCACTCGCTCCCAACCTAACTGGGAGAAGAATTCAATAGCGCGTGGGGCGCTAAGCCAGGAAGTGGGATCTACGGTGCCCAGCATGTCCCAGGGAAATGGGTACGGTTCCTCATCGCGCCAAGAAACGATAAGTGGTCTCAAAATCTCTTGCCAACGAGGAGCAATCCGCAGTACTCCAACTCCTAACGGAGCAGAAACCCACTTATGTAGATTTCCAAACCAGAAATCTGCATCTAATCGATCTAAGTCAGTATCAATTGTGCCTGGTGAATGAGATGCATCGACAACATAAACAATTGAATATTTCTTACAGAGCTGACTTATTTCATAGATGGGAAAGGTGCGAGCTGTTGCTGAAGTTATATGGTCGATGACCAACATTCGAGTCTTGTTACCAATATGGTTCGAAATCTTCGAAATTACCACCTCATCGGAATCGAGGTAGTCAACATCAATTTCAATTAACTGCGCATTCGCTGCTGAACAAGCTCGAGAGACTGCCTTAGTGACCGCCCCATACTCTTGGTTCAGTACTAGAATTTCATCCCCTGATTTTAGAGGGAATCCGCGCATTACAGTGCTTGCTCCCTCTGTGGTATTTCTGATTAATGCAATCTGATCGCCTTGTTGGCCGAGAAAGCTAGCTACCCGACTACGTGCTTCTGCTACGGAATCTTTTAACTCACGCGCAAAAAACCTAACCGGATTCTGCTGAATTCTTTCGCGCCACATATTTTGTTCTTGTTGAACGCATAGTGGTACCGCGCCAAAGGAACCATGATTAACATGGTGGTAGTTAAAATCTAAACTCCACGCAGAACGCATATCCTGCAGGTCAAATTCCATCATCACCCTTTCACTATGCCCGCAGACAGGCCACTAATCATGAACTTTGACATCAAACCAAACATAATCATCGTTGGAATAATTCCAATCATTACTGAAGCGGCTAGCCCTCCCCATTCGATGAAATACGCTCCTATAAATGAACGCTCTGCGACTGGAAATGTTTTATTCGCATCTGAATCAATAAGAACCATGGCGAGGAATAACTCGTTCCAACATTGCACGAAAGAGAAAATAAAAGTAGCTGCCACACCAGGTAGGGCAACTGGGAAAATCACTCTGAATAGCGCAGTCACTCTATTGCAGCCATCAATAAGAGCTGCTTCATCAAGCTCAGGAGGAATCTGTTGTAAAAACCCTCGTAGCATTAATGTCGCAAAGGGAATCATTCCCCCGAGGTAACAAAGTACTAAAGCAATTAAAGTGTTCAATAAATTAAGACGAGAGAGCAGTAGGTAGAGAGGAGCAAGAGCAATCAATCCCGGAATCATTTGTGTAACAAGGAATACCAGCATAATTTGAGATTTGCCCTTAAATCGATAGCGCGCGAGGGCATAGGCACCTAACATGCCCACGAAAATCACCAGGGCAGAAGCAGCGATCGCAACAACGAAACTATTCTTTAGATAAGTGCCAAAAGCGTAATCTCTAAAGAGAGCGCGGTAACTATCTAAAGTCGAATTACTTCGAGGCCAAAAATAATGCTTTGTTACCTCACGAACTGGGCGGATTGAAGTAAGAAACATCCAGTAGAGCGGGAATATCGTAAATAGAAGCCAAATCGTAAGTACGGCTATTTTTGTACTCTTTGAAAATGTTTTTAACATGATTACTTATCCCCCTCTTCTATTTTTGCCGCTAAGAGGTAGAAAATTGAAAATATAAAGAGCACAATGAGAATAAACATGCCGAGTGCTGATCCAGCTCCCCAATCCTGATCATAAGTGATTTTCTGTACTAACCAAGATGACAGAATATGAGTCTGCTCATTTGGCCCACCACTTGTCATGCCGAAAATGATGTCTGGGAAATTCGTGATCCAAATGACGCGTAAGAGAATAATTAATACGAGAGTACTCTTAATAAATGGAACAATAACTAAAAAAAGCCGTTGCCTTGAAGATGCACCATCAAGTTCAGCAGCCTCGAGAATCTCTTTTGGTACACCTTGCAGCGCTGCCAAAATCATGATCACAAAAAAAGTTACGCCATACCAAATATTTGCAATGATAACGGCCGCCATGGCCCATTTATCGTTTGAAAGCCAAGGGATGGGCTTATCGATTATGCCGATTCCTTCAAGAATCGTGTTCATAATTCCTAGGTTGTCGTCAAAGATCCATTTCCAGATTAAGCCCATCAAAAATCCGGAGAGTGCCCATGGAATAAAAATTATCGCCTGATAAAGACCAGAAAACTTAAATTTAGTATTTAAGTAGAGAGCTAAAACAAATCCGATTGTAAATTGAAAGAAGAGAGAAACCACTACCCAGATAATTGAGTTAGTAATAATTCTCTTGAAGTGAATGTCATTAAAAATTACCGAGAAGTTTTGAAATCCAGCATAATAAATTTCATCTTGCGCATACAGCTTAAAATTTTGAAAAGATAGTCCAGCAGTTCGAATAACTGGGTAATAAATAAAGATACAGATGAGAATAAGTGCAGGTAATAAGAACCAGAGTGGAGCGAGGATGTTACGAGTTTTGCCACTGTGCTTTTCCTGAATTTTAAAGCGATTACTCATAACTCACTCCTCCCTCTTGAAATTTTATAAATATAAATCTGCCGTACAGAGAAGATCAGTGGCCGACAAATCTGCCGGCCACTGAATCTTTTTTTACGCTATTTAGGCGTGCCAGTCCGTTAGGACTTGCACTTTGGTCCATCCCAGTATGCAGCCCATTGCTTGAGCGCATCCTCGGTCTTGAGATTGCCGGCATACATCGCCTGCATATCTTTGTCAGCCTGAGTGAAGAACTCGCCATAGCAAGCCTTTGCTACATCGCTTCCATCAAGCTTGAGCTCCTTGGGATCCTTACCAATCTTGTCGTAGATCGCCCAGGCACCAGTCTTGAAGAATGGATCCTTCGCAGCAGTCTTAGTGATTGGTCCAACACCATAAGCACGAGCAAAGATTGATGCTTGTGGGTCAGATGAGATAAATGCCAAGAAATCAGAGGCAATGTTCTTGCACTTTGATGCTTGTGCAACTGACCATCCACCACCACTTACATCTTGCGCTGAGTATCCGCCAGGACCCTTTGGCATTTGAGCCATGATCCACTTGCCACTCTCAAATGGTGCGTACTTATCCTCAACAATCTGAATTACTTCATTATCTTGGATTAGATAGTTGGCAGTTCCATCAACAAAGCCTTGGACCATCTCTGGGTAGCCCCATGAGATTGATGCTGGTGGAGAGACGTCCTTCCAAATTTTCATCAGAAGATCTAGCGCTTCTTTTGACTTTGGATTATTGAACATCGACTTACCATCTTTGTTGTAATAACCACCAGAGTTCAAATCTGGAGCGTTATACGCACGGATAACGAAAATTGCCTGGGTGAAAGAAGCCCGAGCGCCACGCATTGAGTAGACATAGGACTTATCAGTCTGAATCTTCTTTGCTGCGAGGATGTCAGTCCAAGTAGTTGGGATTGCGACTCCAGCGTTCTTAAAAGGTTCGGTGCGGACAAATGATGCCTTTACATAGTAACCATTTGGCACCATGTACATCTTGCCCTTGCCTTTGTTAATTTGAGCTTGGAGTTGTGAATAATCCGTTAGTCCCGCCCAAGCCTTGGTTTTACTGAAATATGGGTAGATATCTGCAAGCTGATTTGCAGAGAGAGCTTGACCCATAATTGCACCTGCTGGCTCAACAATATCTACAGCCTTTGCTTGCAAAAGCTGAGTGATCTTCGCCGGTGAATCTGCTTGGGATGGAGAGATAATTTCTACCTTAACTCCAGGTCGAGTTGATTCAAATTGACGCGCAAAGGCGTTAAGGAGTGGCGTACGTGCTGGTCCTGCAAAGTATTCAATAACTCGAATTTTTACCGGTTTTGCTTTAGTCGGCTTACAGTTCCACGTCTTGTCTGCTGCATCGCTTGTGGTTACAGTCATGAGGCTGAGACCAAGAGCCGCAACAGTCGCAAGTGAGAACACTTTTCGACTAGTTAGGTTCATTTTCAATTTTCCCCCAGATTGGTTAACAATCTCTTTCGAGATTTTTAATGAGAGTAATTGAGTTAATTTTTAAATACAATGAAATAACGATTTCAAATTCGAAGTTTATACAACTGTGACACTAGATAATAGAAAATCTACTATTTTAATAACGTGTAAAGGATTACTTTCTTCTCAAATTCCCGTTGCTGAACGCTTCGCCGCAGGTGGGCGAGGTGGACGCCCACCTGATTAACGGCCTCCGAAAGAGTGCCACCCCTCCTACCTTGGTTAATGGCCAAATCCAGGGTGATCTCCTATAGACCCTCAACCCGAACTGTAGGAAATTGTGAGCGAAACCCCCTTGCGCCCCCTTTTGGTCAGGAGTAGAAATTCCTTAACTTCATTGCGAGTAGACAAAAGGAAATCAATGGAGCTTCGGATTGGAAACCAACTACATAAGTAGCGATATTTATGTAAAACGCAACTGATCGTCGCGGAGTTGGCACACGTAAGGTTCGAGCCGTAGAAGGCGCCCATTGTGCTTAGTTAGGGAACTAACTACACCGGGGATGTGATGGATAGATCAGCTCACATCGGGAGGTGAATGCCGAAGGAGATGCGCGCCGGCGAAGAGTTGAGGCCCCTGGAACTGATACTTCCAGGGGCCAACTCATATTCTCGCTCCAGATAATCCTTCACAACGTGAATGACACGCTTAGTAAGCATCTTCCGTAAAAGTAATACGAGAGAGAACTAACTCAGGTGACCCTCCCCGACTCATTTTTAATCTCCATGTACTCACTATCAATGACGCTTTTCTTGATTCGCTCGAAACCATCGAAAACTTCTACATATGAAGTGGCAAGTGGAGAGATTGCTAACCGCAGTTGGTTGGGTACGCGATAGTCTGGAATCACTTTTTGGAACTTGCGGAGTGCTGCGCTGATTCGCTTCGCCTCTTCATGCCAAAGTGAGATATGGCCACCCCGCTCGAATGGCTCTCTTGAAGTATTGAGCTCAAATCCAAGAGGCGCCAACCATTGATCAAATAGCTCAATCATCAACGATGTGCCGGTACGCGCTTTTGCTTCGATTGCAGAGATGCTTGCCTCTTCAATCATTTGAAAACCACTATTGATTGCCCGCAGACCAATGATTGACGGACTCGCAATTTGAAAGCCACGTATCTTATCGCTCCGTTCAAAATCTGGCCCCATTGCAAATTGATCTCTCTGGGCAAACCACCCTTGAATGGGGACCTGTAAGTGCTGTTGCATCTCTTTTCGCACATAGAGCCAAGCAGGAGCGCCAGGGCCAGAGTTTCCATATTTATATGTACAACCGACGGCAAGATCAACGCCATTTTTATCAAAATCCATTTCAATCGCACCAACTGCATGGGAAGCATCCCAGACCAAAAGCGCGCCATGTACTCGTACCAGGTCAGTGAGCGCTTTGATATCAGAGCGCGCACCCGATCGATATTGAATAACTTGTAGTGAAACTAGCGCAACATCATCATTAAGGTACTTAGCGAGAATTTCTGGTGTGATTCGTTCGTGTACTGCTAAGCCATTTGATTCGTTATCAATCATGATTAATTCAAGACCGTGATCTTTTGCAAGGCCTTGCAAGATATATCTATCGGTTGGAAAATTTGCAGCATCCGTGATGATTTTCTTCCGACCAGGTCGTGCTTTAATTGCCGCGCTGCATAATTGATAGAGATTAACCGAGGTCGTATCGCAGGCAAGTACCTGTCCTGCTGCTGCGCCAAGCGCGCTCCTGCCAATGAGATCACCGGTTTGTGACGCCTCATCAATCCAATCTGCCCAGCCGTCGACGATCTTTGCGCCCCATTCATCGACAAGGAAGTGCTGTAACGCATCGATAGTTCGCTTTGGTATCCGCCCAAGCGAATTACCATCGAGGTAACAGAGTTCGGGGTCAGCTATGAGAAATTCCGACCGGTATCGCGCAAGTCCATCCTGCATATCAAGTTGGAGCGCATCGTCACGGGTCACAGCCATATGAAAAAGCCTATAGACTTTGGTGAATTGGAGGAAGAGATGGCTGATTCAAGTTTTGATATTGTTTCAAAAGTAGACCGGATGGAGCTTGATAACGCGCTCAATCAAGCAGACCGAGAACTCGGGACGCGCTTTGACTTCCGTGGAACCGAAACCAAAATTGCGATGAGTGGAACCGACATCGTTGCCATCGAATCGGGAAGTGAAGAGCGTGCAAAAGCCGCTCTCGAAGTCTTTAAAGAGAAGTGTGTTAAACGTGGGGTCTCGCTAAAACACTTAGATGCCAGCGAGCCACAGGCCTCCGGCAAATTATTTAAAATAAATGTGAAAGTTAAAGAAGGTATCTCTACCGAGAATGCGAAAAAGCTCGCAAAGTTTCTCCGTGATAGCGGTCCAAAATCACTAAAGACTCAAATCCAAGGTGAAGAACTACGGGTCTCCTCAAAAAGTCGAGATGATCTCCAAGAGGCAATCGCTCTTGTCAAAGCAGAGTCATGGGACTTCGCCCCGCAATTCACCAATTACCGATAACCAATCATTAATAATTAACAAGAGAGTGAGCTCGTGAACAAACAACAGAGTGGTCTGCTCTATGGGTTGTTCGCTTACATAATCTGGGGAGCGCTGCCCATCTATTGGGGTTGGATGCGCCAAGCAAGCGCATTTGAAATTATCTCTCATCGAGCTATTTGGTCTCTTCTAGTTTGTTGGGCCGCGCTTGCCTTTCGAAGTGAACTCAAAGCTGCGCTCCATATACTCCGCAATCCACGGATGTTTGTATTACTCGCACTCACTGCAGGGCTAGTGTCCGGCAATTGGGGTATCTACATCTGGTCTGTCACCGTAGATCGAATCGTGGAATCATCTCTTGGTTACTACATCACTCCGCTAATGAATGTGGCATTTGGCGTCATCATCCTTCGCGAGAAAATGCGAAAACTCCAATGGCTATCTGTAGGAATCGCTGCGATTGGAGTAATTGCCCTGACCTACGACTATGGCCAATTGCCCTTAATCGCACTAGGTCTGGCATGCACGTGGGGCTTATATAGCGTTATCAAAAAGAAGTTAAAAGTTGATCCACTCATTGGCCTTGCGATTGAAACGATATTTGCATCCATCCCCGCTATCTTTTATTTAACGAGACTTGAAGTCCAAGGCGAAGCCCAATTTGGAAATGGGCTGTGGATTTCACTCGGCCTAGCAACAGCCGGCTTTGCAACGGTACTGCCACTTCTCGCCTTTAATAACGCCGCTGTCCGATTGCCGCTAACTACTCTTGGGTTAATGCAGTACATAACGCCTACCGTTATGTTTTTAGTTGGCGTCTTTGTTAATCATGAAGAGATGTCTGGCTCGCGCTGGATTGGCTTTCTTACCATTTGGCTCGCCCTAAGCGTGCTGGCTACAGATATGGTCCGGTCAGGAAGACCTGGAGACCAGGGCATCACACAGGCCTAATAGCCCCTCAGTCGTACCGTTTAACGGAAGGCTAGCCAACATTTTTCGAGCGCTCTCGGCATATTGCATCGTGATTCGCTTCGCCTCGCCCAGCGCTTCATGAGTGCGCAACGCCGATAACGCATACGCCACATCGCTCTCATCAAGAATTGGACCGGAAAGTAGCGATAACAACTTCTCATCTTCTGGACGAGCCATCTGTTGTACTAACAAGGTAACAAGAGTGGGAACGCCTTCCCGTAAATCTGTTCCAGGAGTCTTTCCAGATTGATTCGATGAACTTTCAATATCAATAACATCATCCGCTAATTGGAATGCAATCCCAAGTTCTTCGCTAAACCGGACAAGAAGTTCAACAATTTCTGGCTTCGCACCTGAGAGATAGCCGCCATACCGCGCACAGAGCCCAAAGAGTGAACCAGTCTTCTCGGTAACTACTTTGATGTAGTGCGCCAATCGATCTTCGCTTCCTTGAGGCCCCTCGGTCTCCATAATCTGACCTACGACCAATCGTTCAAAAGTCATCGCTTGATGGCGAACTGCATCAGGACCTAAGTCAGCAAGCAAAAGGGATGATTTTGCAAAGAGATAATCGCCGGTGAGAATCGCAACTGAATTACCCCACCGCTTATTGGCGCTCTCAACACCACGCCTTAGCGGCGCTTCATCCATTACATCATCATGATACAAAGTCGCCAAGTGGGTGAGCTCAACGACTACTGCGGCTTTAATAATCGTCTCTCGCGATGGATCTCCATAGTTTGACGCCAACAGAGTAAGCATCGGGCGAAAACGCTTGCCACCTGCTGAAATTAAATGGCGAGAGGTCTCAGTAGCAAAAGGAAATTCACCTGCGGCGTGATCGAAGAGAAATCGTTCAACTTTCGCCATTCGCTCAGTTAAATCGCGCTCAACTTCTGGCGAGAGCGATGGCAAAGTGACCATTAGATATCGCTATCCGGCAACGAAAGTTGCCAGTGAATTAATCGCGTTAATTGCTGGCTGCGGGAAGATACCAAGTACCAACGTTGCAACTGCGCAAATACCAATTGCAATTGCAGTTACCGGCGAAGGAATGACAACAGATGTGCCATCTTCTTGTGGATCATTGAAGTACATCAAGACCACGATACGTATGTAGAAGAATGCCGCGACCGCTGAAGCTAGAACACCGGCAATAACTACCGAGATATTTCCACTCTTATAAGCAGCCGAGAAAATAGCAAACTTTCCAACGAAACCAGAGGTAAGCGGAATGCCCGCCAAAGCGAGAAGAAAGAGCGTAAAAATACCGGCAACTAATGGGGAGCGCTTTCCGAGGCCGCTCCAACGATTGAGGTCAGTTACCTCTCCGCCGGCATCGCGAACCAAAGTTACAACCGCAAAAGTACCGACAGTAGTAAATCCATAGGTAGCTAGGTAGAGCAACGTCGCATCAAGACCAGATTTATTGAAGGCGACTATTCCTGTTAGCAAGAATCCAGAGTGTGCAATTGCAGAGTATGCAAGAACGCGCTTCACATCTTTCTGCGCTATCGCAATGATCGTTCCGATTGCCATCGTAAGAATAGAGATGGCAACGAGTATCGGTCGCCACGTCCACACCAAGCCACCCATCGCTGAGTAGAAGATACGAAGAAATGCGCCAAAGGCAGCGACTTTTGTCACCGCAGCCATAAATGCAGTAATTGGTGTTGGCGCACCTTGATACACATCTGGAGTCCACGAATGGAAAGGCGCTGCCGAAACTTTGAAGAGTAGACCAACGGCGAGCATCGATAGTCCTACGAGGAGATAAAGATCGTTCCCTGGAGAGGTTTTAATTGCGCTCTTAATTCCTTCGAAGGTAGTGGTTCCTGCATAGCCGTAGAGAAATGATGAGCCAAAGAGGAAGAAGGCCGATGAAAATGCGCCGAGAAGGAAGTACTTCAAACCTGCCTCTTGTGAAAGGAGTCGTCGACGCTGTGAGAGCCCAGCCATCAAATAGAGCGGAAGTGAGAGAACTTCTAGCGCAACAAAAAGTGTGATCAAATCATTTGCAGCAGGAAAGAGAAGTGCGCCACCCACTGCAAAAAGTGTGAGCGGGAATACCTCTGTTTGTTGTAGCCCTGATGCCAAGGCTCGCTGTTCATCTGCTGAACCTGGGAGCGCTGAAGCCTGTGCGGTAAATGATTGGAATCCACGCTCGGCAATTAAGAGCAGTCCAAGAAGCGCGAAAACCAAGATAGTTCCTTGAAGAACAACAGTTACGCCATCAACGGCAACCGCGCCCTCAGCGAATAATCCAGAAACGTTTCTGTTGAGGATGACGGCAAGAAAACCAAGAGCAATTGCTGCAAAGCTCAATGAACTTTGCAAGACATATCGATAGCGCCGCGAAACAAAGGCCTCGACCAACACTGCCACCACTGCAGCAGCAAGAACTATAAGAACTGGGCCGAGAACACCATATTCAATCTTGGGGGCAGTGATCACTTATCTCCTCCAATGTTAAGAGCAGAGACTGAGGCTTGCGCTCCAGGGTTGATGACGTTCAGGAGAATCTGTGGGAAGAAACCAAAGAAAATAATGAGCGCTATCACAGGAGCAATAGCAATTTTCTCCCGAAGGCTTAAATCTTTTAGGTTCTCATTTCCAGGAGTAGTCGGTCCATGCAGCGCGCGTTGCACCGGAATTAATATGTAAAGTGCAGCGAGAATAATTCCGAGCGTTCCAATTACCGCAGCAAGTGGATAACGGACGAAGGTTCCGACCAGAACTAGGAATTCACTGACGAATGAGGAGAGGCCAGGTAGAGCCAAGCTCGAAAGGCCCGCGATAAAGAATGACCACGCAAGTAGCGGCGTCACTCGTTGTAGGCCACCGAAATCCTGCACCTTCGAAGAGTTGCGACGAGCGATCATCCAGCCAGCGATGAGGAAGAGCGCAGCAGTTGAGAATCCATGATTGACCATATAAAGGATTGATCCTGATTGACCTTGAGCGGTGAAGGCAAAGATGCCCAAAGTGATAAATCCAAAGTGCGAGATTGATGTGTAGGAAATCAATCGCTTGATATCACCGTTGCTCTGCCAAATCGCAAGGAATGCACCATAGAAAATCGAAATCAATGAGAGCACGATGATTGTTGGCCCTAATTGCTTCGATGCATCAGGAAATAGCGTGAGACAGAATCGGATCATTCCGTAGGTTCCCACTTTGTCGAGCACACCAAGAAGGAGCACTGAGGTACCAGGCGTTGCCGCCTTGGCAGCATCAGGTAGCCAAGTATGGAATGGCCAAAGCGGAGCCTTGATTGCAAAGGCGATAAAGAAGCCAAGGAATAACAGCATTTCAGTCTGATTATTTATGCTCAACTTCGATAGTTCAGTGACATCAAAGGTAGGAGCACCTAATTGATCGCCACTGACTACATATAAGCCAATAATCGACGCGAGCATCAACAGGCCACCAAAGAGCGAGTAGAGCAGGAACTTCACTGCAGCTGCAGCGCGCTCGCCCGTGCCATATCCACCAATAAGGAAGTAGACCGGAATAAGCATCGCTTCAAAGAAGAGGTAGAACAAGAAGATGTCGGTGGCAGCGAAAACTCCAACCATCATCGTTTCAAGTACTAGTAATAACGCGAAGAATTTTTTAACGCTCCAACGTCCACCCTCTGCCTCATTCCAGCAGGCAAGAATGACAATCGGCGTGAGCACAAGCGCAAGCAAAATCAATAAGAGCGCCATGCCATCAACGCCTAACCCGTAGTTAATTCCAAATGCTGGTATCCACGAATATTTCTCAACAAATTGAAAGGTCGAGGTACCACGGTCAAACGAGGTCGCCATTAGCAACCCTGCAATAGCAACAGCTGAAGAGACACCTAACGCAATCTGCTTTGCAAGTACTTCACGCTCTTTAGGTAATAAAAAGAGGACTGCGCTACCAAGGAGTGGAAGTAGCCCGAGAATCGTTAATGAACTCATAGCGTCACCAACGTAATCGCAGCAAGAATTGCGAGCGCGCCGACAATAATCCAGAGGGCATAGGAACGAACAAAGCCAGTTTGAGTTTTACGAACTCCTGAAGCAACATCGAGAGTTAATGAGCCAACTCCACGAACTGCTCCATCAATTACTTTCTCATCGACAATTGCTAGCGCCTTTGTAAGCTCTTGACCTGGGCGCATAAAGAGCGTCTCGTTGATGTCATCTTGAAGAAGATCGCGACGAGCGACTTTTGTCCAAATACTTACATCGCTAGGCGCCACCGTTGGAATCTCCTTGCCTCGTCCATATTTAGCAATTGCAATCGATACGCCTATCGCAACCGCAGCAAGGGCTAATCCAGAGACCACAATCGGTGAGAGCAAGTGCTCCTCCTCACCATGTCCGCCGCCATGTTCTGAATGGAAAACAGGCTCGAGGAACTTAACAAAGCGATCACCCATGGTGAAAATAAATCCTGCGCTTACCGACCCAATTGCAAGGATTGCCATCGGAATTGTCATGAGCGCAGGAGATTCATGTGGATGTGCTCCAGAATCCCACCGCTTATTTCCAAAGAAGGTCATCAACATCACGCGCGACATGTAGAACGCAGTTATCGCTGCGCCAAGGAGGGTGATGCCACCCAAAATAATTCCCTTAGCACCGCCAGCATCAAGTGCTATTTCAATAATTTTGTCTTTTGAATAGAAACCTGCAAATGGCGGCACACCAATGATTGCCAGATAACCCAGACCAAAAGTAATAAAGGTGACCGGCATGTACTTGCGGAGCGCGCCGTACTTTCGCATATCTACTTCATCGTTCATGCCATGCATGACTGAGCCAGCGCCGAGGAACATTCCCGCTTTGAAGAAACCGTGGGTAAGCAGGTGCATCATCGCAAATGCATAACCCACTGGTCCAAGACCAGTTGCCAGAATCATGTAGCCGATTTGCGACATGGTCGACGCTGCAAGAGCTTTCTTAATGTCATCTTTTGCCATACCGATGATGGCACCAAAGAGCAAGGTGATAGCACCGACGATTACCACCAATGTTTGCGCTACTGATGCAACATCAAAGACAAAGTGCGAGCGAGAGATGAGATAAACGCCTGCAGTCACCATCGTTGCCGCGTGAATGAGTGCGGAGACTGGCGTGGGACCTGCCATCGCATCGCCGAGCCATGATTGGAGTGGGAATTGCGCAGACTTTCCAACTGCAGCGAGCAAGAGCGCCGCTCCTAAACAGTTGAGTGCGAGTGAACTTCCCTTACCCGCTTCTACACCTTCAGCAACACCGCTAAATGAAACGGAACCGAACTGAACAAAAGCGATCATCACTGCGAGTGATAAGCCAACATCGCCAACTCGGTTTGCCACAAAAGCCTTCTTCGCAGCAGTCGCATATGCCGGTTTTTGATTCCAGAATCCAATAAGAAGGTATGAGGCAAGACCTACGCCTTCCCAACCGACATAAAGGCTTAAATAAGAATCGCCAAGCACCAAGAGCAACATCGCAGCGATAAAGAGATTAAGGAATGCGAAGAAACGGCGGCGATCTCGATCGTGCGACATGTAAGCGATGGAGTAAATGTGAATCAAGGTACCAACGCCGGTGATAAGCAAGACAAAGCACATTGAGAGTTGATCAAGAAGGAGCGTCGCCCCAACATTGAAATTGCCAACTTCAATCCAGGTAAATAGCGGTTGTGTTACCGAGCGATTCTCTGGCGCTCGGCCAAGCATCGCAAAGAACTCCAAAAGACCAACAACAAAGGCGGCCGAGGATGCAAGAGTTCCAATGATGTGCCCTACTTTGTCTAGAGCGCGACCACCAAGTAGGAGAAACGCTGCACTGAACAGTGGAATTGCGATGAGGTAAACAAGCATCTGCGAGGTTCCGTTCATTAGAGCTTCAACAATCTCGCGTCGTCGACTGAGGCCGAACGACGAGAACGATAGATCGTGACAATGATTGCTAACCCAACAACAACTTCACATGCGGCAACGACCATCGTGAAGAAGGCAAAAAGTTGGCCATCGATATTGCCATTCATTCGAGAGAAGGTAACAAAAGCAAGATTTGATGCATTGAGCATCAATTCGATGCACATGAAGACAACGATTGCATTACGACGAATAAGAACGCCAGCCGCACCGATAGTGAAAAGGAGGGCAGAGAGATAGAGGTAATTATCTAGAGCCATCGTTACTCCTCCCCCTCTTCCTTATTTTTACTGCTCTCGCTCATGCGGTATGTCGCTGGATTAGCGAGTTCGCCTCGAGCGGCAATTACCTTGGAGACTGAAGCGTCGGCAGGGGTGCCATCAGGAAGTAGCGCTGGAATATCCACGGCATTGTGTTGTGCGTACGTTCCAGGCCCAGGAAGACCAGCAACGGGTACTGCGCTCTGTCGCACTCGCTCTGCAGCCAATTCGCGTTGGCTCTTGCGCGGCAGAATTCGTTCACGATGGGCAAGAACCATGGCGCCCAACGCTGCAGTAATAAGTAGCGCGGAAATAACTTCAAAAGCCCAGACATAGCGAGTAAAGAGAATCTTGGCGATAGCTTGGACATTTCCTTCGCCATTAATCAACTCCAAGCCAGCGTATTGACGGCCGAGTTCTGCACGACTGAGTAGTGAAATCAAAAGAAAGCCCACGCCAATCGATCCTAAGACACCAGCAATCCGCTGCCCCTTAATGGTTTCTTCAAGAGAATCTGAAGAATCCACGCCAACTAACATCAAAATAAATAGGAAGAGCATCATCACCGCGCCGGTGTACACAACAACTTGAACGATTCCGAGGAATGGCGCCTCATTTGAAATGTAAAAGATTGCAAGCCCGACCATGACAACTGCCAACAACAGAGCTGAGTGCACTGCTTTTTTAACCACCAACATTCCCAGCGCTGCCAGGACCATAATTGGTGCGAGGATAAAGAAGAGCACTGCTTCAGGCGTTTGCGTTTGGTTATTTACGATTGCCGCGATATTCACTTTTGCTCCTGTGAAGGGTGCGCCTCTGTGACTCGGCCATGGTAATAATCTTGATCGTCAGTACCTGGGTAATAAGGGTGCGGCGGTTGCAACATTCCATTACGAAGCGGCGCAAGTAAATCTTCCTTTTCGAAGATTAATTTCTTCCGCGAATCATCTGCTAATTCGTACTCATTGGTCATCGTTAGCGCACGAGTTGGGCAGGCCTCAATACATAATCCGCAGAAAATGCAACGTAGATAATTAATTTGATAAACCTTGCCGTAACGCTCTCCTGGTGAATAGCGCTGCTCATCTGT
>DAIRSQ010000014.1:0-18337 GCA_036804325.1 Candidatus Nanopelagicaceae bacterium | reverse complement strand
GGCGGAGACGAGAGGATTTGAACCTCCGAACCATTTTCATGGTTACCTCATTAGCAGTGAGGCGCACTCGACCGGGCTATGCGACGTCTCCAAGTGTTGGGTAGAAGTCTACCCTCTACCGGAATGCCACTAGATACCGAGCTTTTTTCGATCTAGGAGATGAACGGGGTGGTAGCCGTAAGCGGTAATCCAGCGCGAACAATCCGTTAGCGCACCAAAACCAGGAATCTCTCGAAGGACCTTCGTTTTCGGATGGAATTTTGCCAGCATCTCACTTGTTGGTCGAGGCGCTGTCGTATCTGGCGCCGTGAAGTTATAAGTCTCAGAACCAGTGGAATTACCCGCAAGAATTGCAAGGATTCCATGTGCTGCGTCGCGAACATCAAGGTATCCCCAAAGAATTTTTGCAGCGACTGTTACGGTTTCTTCATCCCCATCGCGTTGAGCACTGGCATGTTCCTCTATCGTTTTCATCGTATTACAGAATGGAAAACGTAGCCCTACATAAGCTGTTTTCGATCGATTAGCCCACATATCTGCCGTGCGCTCATTGACCTCTTTGCAGAGCGCGTAACTCTCATAGTGATGTAAAGGTAATGATTCATCAAATGGAGCAAACTCGGGAGAAGTCCAGGGGCCTGACCACGCTGTACCGTAGATTGAAAGGCTAGATGCGTAGATAACTACTTTCACATTATTTGCTGCTGCTTTAGAAAATACTTTGTAGGTACAAGAAACATTATTATCGAAAACTTCAAAATCCTGATCATCAAATGGACGCGGAATAGAGCCAAGATGAATGATGGCATCACAATTAAAATCAAGAGACTCAATAAATTTATCGTCAGTTAATTCACCAAGTAAAAATGTAACTCCTGAAGGAATATCGCCAGCTTTACGATCAGTGGCAATCACTTGATGTCCTGCGCTAGCTAACGTGCGCATCACTTCGGTACCAATTAATCCAGTTGCACCTGTAAGAAGTATTTTCATAACCTGAGAGGCTACCAGCGCACTTCTCTTTAGTGAACATAAAAAATCCCCCGCAGTTTTCTGCGAGGGATTTCTTAATGACTACAGATTAGTTAACTGCATCCTTGAAAGCCTTTGATGGAGAAACTTTGATCTTCTTGCCAGCGGCAATCGTCATCGTCTCACCGGTACGAGGATTCCGTCCCTGACGTGCTGGGCGGGAAACAACCTCAAATGAGGCGAAGCCCGGGATGGCTACTTTGTCGCCCTTTACTAGAGCTGCCTGAATCGAATCGATGATTGCCTTAAGGACGTTATCGACCTGGCTCGCTGGCATCTTGGTACGTTCCGCTGCTGCTGCGACGAGTTCACCTTTGTTCATGTATCTCTCCTTGCTGGAAGATGGCCTTGGCTTGATAGCTAGGTCGCCAAAAAGCCGTGAATTGAACCCTAGCCCCAGAACCCGCCTAAATAGCGGAGATTCCCCCAAGTATCGTTCGGGCGTGTTGAAAATGGCTGGTCGGGAAGGTGTAGCTCTGAGCCACCTATTCGAATCGGCGGCTACCAGCACCAAGAGTGATGGTTCGGATATAGGAGTAAAAGGCAAGTCCCTCTTTACCTTGCTCGCGCTCGCCATAAGAAGAGTCCTTTGTACCGCCAACGGGTGCGTGAAAATCAAGGCCAGCTGTTGGCGCATTGACCTTCACCATGCCGGTCTTTAGCGACTGTGCAACGCGAATAGTTGCCTCAAGATCGCGACCGTGAACGCTTCCCGTCAATCCAAATCGAACGGCATTTGCCGAATCAATCGCCTCGCCAACACTTTTCGCGCGAATCACTCCAGCAATCGGGCCAAATGTCTCTTCTTGATTGAAGCTATCTTCCGGTCCTAAATCTGCGATGAGCGTTGGTGCATAGAACCAACCATCGCGATCAACTGGACCACCACCGGTCAGAACTTTTCCGCCACGAGAAAGAGCGCCCTTGGTTGCATTCTCTACATCAGCTCGCGCGCTATCAGAGATTACCGGACCAACAAGAACACCCTCAGTCGCCGGATCGTTTGGCGCAAGTTTCTCAACTCCGGCTACAAGGGCATCAGTAACTTCTTTATAACGCGCATCATCACCGACAACAATGATTCGACTTGTCGCGGTGCACTTCTGTCCTGCAAAACTCATTGATGCATTAGATAGGTGCGCAACGGTGAGTGCTAAATCTGCATCGGGAAGAACAATTGCCGGATTTTGCCCACCCATTTCTGCTTGTACTGGCTTACCTGCTTTTGCCGCTTGCGCAACAATCTGCGAACCAACTTCAGATGAACCGGTAAAAGAAATTACATCTGCAAATTCGATAATTGCTTGACCACACTCAGCGCCACCAATAAGAACTTGAAAGAGATCTTTTGGTAGAGATTGCGCAAATATCTCTTCAATTAATTTGGCAACGCCGATTGCCATGCCGCTTGGTTTCATCACAACGGCATTTCCCACGGCGAGCGCAGGCGCGGCTTTCCATACTGGAATTGCAATTGGAAAATTCCACGGAGTAATTAATCCAGCAACGCCATAAGGATCACGAACAGCCATGAGGTAACCAGGGGTTGTTGGTGGAATTACCGTTCCAATTGGATCGATAGCTGCTTGGGCGTTGTAATCCAAGATTGCAATCGCTCGAGCGACTTCACCCTTCGCTTCAACAATTGGTTTGCCTACTTCACGAGTGATGAGAGCAGCCATCTCAGCGCTACGAGCGCGAAGACCTTCAGCGCAACCGCGAAGAGCTGCTGCACGAGCCATGGCGTTCTCGCTCCATGCTTTCTGAGCGCTACGGGCGCGAACAACTGCCGCTGCTACTTCAGGTGCGGTAAGCGCGGGCGCTTCTAAAACGACATCGCTTGGTTTCTGTGGGCTGGTACTGGTGATTACTCTCGCTGTGCTCATGAGAGGAGATTAGCCAAGTTCGGCCGCCGGGCTAAACTGGAGCGCAATAATGGGTAAGGGGGTCGCCACCGATGACATTTGATGGTTCAAAGCCAGTAACTACCTCTTACGACCTGCCGGTTACCGAACCACTACGTGAATTAATGCGACGGGGGTGGGGCGCGCCCTCGAACGAATTGGCTCTTCCAGCAGAGAGCGCACCATGGGCTGCAGCAAGGCGCGCAAAACTAAGTTCCCATTTTCCAGGTAAACGTTTAATCATTCCTGCTGGCCAATTTAAAGTTCGTAATAACGATTGTGATTACACCTTCCGAGCAAACTCCGCTTTCATACATCTGACTGGCATGGTCGCTGGCGATATCGTCCCCGAATCAATTCTCTTATTCGATCCAACCCCAACTGGCCATGACATAACGCTCTTCGTCCATCCAAAGAATGATCGAAATCTTGAAACCTTTTATCGTGACCGTCGCCATGGGGAATTTTGGGTCGGTAAATATCTCGCCTTAGCCGATCTAAAAAATAAATATCAAATAACTGCACGTAACATTAAAGAGTTAGATGAATTTTTACTTTCCAAAAAAGAGACTCTGATTCATCGCGGTGAAGATGAAAAATTGGATGCAGCGCTCCCTGAACATGAGAAAGATAGTCAACTCACGATTGCGCTCTCCGAACTTCGATTAATTAAAGATGAGCATGAGATTGGCGAAATACGTCGAGCTGTTAATGCAACGATCCGCGGATTTACTGACGTCATCAAATCGCTACCAGAAGCTATGGCCAATCCTCGTGGCGAGAGGGTAATTGATGGCACCTTCTATCGCCGGGCACGTATCGATGGAAATGAGTTGGGATATAACACCATCGCAGCTGCTGGCGCACATGCATGCGTGCTCCATTGGATTCGTAATGATGGCCCTGCGCTATCGGGTGATCTCTTACTGCTTGATGCTGGGGTCGAGGTAGAGAGCCATTACACCGCAGATATCACTCGCACTATTCCCATCAATGGAAAATTCACTAAAGCTCAGCGTGAAATTTATGAAATTGTTCTTGCCGCCCAAGAAGCGGGAATTCAAGCGGTAAAGCCTGGTGCAAAATATCGCGATATAAATAACGCGTGTATGAAAGTTCTTGCAGAAGGTTTGGCAAAGCTCGGAGTGCTCACCGTTAGCGCTGAGGAATCACTCGATCCAAGCGTTGGACTACATCGCCGGTGGAGCGTGCATGCCTCTGGTCATATGCTCGGTCTTGATGTTCACGATTGCGCTAAAGCGCGTGGTGAGCAGTACCTCGATGGGGAATTAGCAGTAGGACATGTACTTACAGTGGAGCCAGGTCTATACATCCAACCTGATGACTTACTTTTCCCCGAAGAGTATCGAGGAATTGGCATACGAATTGAAGATGATGTTCTTGTTACTGAAAGCGGAGTAGAGGTTCTTAGCCGCGAACTTCCACGCGATCCAGATTCACTGGAATCGTGGATGAATTCGGTACAGGGCATGGAGCGCCATCACAGCAATTAGTCTTCATGTGGCAGTGTGGGCATAACCAGCGCGTTGCAACAGGGTCATAAGCAACGCCACAAAAATCACAGGGCATCTGATTATTAGCGCTCACATAGATATGTTAGCCAGCAAGGGCCCTTCCGATGCCTGCGGCAATGATTCCAAGAATTAGTGTCGCCAAAATATTGGCGAGAAATCTCCGTGGGTGGCGAAGATCCTTATTGAGATCAAGTGCAAATGCAGACCAGGTTGTAAAGGCCCCGGCAAAGCCAATCCCAAAAAGCGCCAGCGTTGCTGAGGAGCTTTTTGAGATTAATCCGAGAAAAAACGAACCTGCGATATTGACCAAAAGAATTCCACCCGGAAAAGTGAAGCGACGTCGGAATAGATGATCGATGTAATAGCGCAGGGGTGCCCCGAAGAGAGCACCTAGCGCCACCAACAAAGGTGTGCTCATGAAGTACCCGCTCGGATAACTCGAATAATCGCGAGCGAAAGAACCAACGTAGCAACTATGTATAACCCAGCCTGAGCGATAGTTAAGTCATAAAGCAAGAGAGCGAATGCAGAATAGGTTGTAAAGCCACCAGAGAATCCGGGTACAAGAAGTAGCCGCTGTTCAGTATTTAAAGTGAAGCGATATGTGCAAATTGCTGCAACAGCAACGCCAAAGATATTTACTAGAAAAGTTGCCAGCGCAATATCTGAAAATATTTGATCGACACCGTAACGAGATAACGCTCCAATCGCACCGCCCACTCCAACTAAAGCTAAATGATGGAAGCGCGGGTGGAGCCGTTCCACTTAGGAAATATCCTCGCGCTTTCGAATCTTCGAACCAAGCCAGCGCACTGGATCGTATTTCACATCAACTACGCGCTCCTTCATTGGAATGATTGCGTTATCGGTAATTCGAATGTGCTCTGGACAGACCTCAGTACAACACTTTGTGATGTTACACATTCCAAGGCCATGATTTTCCTGCGCAGTTTGCTTCCGATTTCGCAGCGTATCGAGCGGATGCATATCTAACTCTGCAATCCGAATAAAGAAACGAGGTCCAGCAAAGGACTTCTTATTCTCTTCATGATCACGAATGACGTGGCAGGTATCTTGGCAGAGGAAACATTCGATGCACTTACGGAACTCTTGGCTTCGCTCGACATCAATCTGTTCCATTCGCGCTTCGCCAGGCTTCAAGTTTGCAGGCGGTGCATAAGATGGAATTTCCATTGCTTTTTTGTAATTAAATGAAACATCAGTCACTAAATCGCGGATAACTGGGAAAGCTCGTAGCGGCGTGACGGTAATTGTTTCGCCTTCTTCAAACATATTCATACGGGTCATACAGGCTAGGCGCGGCTTACCGTTAATTTCCATTGAACATGAACCGCACTTACCTGCTTTGCAATTCCAGCGAACAGCAAGATCAGGAAGCTGAGTAGCTTGCACCCGATGAATCACATCGAGAACTACTTCACCTTCATTGGCATCAACAGTGACGGTATGGAAATCACCACCATCTTTATTTCCACGCCAGATGCGTAAATTAATTGGACGTGCCATTAGTTGGACCCGCCTTTCACTCCGGCTAACTCTTCTTCGGTGAAGTACTTCCCTAACTCACTCTTATCAAAGAGATTGGCAAGCTCATCAGGAAGCATCTTTGCCTTCTCTTGCAAGCACTTAACGCCCTCACCATCGATTGAAGAGACGTTATTTACCTGGCGCCACTTTGAATCCATCTTTGGAAAATCTTCGCGAGTATGTCCGCCGCGTGACTCTTCACGAATGAGAGCCGAGCGGGCAATACACTCAGAGACCAAAAGCATGTTCTCTAAATCGAGCGCTAAGTGGAATCCTGGATTGAATTCACGACCACCACTGACAGCGACATTCTTAATTCGCGCTCTGAATGTTGAGAGTTTTTCTAATGACTCTTCAAGCTCTTTCTTCGTACGAATAATTCCAACGAGATCATTTGTTGTCTGTTGCAGCTCTTGGTGAATCGTGTATGGATTCTCGCCACCGGTGTGGGTAAATGGAGCATTAAGTCGCTCCTGCGCGCGCCTAATCGTTCCATCAGAGAGCGTTGGTTTCGCTGAGTTACCTTGAAGATAGGCAACAGCACCCATGCCAGCGCGACGTCCGAAAACAAGAAGATCTGAGAGCGAGTTGCCACCAAGACGGTTAGAGCCGTGCATACCACCAGCAACTTCACCTGCAGCAAATAGCCCCTGTAGCCCAACTGCTGCTGCAGTATCAGGGTCTACCTGAACGCCACCCATCACGTAGTGACAAGTTGGTCCAACCTCCATCGGTTGTTCAGTGATATCAACATCAGCGAGCTCTTTAAATTGATGCCACATACTCGGTAGTCGGCGTTTGATTTCTTCTGCAGGCAAACGCTTCGAAACATCGAGGAAAACGCCACCATGTGGTGAACCACGGCCAGCTTTAACTTCAGAGTTAATGGCGCGAGCAACTTCATCACGAGGTAGGAGTTCAGGTGGGCGACGATTATTTGCTTGATCTTTGTACCAACGATCAGCTTCTTCTTCGGTGTCAGCATATTTATCTTTGAATACCTCTGGAATGTAATCAAACATAAATCTGCGTCCCTCGGAGTTGGTAAGAACACCACCATCTCCACGAACAGATTCGGTAACTAAAATTCCACGTACTGATGGTGGCCAAACCATTCCAGTTGGATGGAATTGCACAAATTCCATATCAATTAATTTTCCGCCAGCGCGAAGTGCGAGGGCATGGCCATCGCCAGTTCCCTCCCATGAGTTACTGGTGACTTTAAAACTCTTTCCTATTCCACCGGTAGCGAGAATTACCGCGCCCGCTTCAAAGAGGATTTCCGATCCACTCTCGCGACGGTAACCGTAAACGCCGGCTGCTTTTCCGTTTTCGACGAGGACATCGGTAATAGTTACTTCGGCAAAGACGCGAATGTGCGATTCCATATCGCCATAGTTCTTTCCATCTTGCTGTTGCAACGCAACAATACGTTGTTGCATCGTACGAATTAACTCAAGACCAGTGCGATCACCAACGTGAGCTAATCGAGGGTACTCATGTCCACCAAAATTACGTTGTGAAATCTTGCCCTCTTTCGTGCGATCAAAGAGCGCGCCCCACATTTCAAGTTCCCACACTCGCTCTGGCGACTCTTTCGCATGTAATTCAGCCATTCGCCAGTTATTGAGGAACTTGCCACCACGCATCGTGTCGCGGAAGTGAACTTGCCAATTATCTGATGAGTTTGCATTACCCATTGCAGCAGCGATTCCACCTTCAGCCATAACGGTGTGGGCTTTACCAAAGAGTGACTTACAAATAATGGCGACCTTGAAGCCCGCTTCACGCGCTTCTACTGCAGCACGAAGGCCAGCACCGCCGGCGCCAACTACAACAACGTCATATGAATAGCGTTCGATACTCATGTCACATTCCTTAGAAGAAGAAGTAGTTCGTGATTGCACCAGTGGAAACTAACCGAACATAAAGATCGGCGAGTGCTACACCAAAGAGTGAAACCCATGCGAACTTGGGGTGGTAGTGATTGAGCGTGGAAACATGCGTCCATAACTTGTAGCGAAGAGGATGCTTTGAAAAATGGCGAAGTCTGCCACCAACTGTATGGCGACAGGTGTGGCAAGAAAGTGAATAGAGCCAGAGTAGAACTGCATTGGTAAGTAATACGAGCGTACCTACGCTCATACCAAATCCACCATTAGTGCCTTGAAAAGCTAAGAAAGCATCATAAGTAAGAATGACGTTGAAAACTAAACCTGCGTAGAAGAACCAACGATGCGCATTTTGCAAGATGAGTGGTTGCTTTGTTTCACCCGTGTATTTCTTATGTGGTTCAGCAACTGCGCAAGCCGGTGGTGATTGCCAGAATGATCGGTAATAAGCCTTGCGGTAGTAGTAACAAGTAAGTCGAAAACCGAGTGGGAAAATTAAAATTAAAAGCGCAGGCGAAATTACAAAACCTAATAACGAAGCTGGTCCGAGTGAACCAAATAATTGTGATCCCGGTACGCACGCATCAGAGAGGCAAGGTGAGTAGAAGGGTGAGATCAATTCACCTTTCTCAACAAAATAATGTTTATTTTCAAAAGCGCGGAACGTGGCATAAATAATGAAACTGACTAGAACAAAGACTGTGATTGCAGGTTGAAGCCACCAACGATCCGTTCGCAGCGTTCGCTCTTTAATCGCCGCTCTATGCTCGGCATGTACTCCAGCCATCTGCCACCCACCCTGTGTGCTCGTTGTGAAGAGCGTTAATTTTCCCGCTTTTACGGCTCTTTGCGCTATACAGAGGGGTATGAAATGGCGTTCTTATGTGGGTGAAGTTGCCCACAGCTTCCACTCAGCTTTAATTGAGAAGCGCTGGCGGAGGGCGAGGGATTTGAACCCTCGAAGGTTTCCCTTGCCGGTTTTCAAGACCGGTGCACTCGGCCGCTATGCGAGCCCTCCACGGCAAAATCTACCGGATATCTGAAGGCTCCAGCTAATTAAGGCCTTACTGGAAGGCCCACCCGCCATCACAGAGGATCGACTGCCCGGTGATGAAAGAAGCATCGGGGCTAACCAGGAATGAAACGAGGTTTGCGATATCGACCGGCATTCCCAATCTCTTCAACGATTGGGAATCAAGGATCATCCGATGCAGCGCTGCAACATCTCCATAGGCTGCTTGATCGGGAGTTGTAATTGCGCCCGGAAGAATGGAATTGACTCGAATCTCTGATGGACCAAGTTCACGAGCGAGCACTCGACTTAATCCGATAAGTGCAGCCTTGGCCGCTGTGTAATGGCTATTGCCTTCCATGCCGATTGCCACGCGAATAGATGAAATGTTGATGATGCTTCGAAAAGCCCCTTCATTACTATATTTATCGAAAGCTTTACAACAAAGAAAAACTCCTTTGAGATTTGTATCAGTGACTTCATCCCATGCTGCTTCATCAATTTCGCGAAAGGTTATTGCTGATGCAACTGATGTCGCTGCGTTATTTACAAGTATTGATGGGGCGCCTAAATCTCTTTTCACAGAGCTAAACATCTGATCAACTTGAACAGATTGAGAGACGTCGCATTGATAAATCTCTGCACGACCACCCGAGGCGGCAATCTCTTCCTTAACTTGGAGGGCGTCGCTCTTTTCCTTCTCTGAGTAATAGTTGATAGCTACTGGATAGCCATCTGCAGCTAGTCGCAGCGCAATAGCTGCGCCAATATTTCGTGAGGCGCCTGTTACTACCGCGCTAGTTTTCGAAGAGGTCACAGCCCTACTCTCTGACAAATACCGACGTTGAGCAAGGCTTATCAGTTTTCCGCAATACGGATCTGCTTCCACCCTCCGGTACATTTAGTAGGCAACCAAAAATCCAGGGGAGTTATGAGTTCTTCAGAGCGCGACCGAATTCAGGTCTTACAAAAGGCGATGGATATTCTCACCGTGCTCATCGAAGGCCCTGCATCAGTCCGAGTCCTTGCTGAACGAACTGGCGTTACTAAACCTGCTGTCTATCGCATCTTGCACACTTTGGAAGAACGAAATTTTGTCACTCGAGAAGAGAATCTGCGGGAGTATGTTCTCGGTGATTTTCTCACTGGGATGTCCAAGAAACATGAGCAGTCAATTAATCTTCCTCGACTCGTTACACCATATATGGATGCGCTACTCAAGAAATTCGATGAGACGGTGAATCTTGGCACTCTCGATGGGACCAAAATCAAATATTTACACTCTTTGGAAAGTAGTCAACGTCTGCGCTCAAGTAATCCTCATGAAGAAAAAGATAATGTGCACTCCACCGCGCTGGGTAAAGCGATACTCAGTTCTTTCAATGAAGATGAATTAGATAAAGTGCTAAAAAAACTTGACTTGAAATCACAGACTGATCGCACTATCACTAGTGAGAAAGAGCTTCTCTCTGCAATCACTCGGGCAAAAAAGATTGGTTTTGCTATCGATGATCAAGAAAATGAATTAGGTTCGCGATGCGTGGCTGTTGCCATCACAGATAGAAGCGGGAAAGCGCTATGTGCTTTGAGTATCACAGGACCGGCTTCACGTATGTCTACTGAAAAAATAAGAGTTATCGGAGACAGTTTAAAACTAGTGGCGAAGCAGTTAAGCACCAAGCTTCAGTAGCTCTTCAATTACCTGTGCAACTCCATCATCATCACATTCAGGTGCAATCCCAGTTGCAATTGCATGAGTAGCAGGATGTCCGGTTTTCATTGCATAAGATCGACCAGCCCAAGCAAGCATCGAAAGATCATTTGGATTATCGCCGAATGTGACGGCATCTTCTTTTGAGATTCCAAGCCGCTGAGCTACCTTCGCTAACGTACTTCCCTTACTCACTCCATGGGCTGAAATCTCTAAGAGCGATTCATTTGGGTTTGAGTGAGTGACCGTTAAGAAATCGCCAACTGTGGAATCAGCGATAGCCAGCATTTCGTCGGCGGAGATTTCTTCGCCTTGACATCGAACTAGAAATTTAATTGCAGGTTGGCTTAAATGTTCTTCAATCATTGAAACGCCAAGATCATCTTGTCCTTTATCCCAACGAGGGTTATAAGTTCGCTCACGATGAAACCCATCGAAGTTCTCAACGGCAAACGCGGCTCCTGGTATTACCTTTCTAAGTTTTGTCGCGCCCTCAAATAACTCTTCTGGGCCAATTAGCCAAGAATCAATAATTTTTTCATCTCTAAAGTCATATAGGAGCGCGCCGTTACCACAAATTCCAGTTCCGAAATTAAAAGCCTCTTGCACTTGTTTCATCCACCGCGGTGGTCTCCCGGTAACAAAAAAAATTTCAACACCTAATTGATGTGCGCGAGTAAAGGCATCAATTGTTCGTTGAGATATAGGACGATCGAACGGAACTATTGTTCCATCTAGATCTGTGCCAATTAATTTAGGGCGGTTCACTCCAAGATCACACTGGTTCAAATCGAGATTTGCCTAAAAATGGCACGAGCGCTTTCGGAATATTTATCGAACCATCCGCCTGTTGATGATTTTCTAAAATTGCAACAATGATCCGTGGTATCGCACATAAGGTGCCATTGAGCGTTGCAACCGGTCGCGTTCCGTTCTCATCTTTATAGCGAATGTTTAAACGTCTACTTTGAAACTCAGTGCAATTTGAAGTACTCGTTACCTCACGATAAGCCTGTTGTGTGGGAATCCACGCCTCGCAGTCGAATTTACGAACAGCGCTTGAACCAAGATCGCCGGTGGCAACGTCGATAACGCGATAAGGAATTTCTAGTGAATTTAGAAAATCTTTCTCCCAACCAAGTAACCGTTCATGTTCTGCAGCCGCATCTTCAGGAGCGCAGAAGGAAAACATTTCGACTTTATCGAATTGATGTACTCGAATAATCCCACGAGTATCTTTTCCGTAAGTTCCAGCTTCACGACGGAAGCAAGATGAAAACCCAGCGTATCGAAGTGGAAAATTTGCACTATCTAAGATTTCATCCATATGGTAAGCAGCAAGTGGTACCTCACTTGTTCCTACTAGATAGAAATCATCCTCTTCGAGATGAAATACATTCTCAGCCGCTTGCCCTAGAAAACCAGTTCCCTCCATCGCATGCGGCTTCACTAGAACTGGAGGCACCACCGGAATAAAGCCAGCTGCTACCGCTTTTGAAATTGCAAGATTAATTAGTGCAAATTCAAGGAGCGCACCATTTCCTGTGAGATAGTAAAAGCGAGAACCAGAGACTTTGGCGCCGCGTTCAGTATCGATTGCGCCAAGTATTTTTCCTAACTCAACATGATCTCGAGGTTCGAACGAGAATGTCGTTGGTGTACCCACTTCTTCAAGAACTACGAAATCCTCTTCGCCACCGATAGGCGCACGAGTGTCCGCAATATTTGCTAATTCGCCAAGAATTTTCTCGGCCTCGGCCTCGGCCTCTGAACGAAGCGCATCTGCCTCTTTCACCGCGGCCGCAAGATCTTTGGCTTTTGCTAAAAGTGCACTTTTTTCATCGCCTTTTGCACTTCCAATGCTCTTTGACAATGAATTTTGTTCAGCGCGCACTCTCTCAAATTCCACAATAGCGTTGCGCCGTTTTTGATCAGCGGCAATGGCATGATCAACGAGCTCAATATTTGCGCCACGCGCCCTCTGTGATTCTCGAACTAGATCAGCGTTATCGCGAAGAATTTTTATATCAATCATCTACGCACGCTCTCCCTTGCGAACTTTAGTTAACCATTTCTCAGCAGAATTAAAAGCTTCGTCAGTCATACCTTTTGTCGATGTTGGCTCAATTTTATCTGCTCTTGGATACGAGCCTAAGAATCGCACCTCTGCACAAATTCGATAAAGCGCCTTTAGCGCATCGCCAACTCGTTCGTCGAGGATATGCCCTTCGGCATCAACTATGAAGTGATACTGGCCTAATTCACTTCCAGTTGGTCGAGATTGAATGAAAGTTAAGTTGACTCCACGTACTGCAAATTCAGTGAGAATTTCTAATAGCGCACCTGAGTGATCAGCAGAAATAAATAGCGCAAGCGAGGTGCGATCATGACCAGTCGGAGTTGGAATATCTCCAAGTTGTGAAACAAGAACAAAACGAGTAACCGCTGCCTCTCGGTCACCGATATTTTTCTCAATTACCTCTAAGCCATAATGTTTTGCCGCAACTTCTGCAGCAATCGCTGCATCAGCATCACCTTTGGCGACACTTTCAGCACCAGCAGCAGTTGAATTTGTCATCACCACTTCTGCGCGCGGAAGTTGGGTAGCAATGTATTCACGACACTGAGCTTCAGCATGTGGGTGAGTTGCTACTCGACGAATCTCTTGTATTGAATGACCGGGCTTCACCATCAATGCAAAAGAGACGGGAAGCACAGTTTCGCCAATAATCATTAGCGGTTTACCTACCGCCAATTCATCAAGCGTGCGGGCAACAACCCCTTCCACGGAATTCTCGATCGGCACCAGGGCATAATCTGCGCTCCCCCGACGTACTGACTCCAATGCAGCGGTGACATTTGCCGCTGGCTCTGCGCTATCTCCACTCTTTAATAGTGGCGAAAGAGCCGCCTCGGTGAAAGTGCCAGCAGGGCCGAGATATGTATAGCGGGACATATAGAAAACTCTACGCGATTTCGAGTGCATCAGGGGGACTTGAGCCCCCGAGTAGCATGGCTAACTCGTTAACTACCAGCAAGGGAACGTGATTTGTGAGCCGGTATTTTCAGAGCGTATCGCTCTCAGATGTTGGCTTGCATCGCAGCGAAAATGAGGATTCCGCTTGGGCTGGGTTAACAATTCTTGCAGTAGCAGATGGTTTAGGTGGCCACGCAGCCGGTGAAATTGCTTCCTCGCTCGCAATCCACAAAATATCAAAACTTGAAAAAAATTCATTTACAGAGCGGAATACAGAAACAACTGTCGTGGATACATTTCTCGATATTAATAAATCGCTAGCTGAAACTATGAAAAATAAGAGTGAGTTACGTGGAATGGGCACAACGTTAACGGCGCTCTTTCTTGGCAAAGAGAAGCTTTATCTTGCGCACCTCGGCGATTCTCGCGCTTACGTGCTCCGAAGTGGAAAAATTACTCAACTGACAAAAGATCATACGGTTGTTCAAGAACTACTAGAACAAGGAAGAATTTCTGCTGATGAAATTGATGGGCATCCGCAGCGATCATTTATAACTAAAGCTCTGATGGGTGCTGTTTCCAATGAGCGACCAGATTTCAATGAAATCGATGAGGCTGCAGGAGATATTTACTTGCTCTGTTCTGATGGATTGGCAGGCGTTGTAGAAGAGAAGAAAATTATAAAAGTTGTTGAAACTCATGGAGTTAGCGAAGAAGCTCTCAGTGAACTCAAAGCTTTGGCATATAAAAAAGGTGCGCCAGATAACTTAACCATTATTCTTGCGACAATAAATTCCAAGAAGAACACGATTCCCGGTTTCATTGGCGCAGCTAAAGGTGGTGAGAGATGACCCGACTACTTGCCAATCGATATGAAGTTGGTGAACTCATCGGCGCTGGAGGTATGGCTGATGTCTTTCAAGGTCGCGACACCAGACTTTCTCGCCCAGTTGCTATCAAGATACTTCGCAGTGATCTCGCGCGTGATCCTGCTTTTTTAGCAAGATTTCGAAGAGAGGCCCAAGCAGCTGCAGGATTAAATCACCCAGCGATAGTTTCGGTTTACGACACCGGCGAAGAGAGCACCGATACTGGCGTATTGCCATATATCGTCATGGAGCAAGTAAACGGCAAAACTATACGAGAGGTAATTAGAAGCGGCGAACGATTACCAGTTACTCGTGCAATTGCGGTTATCCGTGGAATTCTCGAAGCTCTCGAATATTCACATCGAAATGGAATTATTCATCGAGATATCAAACCTGCAAACGTCATGATCACTAACAGTGGCGATGTAAAGGTGATGGACTTTGGTATCGCTAGAGCCTTAGATGATGCCAGTGCCACAGTGACCCATGCTTGGACCGTTGTTGGAACGGCAAACTATCTCTCTCCAGAGCAGGCTCGAGGAGAGGTTGCTGACTCTCGAAGTGATATCTACTCCGTAGGTTGCCTTCTTTATGAGTTGATTACCGGTCGACCACCTTTTCTTGGTGACACACCTGTGGCGATTGCATATCAACATGTATCTGCAGATTACATACCGGTATCAGAGCTAAACCCAGATTTACCTATCGGAATCGACAATATTCTCTCTGGAGCATTATCGAAGGATCCACTAGCGCGCTATCAAAATGCTCGCGAGATGCTTGACGATATAAATCGTTTAGATCGCGGTGAAGAAGTGCAGAAGAAAATTAAAGATCCTAAACGACGGAATCTAGCAATCGCTGGCGTGATCGCTGCGGTACTACTCTTAACTTCTGGCGGTTACTTAATTTCCCGAATTCCTCAGCCCACTTCGCTCGTTGCTCTAGTAGATGTTGCTGGGCTCACCGAAACTCAAGCGCGAGAAGAACTGAAGGGCTTTACGATCGTTGTTGAGCGAGCACCCGATCCCCGAGTTCCCATTGACCGGGTAGCGTCGCAAACTCCCACTGCTGGCACAAAAATCAAAGCAGGGAGTGAAGTACAGATCATCCTCTCTGATGGCCCTGGTAAAACTTCCATCCCAACCACTTTAATTGGTACAACGATTGATCAGGCAAAAATAATTCTTGATGGCGCAGGTCTAGTCCTTGCAAAAACTAATCCCGTTGAATCAAGCGAAGCGCCAGGAACGATTGTTAGTGTAATTCCCGAACCTGGCTCAACCGTTGCTGCCGGAAGTGGCGTGGTCCTTAATATCGCCAGCGGAAAAGTATTTGTCCCTGATGTTATTGGAATTTCAAAAATACAAGCGACCACTATTTTGATTCAAGCTGGATTTATTCCCAATGTCATTGAAACGCAAGATTCAGATCAACCAAGTGGCGTAGTACTTGCACAAGCGCCGGCGAGTGAAGAATCTGCAAAAATTGGTTCTTCGGTAACAATTACAGTAAATATTTACAAACCTGAACCGGAAATCTCGCCAAGCCCAAACGCTAGTTGATTTTTACTTGCCGATTACCGGCGAGAGTCCCTTTGATTTTTCTAGCGCGCTTTTGTCGCCGCAGATAGTTAACCAATTAGCGAGAAGTTGATGGCCACCTTCAGTCAACACTGACTCTGGATGAAACTGAACACCATGAATTGGTAGTGACTTGTGACAAACTGCCATCACAATTCCAGATTCAGTCCAGCCGGTAATTTCTAATTCAGAATCTTTTGAACTTATGGAATCTCGCTCAATGGCAAGTGAGTGGTAGCGCGTTGCAGTAAAACCATCACGCAAGCCATGCAATACACCTTTATCGTTATGATGAACCTGCGAAGTTTTTCCATGGAGTAATTCAGGAGCGCGCGATACAACGCCACCAAATGCAACTCCAATCGCTTGATGCCCCAAACAAACGCCTAATAGTGGAATTTTATTTTCGGCGCAGAATTGAACTAGCTCAATGCTCACGCCAGCTGCTTCAGGTATACCGGGACCAGGGGAAATTAATACGCCATCGTAATTTTGCGCATCAGAAACTTTTACCTCATCGTTGCGAAGTACTGTGCACTCGGCGCCTAGTTGAGCTAAATATTGGACGAGGTTGAAGACAAAGGAGTCGTAGTTATCGACTACGAGAATCTTGGTCGCCATGTGCCTATCCTGCCCGAGTGGGGTACTCTTGACCTCGTCGGTGAACCTCGTTCAGCGATAGATTTCTGTGGAGAGCGGAAGGTGGCGCAGAGCAATGCCAAAGTCTCGGATTCGTAAGAAAGAGAAACAGTACGTTCCTGACAAGGTGGCCAGCGCGCTCCCAGAACCAAAAGAGAGCCCTAAGTGGCTCGCGCCAACGATGCTCACCGGCTTTCTGCTCGGCCTGGCTTGGATCGTTACCTATTACATCTCCCAGACGCGCTACCCAATTCCTAATATCGGTGCATGGAATATGGGTATTGGCTTTGCCTTGGTGGGTGTGGGCTTCGCCCTCGCCACCCGCTGGCGCTAACCTCTAATTACACTCATGTAATTATCCACCTTGTGGGTATCCCCTGTTGATAACTACCCGAGGTGAGCGTAAGAGCTAGGCGATCGTTACTGAATTAATCGTGATCGGGTTCTTAGGGCGATCCTGCGCCCCAGTCTCTACCTCCGCGATGGCATCAACAATGGCCTGACTTGCTGGGTCGGTTACCTCGCCGAAAATTGAGTGCTTTCGATTAAGCCAGGTACTGGGAGCAACGGTAATAAAGAACTGGGAACCATTGGTTCCTGGTCCGGCATTGGCCATCGCCAATAGGTAAGGGCGATCGAAAACTAACTCTGGATGAAACTCATCTGCAAATTTATAGCCTGGCCCACCGGTGCCATTTCCAGCTGGATCTCCACCTTGAATCATGAACCCTGAAATGACGCGGTGAAAAATCGTTCCGTCATAAAGATTATCTGTGCTCTTCTTACCACTCTTTGGGTGAGTCCATTCGCGTTGACCTGTTGCTAGCTCCACAAAATTGGCAACAGTCTTTGGGGCGTGATTTGGAAAAAGGTCGATGACGATATCGCCCATGTTGGTATGTAGAGTCGCTTTTTCAGCCATTGGTAATCTCCTCGGTTTCGCAGTCACTCAAGGATAACGTGAGAGTAGAAATCTCACAATCTGCCGATTTCACTTCCTTGAGTGTCCAATTAATTTTCCAGGAGATACCATTGAATATGTCGCTTTCTCATCATCAATTCCTACGGAAGAAATAAAAATTATGATCGAACGTTGGAAATATGATGTAATTAAAAAATTCAATAATTTTGAGATCCGAAAGTTTCATTCCAGTGTATTTGCAGATGTAACTGTCCACTCGCCTTACAGCACCGCCGGTAGCATTGGTTTTCGCCCGTTAGTTACTTACATCTCTCAAAACCAAATCGAAATGACTGCTCCAGTTCTTCAAGAACGCATTGATGAAGAATCGTGGGTCATTTCTTTTGTGATGCCTGAAGGTAAATCACTCTCTTCTCTTCCCTTAGCAAAGAATTCAACTGTAGTACTTAGAGAGGAACCTGAACATTTTGCCGCCGCGATTTCTTTCAAAGGGTTTAGCTCATGGAATACAGTCAAAGAGAAAGAGGTTGAGCTTCGAGAATTTTTAACACAGGCAAAAATTAAAAGTACTGGGCCAAGTCGTATCGCAAGATTTGATCCACCGTGGATGCCAGGATTTCTTAGACATAACGAAGTAGTTATTCCAATTGAGAATATGAGTGGAGACTAGGGGAATCGAACCCCTAACCCCCTGCTTGCAAAGCAGGTGCTCT
>DAIRSQ010000013.1:0-18673 GCA_036804325.1 Candidatus Nanopelagicaceae bacterium | reverse complement strand
CAGGTGAACCGAAGAAGACACCAATCTTCTCGCGGAGCTGATTGATAAATATTGCAGTGGTATTGGAGCTATGAAGCGCTCCAGTGATTTTTCGAAGCGCCTGCGACATGAGTCGAGCTTGGAGACCGACATGTGAATCGCCCATCTCGCCTTCGATTTCAGCGCGTGGCACAAGAGCTGCAACGGAGTCGATAACAACGATGTCGATCGCGCCAGAGCGGATCAACATATCCATAATCTCAAGAGCTTGTTCACCAGTATCTGGTTGTGAGACAAGAAGCGCATCGATATCGACGCCAAGCTTCTTTGCATATTCAGGATCGAGAGCGTGCTCTGCATCGATAAATGCGGCGATGCCACCAGCGCGTTGCACATTGGCAATCGCATGGAGCGCAACAGTTGTCTTGCCGCTTGATTCAGGGCCATAAATTTCTACAACGCGGCCACGAGGTAGGCCGCCAATGCCGAGCGCTAAATCGAGCGCGATTGAACCAGTTGGAATTACCTCAGTTATCTCAGCGCGACGCTCACCCATCCGCATCACGGAGCCTTTGCCATATTGGCGTTCGATTTGAGCTAACGCAGTATCGAGCGCCTTCGCCTTCTCAGCGTTTGCCTTTGACTTTCCGTTGGTATCGCCAGCCTTTTCGCTAGCCCCCTCTTTAGCTTCTCGTGCCATTTCCTTGCCCGCCTTCCTCTCACAGACCTTCCTGGTCTGGCCCGGCTCATTTCGTATCTGAGCCTTGCTCTTCTTCTTATGTGGCTCGAAGGTACGGCTAGCCACTGACAAGTAGAGGGTATCCGAACAGATGTTCGAACGCTACTCACACCTCTCCGACACGCCGGCGAGCCCTCCGAATCCGCCAACTCACCAGAGCGCCTACAGCGAGAAGTAGCGCCCCGCCTGTGACCCTCCAAAAAGTAAAGGGTGAACGAGCGCGCTCTGGTAACCGCTGATCACGAAATTCTCCGTTGGGAAGATCGGCCGCTCCAGCTATTCCCGCATGATCTGACGGTAAACATCTCCCCTCATTAGGAAAATCTCCACCGCTGCTATTTCGCGCCTTCGCAAGAGCGGTGACTCCACGCGCCGTCATGGCAACTTGCTCATCAGAGTTGCATTTCCAAGTATCTAAACCTTCTGGCCATTGATTTCCAAAGACCGCCCCATTGATCGCGCTCGCGCCATTCTTGAGAAAGATGTAATCCAGGCGGTCGGTGAAAATTCCATTTCCACCCATATCAAGGCTTGGCTGCAATCGATCCGATGCTGGTCCAGAGAGCAGCGCATCTGCACCCCAAGAGAAATTTTTGGGATCTTGGGCATCAGGAGATACTTCTATAAATCCAGCGCGAATCATCTTCCAATAAGCGTTGCAGGCGTCAAACGCGACATCAGATGTTGGTACTGCAACTTGTGCAGGACACTTTTCACTCGCCGAAGGTTGTACTCCGGGGTTTACCGTCAACGCACCAGAGGCCCGCGGGTCTCGCGGATCGCTATTGAAATCCCCCATAACAATCACTGGCATCTTGGCACGCGTTAAATCAGAGATTAATTGATCTGCTTGAATCGCAGCGTTAGGAATTTTATTGGAATCCCAGAGCGATTCCAGGTGGGTAGTAATTGCTCGAAAAGTACTAGCACCAACCTTGAGATCGGCCCATACATAACCACGATAGATGGTCATCAGCGTCGGGATGATCGAATAAGTAGCAGAGTATTCTGAAGTTCCGGCATCGAGAACTTCCACATCGTCGCGAATTAAAAGAGCATCGCTAATCGTAAATCCACATGCAACTCGCTCTTTTCCAAAGAGCGATGGGAACAACTTCTTATCGCGAACAAGCGTTACATGGGGAATTGGCGAAATTTCAAAACCAGGATTTAGCGCCTGACGATTATCAAATTCTGCCACCGTGAAATTTGCGCCTTTAGTTTTAAGGGCATTAATTAAGTCAGCGAGAAAATCGTGGACGACTACCTCCTTGGAGAAGAGCCCAGCGCGACATTTCCACGTTGTTGCCTCTTGAATACCAATGACCGAAGCCCCAGATGAAAGGAGTTCTTGGGCAAGGAGCGGAGCGCGTTGAGAGAAATCTGTTGCCGCAACTTGATCCCACATGAATTGAGCTGCCGCAGGAAAATTGGGGAGCTTTTTCATGGCGATCCCAACATCAGAGCCAAGGTAGATATTTCGCGTTGCAAATATGACCCGCTCTGAAAAAGCTGCTTGGGCCGGAAAAGTCGGCACGAATGCAAAGAGCGAAAGTAATGAGATAAAAATTGGAGAGAGGAGGAACTTTCCCCGGAGTTTCATAGCGAGAGGCTAGATTCGATTTTCTCTACAGCTGCGCGGCGAGCGCTTTCAGGAATGGGCGAGAAGAATTGCGACAGTAGCCATCGTAAAACTAATTCCCCGCTCTCTCGTGAGCAGTAGAGAACAGCTTGCAAGGTCTTACGTACTTCGCTCCACTTCTCACTCTCCGAGATAGTGACCATTCGAGCAATCAAGTGCGGTTCTAGTTCGGCAACTTTACGAAGGGCGCTATTGTCGAAAATATCTCGTGAAAGTAAGTAGAGAGCTTCAGTTCGATGTGAAGCGCTCTTAGCTAACTCACTCATCCGTGCGATTTCAGAATCAAGGAGCGCATGGAGAATCTCTTCTTTGTCGCGAAAGTGGTTGTACAAAGTTGCCCGTGCAACGCGCGAGCGATCAGCAATGGTGATCATATTTGCTTCGCGCACGCCCACTTCAGAGAGGACGGTACGTGCACCATCAATGAGCGCAGTTCGCGTCCGGTTGACTACGCTGCTGCCTGCACTCGGTGAGTGTGGTGAATGTGATGCGCTTTGCACGTGCCCAGTATTGAGGGTTTTACGCTGCGTCCTCGATATTGACTGCATCTGCGCGGTTCGTGTTGTCGAGCGCGATAACGGCAAAGCTTGGTCGCGCCATGAGCGACATTGATTCTGAAACCTCAAGGAGAAGTTGAGAGATTGGCAGTTGAAGCGCTGCGCAGATTGCTGCAAGAAGTTCTGATGAAGCCTCTTTCTGTCCTCGCTCAATCTCACTCAAATAGCCGAGCGATACCGAAGCCTCGCGAGAGAGCTGGCGCAGAGTCTGCCCTTGTTCGCTACGAACGCGACGAAGCGCGGCGCCAATATGGCTACGCAAAAGAGAATCTCCGCTAGTGGTAGAGGTGGTCGCCTCGCTGGTGGCGTTAATCTGCTTCACCCTCTAAGGATACGGGTAAAAAGGGTAAAAGCGCGGGCAATTGTTTCGCTCCGCACCTCTTGGCGACCGCCAGAGAGTGAAAGGAGTTGGCTTTCGGGTGCGCCACCTCTGTGAGTTACGGCGATCCAGACTGTTCCGGGGGCAACGCCTTCGCTCGCTCCAGGGCCAGCGACTCCCGTCGTGGCGATAGCCCAGCTACTGCCAAAGGCATCTAGCGCTCCTTCAGCCATCGCCGAAGCAACCTCTGCGCTGACAACGCCATGTCTCGTTATTAACTCACGATCTACGCCCAAGAGGGAACTTTTGGCAGCAACGCTGTAGGCGACAACTCCACCAAGAAATACATCGGAGGAACCTGGAATGTCGGTCAATGCGCCACTTAACAATCCCCCGGTTATCGATTCAGCAGTTGCCAAAGTACTTTGTGAACTTCGTAAGAGCTCGAGAATTTCTTGCGCTGATTGATGTAGAGAGCCACTCATTGGGACGCTTCCTCGTCGATGGATTTAGGAGCCTTAGGAGCGTTCAACGCCTTAACAAAATATTCGCCACCGGTATACAGGGTTATCGCGATCGCAAGATACATAAAGATGTCGCGAGCGGTATGTAGCGAGGGATTTAGCGGAAGGACATAAAAACCTGTAGCAAATCCTTGAGTGAAGGTCTTTAGTTTTCCGCCACGACTTGCTGGAATGATTCGACCGCCTAATCGCACCACGAAAAGTCGCAATAGCGTTACCGCTAACTCACGTCCGAGAATTACACAGGTAATCCACCATGGAAGATCACCCAATAGCGAGAGACCAATAAGCGCTGAACCCATTAAAAGCTTGTCGGCAACAGGATCAAGAAATTTTCCTAGCTCAGTAATTTGCTTTCGAGCTCGCGCTAAGCGGCCATCGAGAATGTCTGTCATCCCTACGATGAAAAATCCCCACCAGGCGATTATTCGCCACTCATAGTCGCTACCAGAGTCGTACATCAGCGCCGCAAAACAGAAGGGAATTAAAATGATTCGAATGATTGTTAACGCATTTGGAAGATTGAGCATCGCTAACATGGCTAGTTATCTACTCCACCTATTACTTCAGCGATCAAATCTGCCCCATCTGATTGCACTACGGCGCCATGAAGGTAATTGCCAACTGTAAATGCAGAACTGGCACCTTTTGCGCTGATGATTCGAGTGGTGCCATCAACCTCTGGACCTTGATGTGCAGCCCTTCCTTCCCCTGAAACATCTTCGATGAGAACGCGAACTTCCTCGCCAAGACGCTGGTTCGCTCGTTCAGCAAGCATCTGGTCAGTAAGCGCCGCGCAACTCTCCACTCGAACCTTTATTTCTCGCTCGCTAAGTTGGCCATCAAGTTTCTGAGCCTCGGTTCCCTCTTCGTCGCTATAACCAAAGATGCCAATCGCATCTAGTCGCGCGAGCGAAAGGAAATCTAAAAGTGTTTGGAAATCTTCTTCGCTCTCGCCAGGGAATCCCACAATAAAATTGGAGCGAATCCCTGCATGTGGAGATTTACTTCTAATGGAATCGATTAATTCGAGAAATTTATCTTTATCTCCAAAGCGGCGCATGCGCCGTAACGTATCTGCGCTGGCATGTTGAAATGAGAGGTCAAAATAAGGCGCAACTTTATCGATTCCGGTAATGGCATCAATGAGCGATGGTCGCATCTCTGCTGGCTGTAAATAAGAGACTCGCACGCGTTCAACTCCAGGAATTGCTGTTAGTTCAGGAAGGAGTTTCTCTAGAGCTTGTAAATCACCAAGATCCTTTCCATAAGAGGTGGTGTTCTCGCTAACCAGAAATAGCTCTGAAACTCCCTCATTGGCAAGCCAAAGGGCCTCGGAAAGAATTTCTTCAGCTGGCCTGGAAATAAAAGCTCCACGGAAATATGGAATGGCACAAAATGTGCACCTGCGATCGCACCCCGATGCAATTTTTAACGGTGCAACAGGTGATGCATCCAAGCGCTTTCGCAATACCCGCTCTCCAACACCAGAGCTACTCCGAATTTCTTGTCGCTCCGCTGGCGCAATCGGAAGAAGGGTTCGGCGATCTTTGGGATGGTGCGCCTCGACGCTGCCACCAGAAAGTATTGTTTGAAGTCGCGCTGAAATATTTTCATACTCATCAAAACCTAAAATTGCATCGGCCTCAGGAAGTGATTGAGCGAGTTCTTTGCCATAACGTTCAGCCATACATCCAATAGCAACAACTTTTTTAACGTTTCCTTTTAGCTGGCCACCAGCCCCCGATTCTCTCAGGGAGTCTGCCTCTAGAAGAGCGTCGATTGAATCTTTTTTGGCGCTCTCCACAAATGTGCAGGTATTAACGACGGCAATGTCGGCATCGGCTGCATCGGCAACTAACTCCCAGCCATCTGCAGCAAGGCGACCGGCAACTTCTTCAGAATCCACTTCATTGCGCGCGCACCCCAAGGTGACCAACGCAACTTTCTTCATGCGATAAAAGTACTACTAACCCTCTGAATTTTCGGCATCTGGCGTGAACTCTAATCGAACTACTTCACCAATCGCGCCAGAAATTCCTTTTTCTACTCCATTTACATTGACAGAGACGGCACCGGCATTACCAATAACTAGACGTAAAACTTGTGGGTCAGTGAATTCACGTACTTCCCCTTTTTCAATCTGACCAGTGAAGAGCGAAGAACCATCAGCAGCGGTTACGGAAATCCAGGAATAACTTTTCACCACTGTCAATCGAACTTTTACTCCTTCGTCGACCGAAGCGACCGCAGGCAAGGATTGAGAATCAGAAGGTGAAGGAGAATTATTGCCTGCTGCTACTGATGAAGAGTTACTAGCACCATTACCAGCATTGCCAGCATTGCCATCATTGCCAGCATTGCCATCGTTGCCATCGTTGCCCGACATTTGATTACTTAAAAATACTGCGCCAAATAAAACTACCGCCGCCGCAGCCGAGAGTGATTTCCATGTTACGGAAGATCTGCGATCTAAGTTTTGTGAATTCCGTTCAGCCAAGTCATTAAGAGCAGTTTCTGTCACGCCAAAATTCTTGTCGAATATTTCCAAGAGATAAGTGCTATCAATTCGATAGAGAGTTGCAAGTACTCGGATATGTCCACGAGCATAAACATCGCCGCCACAAAGTGAGAAATCGTCATTCTCGATTGCAGCAATCAGAGTGCTACGTAATTTCGTTTTAGTGGCAACCTCATCCAGAGAGAGACCAGCTGCCTCACGAGCGCTCTTCAACTCCGAACCAATAAGCATGTAGGTCACCTCCTGGGGGAACAGGAGTTCAAGGGTAAATCTATGGAGCGTTTATCGACAAGTCATCCGCGAAGAGAGGTGAGCACCCCGGGGAGTTCTTCCGCTGAAATCAACACATCGCGGGCCTTTGAACCTTCACTTGGTCCGACAATTCCCCGACTCTCCATCAAATCCATCAGCCTGCCCGCTTTTGCAAATCCAACTCGTAACTTTCGCTGCAGCATCGAGGTTGAGCCAAACTGAGTAGAGACTACTAACTCAACTGCCTGTAGGAGCAAGTCAAGATCATCTCCGATATCAGCATCAATATCACTTCGTTTATTTGGCGGAGCCGTGACATCGTCTCGATATTGCACTTCCCTTTGAGATTTCACATGCGAAACAACCGCTTCGATTTCACGTTCAGAAATGTATGCACCTTGAACGCGCATAGATCTGCTCGCGCCCATGGGAATAAATAAACCATCACCTTGTCCAACAAGTTTCTCTGCGCCTGACGCATCGAGGATTACTCGACTATCAGCCAAACTACTCGTTGCAAAGGCAAGACGTGATGGAACATTTGCCTTAATGAGGCCAGTAACAATATCCACGCTTGGTCGTTGCGTTGCTAGGACTAAATGAATGCCAGCTGCTCGAGCAAGTTGGGTAATTCGCACGATGGAATCTTCAACATCACGCGGGGCCACCATCATTAAATCTGCCAACTCGTCGACGATAACTAAGAGATATGGATACGGCTTTAATTTTCGCTGACTTCCAGGTAAAGGTTTTAATTTTCCAGATTTCACTGCCTTATTGAAATCATCGATATGTCGGAAACCAAAGTTAGATAAATCGTCATAACGATTATCCATCTCCTTCACGACCCACGCCAACGCATCAGCTGCTTTTTTTGGATTGGTGATAATCGGTGAGATTAAATGAGGAATTCCTTCATAGGCGTTAAGTTCCACACGCTTTGGATCAACCAAAATCATCCGCACTTCATCGGGAGTGGAGCGCATCAAAATTGACGTAACAAGTGAGTTGATCATGCTCGATTTACCCGATCCTGTAGCACCAGCTACGAGCAAGTGTGGCATTTTCGCTAAATTCGCACAGATGAAATTGCCTTCAACATCTTTACCGAGTCCAATAACGAGTGGATGCTGTTCATTTGCTGCCACTTGCGATCTGAGTACATCACCAAGCGCAACAACTTCCCGATCAGCATTAGGGATTTCAATACCAACCGCTGACTTGCCTGGGATTGGACTTAAAATTCGAACATCACTACTTGCAACCGCATAGGAGATGTTCTTACTTAATGCGGTGATCTTCTCTACCTTAACCGCATTACCGAGCTCCACCTCATACCGAGTGACTGTTGGGCCGCGCATCACTCCCGTTACTTCAGCATCGATATCAAATTGTTTGAAAACTTCATGAAGCGCTGCGACTACAGTTTCGTTCGCCTTTGTTTTGCCTTTTGTTGCCGGAGAGCTTTTTAACAATTCAGGTGAAGGCAATTCGTAATCGAGCATCTCTGCCAGTTCCAGCTGTTCTGCTTCAGTGAGAGCAGGAGTAACTGCTGGGGCCGGAATTGGCGGAGTTGAAACTCGATCAGTTACCGATGTGAGTAATTGAGTTGCGTCGCTATCAGATACTTCAGGATCTTCATCACCATCGAGTTCATCAATTGTAATCGACTCAGAAATTGAGTCCTCTTCTATCTCTTCCTGATATGAAATTACGGGACTTTCAAATGGTGGATTATCGGAAACCTCAAAGCTGCGTTCTTCCTCTTCTGCTGCTTTACGAACTCTCCGAGCTTCTAACTGCCCCTGCGCCATAGTTGTTGCACCTTTAAATAGCGATAACACTCTCCCGGCTGCGACATTGAGAGGCGTTGCGGTGGTTACCAGTAATCCAAAGAGAATCACTATTAATAAAATTGGTACCGCAACCCAGGTAGTTACTAGAGCAACAAGCGGTGCGGAGACTCCATAACCAACCCATCCGCCACCAGAGCGCATATCTGTTGCGCCATCAGCAGGAATTGGTGAATGTGCAATGATGTGTAACAACCCTGTTAGACCGATAACTATTGTGGAGATGCCGATGGTAATTCGACCAGTAGCGGCAGATTCTTGTGGTGTGCGAAGTAAGCGAACTCCGAGATAGAGCAAGAGCGCAGGGGTAATAAAACCAATCTTGCCGAAGGTGCCAGCGACAACAGAGTAAATAGTTCGACCTAAGAAATTATCAAGATGGAACCAGATTCCAGCGCTCGCTATTAAAGAGAGAACGACAACAAAAAGCCCCAATCCATCGCGACGATGGGCAGGGTCTAACTCTTTTGCACCGCGAAGAAGGAAGCGGATGGCGCTACCTAATCCAGTAGCAATCCCAAGCCAGATTTTTCGGAGAATGCCACGAGTACTCCGGGCAGGAGAATTCCCCGATTTTTTTCCGCGCGCCATAGGCACGAGGGTAAATCCTTTATAAACAGCGGGCTGTGAGGCGCGCCGTTAGTAAGGCAAGAGCGCGTGGGCTAAACCTCGATTACTACTGGAACAATCATTGGTCGACGGCGATGTTCGCCACCAACCCATTTACCGACGACGCGTCGAACAGTTTGTGAAAGTTGATGTGAGCCAGTCACACCACTTTCCACAGCTTCTACAAGTGATTCAATTATTCGTTCGCGCACTTGATCAAAGAGCGATTCATCTTCTGCAAAACCACGGGCATGTATATCTGGACCGGCCACGATTTTTCCAGTCTGCGCCTCAATGACGACAACGACAGAGATAAATCCTTCTTCACCTAAAATTCGTCGATCTTTAAGGGATGAATCAGAGATATCACCCACGCTTGAACCATCAACATAAACGTACCCACATGGAACTGCTCCAACAATTGATGCCTTGCGATTGACTAAGTCAACTACGACGCCATCTTCTGCGAGTAGAACATTCTCACTTCGTACACCAGAAGAGCGCGCAATTGCACCGTTTGCACGAAGATGTCGCCACTCGCCATGTATTGGCATCACATGGGTTGGCTTAACAATGTTGTAGCAGTAAAGCAATTCACCAGCTGCTGCATGTCCTGATACATGGACAAGCGCATTGGATTTATGGACAACTTTTGCCCCTCGCCTAGTAAGCTCATTGATTACTCGATAAACCGCGTTTTCATTACCAGGAATCAACGATGAGGCAAGAATGACGGTATCGCCATAACCAACTTTGATGTTGTGGTCGCCATATGCCATCCGCGAAAGGGCTGCCAATGGCTCCCCTTGAGAACCGGTGCAGACTAGAACTACGTTCTCACCCAGAGCATCAATATCTTTGCTCTCTACAATTAACGATGGCGGCACATGTAAGTATCCAAGTTCTTCTGCTACCCGCATATTACGAACCATGGAACGGCCAATAAATGCCACTTTCCGATTGTGATTCATCGCTGTATCAATCACTTGTTGAATGCGGTGAATGTGCGATGCAAAAGATGCCACGATGATTCGTCGATTCGTTCCCGCAAAGATTCGGTCTAGCACCGGCATGATTTCCGCTTCGCTCGTTACAAAACCAGGGACATCTGCATTTGTGGAATCAACCATGAAGAGGTCCACTCCCTCTTGTCCCAGTCTTGCGAAGGTACGTAAATCAGTTAATTTGCCATCAAGTGGAAGCTGGTCCATTTTGAAATCACCGGTATGTAAAACAGTGCCCGCCTTGGTATGGATAGCAACGGCGAGTGAATCTGGAATAGAGTGATTGACTGCAACAAATTCACATTCAAAATCGCCAAGCTTTACTCGCTGCCCTGCTGTGACCTCTTGGGTGAGTGGAGTAATTCGATGTTCTTTCAGTTTCTCAGTAATAAAAGCGAGCGTTAATTTTGAGCCGATGATTCGGATATCGCCACGTTCTCGCAGAAGGTACGGCACGGCGCCAATGTGATCTTCATGTCCGTGAGTAAGAATTACCGCTTCAATATCATCAAGTCGACCTCTGATGTAAGAAAAATCTGGAAGGATTAAATCAATACCAGGTTGATTCTCTTCTGGAAAGAGAACGCCAACATCAACAATTAAAAGTTTCCCGTTACATTCAAAGACGGTCATATTTCGACCAATCTCACCTAGACCACCTAAAGCAACAATTCGTAATCCATCTTTAACTAACTCAGGAGGTAGGGAGTACTCAGGATGTGCGTGGCTCATCAATTATTTCTGGCTTTCATTTGAGAGGTACGCGGCCATCTTCAAGATCGCGACGTAGCTGCGCAATCTGATCTGGCGTTGCATCAACCAGAGGAAGTCGAACATTTCCTCCAGGAAGTCCCATTAATGTCAGTGCAGCCTTAGTGAGAATTGCGCCTTGGGTACGGAATGTTCCAGTGTAAACCGGGAGAAGTTCTTGATGAATCGACAACGCTTCTGCGCTGTTACCTGCAAACCAACTGTCGAGCATCTGACGAAGTCTCGAACCAACAGTGTGGCCGCAAACAGAAACAAAACCAACGGCGCCAACTGAGAGAAGTGGAAGATTTAAAATATCGTCGCCAGAGTAAACCGGAATCCCACTTCGTTTAATAACCCAAGAAGTTTCAGCAACGTTTCCCTTTGCATCTTTAAGCGCAACAATTCGAGGATGCTCAAAGAGTTTCACAATGGTGTCGCTTTCAATAGCGATACCAGTGCGATGTGGAATGTCATACATCATGACGGGAAGATCTGTGGCATCAGCGATTGCTTTAAAGTGCGCGACAATACCGCTTTGCGGTGGCTTGTTGTAATAGGGAGTGACAACTAGTAAGCCATCAGCGCCTGCGCTTTGCGCCTCTTTGCCTTGAATGACGCTATGGGAAGTCTCGTTATTTCCAGCGCCTGCAATGACATGAATTTTTGGACCTACTACCCGCTTTACAACTTTGATGATTTCCACTTTCTCTTCATCACTTGTTGTCGGGGCTTCACCTGTTGTGCCGTTAACGACGATTCCATCATGTCCAGTTGCAACGAGGTGAGCTGCAATTTTCTCAACGCCAGCCCAATCAATCTCCAACTCCTTGGTAAAAGGAGTGACCATGGCGGTGATGAGCCGACCAAATGGGGGCGTGATTTCCATGGTGGCAAGGCTACCGCGACTGCTGGCCTGGGCGAGCAATACCGTGACTACGGGGCGACTCGACCTGACTTTTCAAAGGCTGCATGGGTCAGCGGCATTAATCGCGCGAAATGCTCTTCCATCTTTTCGGCAACCATTTCGATCTCGCGCTGAGGGTAGCTAGGGAAGTGCGAGCCTTCACGAGAGGTGCGAAGAGAGAGAAAATTCATCAGCGCTCTAGCGTTCATCGTGACATACATTGAGGAGAAGAGGCCGACTGGTAGAACTGCGCGTGCGACCTCACGAGCAACTCCAGCATCAAGCATCTTCTTGTACTCAGCATATGCAGCAAGGTATGCAGATTTCATCGAAGCAACAGTTAACGAGTGCTGTTCTTCTGAGCCATCAACGTAGGTGTATGCCCCAGGTTTACCAACCTGCACCAGTGGACGATTACGCGCTGGAATATAAAAAATAGGTCGGAGCTCGCGATAGCGACCGCTCTCCTCGTTATATGAAGCAATGCGATGGCGCATAAATTCTCTGAAGACGAAAATCGGAGCGGAGACAAAGAAAGTCATTGAGGTGTGTTCAAACGGCGTGCCGTGTCGCTCGCGAGCCAGGAAGTTTATTAACCCAGCAGAACGCTCTGGATCTTTTCCAATTTCATCTAGGGATGTCTCTCCGGAGGTGGAAACGCGCGCTGCCCAAATAACATCAGCATCGCTGGCGCTATGTTTAACCAGCTCAACAGTCACATCCTCAAGGAAGACCGGAGCCATCTCTCTCTCATCGCTTGTCACGCAGCAGACCCTACCCTGAGATAGGGCAGGATATGACTATGTCCCGCGCGGTGATTCGTGACTCACTAAGTATTTCGATCGCCGTGGGCACTTACGGAGCAGCCTTCGGGGTAGCAAGCATTGCTGCTGGATTGTCAGTTGTGCAAACATGTGCGCTCTCACTCCTTTTATTTAGTGGCGCCTCGCAATTTGCCGTAGCAGGAGTGATTGGCGCAGGCGGTAGCGCGCTAAGCGCAATTGCAGCCAGCGGACTTCTTGCACTGCGTAACGGTTTCTATGGCGCTCGAATGGCTCCGCTACTTAAGGTGCGCGGATTGAAGAGAATTCTCGCCTCCCAAATAACCATTGATGAATCGACGGCGATAGCTCTCGCTCACGAGAGTAAAAATGAGGCTGATGCTCGCACTGGTTTTTGGTTGACCGGCGGCGGCATTTACCTCTTCTGGAATCTAGCAACGTTGATTGGTGCCCTCGGCGCAAACGCACTAGGGGATCCTGCGAAATGGGGACTTGATGCAACTATTCCAGCAGCATTTCTTGGTCTGCTCTGGCCACGCTTAGCAAGTACCAGCTCCAAAATTGTTGCTGTAGCTGCGGTGGCGCTCGCGTTGCTGCTCACTCCATTGCTCACACCAGGGCTTCCAATTATCGCCTGTGCTTTCATACCTTTAATCGTTGGATGGCGGGTGCGCGCATGATGTGGGGCGCTGTGATTGGTGCAAGCGTGCTTGCTTTCGCATTTAAATATATTGGCCAATCTATTCCACAATCTCTGCTTACTAATCCTCGCGTCGCACGAATTGCAGATCTCATTCCAACGGCGTTGCTCGCGGGACTTGTTGCCGTTCAGACTTTTGCCGAGAAAACCACGTTGGTAGTTGACCATAGATTGGCAGGACTCGCCGTGGCGGCAATAGCGCTCTCGCTGCGAGCCAACTTCTTAGTGATGCTTATTGCTGCAACAGGAACGTCTGCGCTACTACATCAACTGTAACTCTTATGAAGCAAATCGCGCGTGCAAGCCCCCGTCAACGACCCAATCTGCACCATTAACGAAACTTGCATCATCTGAGAGTAGAAATACGACTACCTTTGCGATTTCCGTTGGTTGAGCGAATCGCTTTAGTGGTTGTGGATTTAGCGCCGCTTCGCGCTGAGCAGGTTCCACGGATAAAAACCAATTCTCAAGAATTGGAGTTAACGTATACCCCGGTGAGACCGCGTTCGTTCGAATATTGTGCTCACCTTCATCCAGAGCCAAATTGCGAGTCAGACCGATTACGCCGGATTTTGCAGCAGCATAGGGAAAGAACTTCGGGAACGTCATACGTGCATGAATCGATGCAATATTCACGATTGCACCTTTTTTGGCTTGGCGCATAGCAGGAAGTACGCACTTCGCCGTGTGCCACACAGATTTTAAATCAACATTGAAGAATCGGTCCCACTCTTCAGTCGTCATCTCAACTGGATCGACATTTGAATTGACCCCTGCATTGTTCACAAGTCCTTGAACTGGACCGAATCGGGCAACAATCTCCTTGTGAGCGGCTATCACGCTATCGAGATTTCCCACATCACATTTTGTGAAAAAGACTTCATGACCTTGAGAACGTAGCTCAGCCGCATAGCGCTCACCTTCAGCCACCTGGATATCACCAAAGCTCACTTTTGCCCCGGCAAGGGCCGCTTCCTTTACAACCGCCGCGCCGATACCTTGGGAGCCTCCGGTGACGAAAACATGCATGTCGGTGAGATTCATCTAAACCAACCCTAAGTTATGGAGTTTCTCTTTCAAGGCAGCATCACTTGGTTCAGTGAGATGGGTGCCATCATCAAAAACAATTACTGGAATAGAACGCATCCCACCATTGATCTCAATAACTTTTTCTGCAGCGCTTTCATCAGCATCAACATCGATAAGTGTGTAGGGAACGTTTAACTCTGCTAACAACCGCTTTGATCTGCGGCAATCTCCACACCAATCTGCTGCATACATCGTAATCATCTGCTGCCTCCTTAATTATTTAAATCGAGAAAATGCTCTAACCCAATTGTTAATCCTGGAGTGCCAATAACTCTTCTAATTCCGAGCAATACCCCTGGCATAAAGCTTTGGCGATCAAGTGAATCGTGGCGAATAGTTAGTGTCTCTCCTACTCCACCAAAAATTACCTCTTGATGGGCAACGTAGCCGCGAGCTCGCACTGAGTGAATAGGCACGCCACCAACGTTTGCTCCGCGCGCTCCATCAAGGCTCTCTCGAGTCGCATCTGGCATTGGTCCGCTCTTTGCTGCAAGGCGCGCCTGCGAAATCAATTCAGCGGTCCGCTTTGCCGTTCCACTGGGTGCATCGACTTTATTTGGATGATGGAGTTCAACAATTTCGACCGATTCAAATAGCGGCGCAGCCTTCTTGGCAAATTCCATCATCAAAATCGCACCTAATCCGAAATTGGGAGCAATTAATAGACCCACATTTGGAGCTTTTGATAGCTGCTTCTTCAGTACATCTATACGTTGCTCATCAAATCCGGTTGTGCCCACAACACCGTGAATTCCATGATTAATTAAAAAGGAGAGGTTTTGCATAACCGCATCAGGAGTAGTGAAATCAACAACCACCTCTGCTTTATTTGCGACTAGTGCTTCGAGAGAATCTCCAAGATCAAGCGCAGCGACAACTTCCATATCTGCAGCGTTAGCAACCGCATCTACAACGGTACCGCCCATCTTTCCGCGCGCGCCAAGAACGCCCACGCGAATCATTTGGCTACCGCTGACGCGAACGATGTGCTCTTCTTGTATGGACCAACAATAGCAAGAGTTGGTTGGGCGGTGAAAATTTCTTTGGCAAGCTCAGCAATCTGGCGCTGATCAACTTCCCTTACATTGGCGAGAATCTCATCCATACTCTTAATTTCACCATAAACCAGCTCGCTCTTGCCGATTCGAACCATTCGTGAGCCAGTGTCCTCTTGGCCCAAGACCATAGAACCAGCGACTTGGCCTTTCGCGCGCTCTAACTCCTCATCAGTAAGGCCGGAAGTGACTACATCGCCAAGAACGTCGCGAAATATCGAGGTGACCTCTTTTGATGATGCAGGGTTGCAGCCGGCATAGAGCGAGAGGATTCCAGCCCCAGCAAATTGCTGCATCGAGGCGTAAACCGAATAAGCAAGGCCACGTTTTTCGCGAACCTCTTGGAAGAGCCTGGAGGACATGCCGCCACCGAGCGCCGAGGTGAGCACGGAGAGTGCAAATCTCCGTTCATCATTTCGATCAATAGAGGGAAAACCGAGAAGAATATTTGCTTGTTCGCTCTTGCGATAAATCAAACCAATGTCGCCAAGACCTTTCGCTCTCACTTTAGAAGTTGGTCGGAGCGCTGCTGGTTTTGCAGAAGAAGCGAGGAAATCACCGAGCAAATTACTAACTTGCTCTACTACTCGTTCATGGGTGACATTTCCAGCAACTGCAACAACGAGATTCTCTGGTAAATATTTTTTCTTGTAATAGTCGTTCACTGAACGTCGAGACATATTGGTGATCGAATCGACTGTTCCCAGAATGGGGCGACCGATTGGGGTATCACCGTAGAGCGTCTCGGAAAATAGATCATGAACTAGATCACCTGGATCATCATCACGCATCGCGATTTCTTCGAGGACTACTGTCCGTTCTGAATCAACATCTTCACTTCGAATGACGGAGTCGCGAATCATGTCACAGATGACTTCTGCAGCTATCGCAAAGTCTCGATCAATGACCCGAGCATAAAAACAGGTGTACTCCTTGCCGGTGAAGGCATTCATCTCGCCGCCAACTGCATCAACAGCAGCAGAAATATCTAGGGCCGAACGAGTTGTTGTTCCTTTGAAAAGTAGATGCTCAAGAAAATGGGATGCGCCGGCAACTGAGGGGCTCTCATCGCGCGAACCCACATTTGCCCAAATGCCAAAAGCAACGCTACGAACGGTTGGAACTTCCTCCGTCACAATCCGAAGACCTGACGGAAGAGTAGTCCGAGAGACCGTCATAGCGTTGCTATCAGCGTTTAATTATTCGGCGTCTGCAAGAACAGGTTCGAGTGAGAGTTTGCCTTTTTCGTCAATCTCACCAATGACAACCTCAATTTGGTCGCCAACCTTCATTACATCTTCGATATTTTCGATTCGCTTGCCACCATGCATCTTGCGAATTTGCGAGACGTGGAGCAACCCATCTTTACCTGGATAGAGAGTGATAAACGCGCCAAAGTTAGCGATCTTCACAACAGTTCCGTTGTACTTCTCGCCCACTGTTGGTACATGCGGATTGGCAATCGCCATAACGCGCGCTTTCGCTGCCTCAGCAGCGGCGCCCTCAGTCGAACCGATGTAGATAGTTCCATCATCTTCGATAGAAATTTCAGCACCAGTTTGGTCTTGAATCTCGTTAATGACTTTACCCTTTGGACCGATAACAGCTCCGATTTGATCAGGGTTAATCTTCACCGTAATGATTCGAGGAGCAAGCAAGCTCATCTCATCTGGCGTATCAATCGCGCTATTCATGATTCCTAGAATCGTAAGTCGCGCCTCTTTCGCCTGAAGTAGCGCGCCAGCAAGTACTGATGCTGGAATGCCATCGAGCTTGGTATCAAGTTGGAGCGCGGTAACAAACTCTTTTGTTCCGGCAACTTTGAAATCCATATCTCCGAATGCATCTTCTGCGCCAAGAATGTCGGTGATAGCTACATACTCAGTCTTACCATCGACCTCATCAGAGATCAGACCCATAGCGATACCAGCTACTGCTGCCTTAAGAGGCACGCCAGCGTTAAGAAGCGCCAAAGTGGATGCACAGACCGAACCCATCGAAGTGGATCCATTAGATCCAAATGCTTCAGAAACTTGTCTGATTGCGTAAGGGAACTCTTCGCGAGTTGGTAGAACTGGAACAAGCGCACGCTCGGCGAGCGCACCATGTCCAATTTCACGGCGCTTAGGTGATCCCACGCGACCGGTTTCGCCGGTTGAGTATGGCGGGAAGTTGTAGTTGTGCATGTAGCGCTTGGTTGTCTCAGGGTTGAGCGTATCGAGCTGTTGCTCCATCTTTAACATGTTAAGAGTGGTGATTCCCATGATTTGGGTTTCACCGCGCTCAAAGAGTGCAGAACCATGTACGCGAGGAACAACTTCTACCTCAGCAGTAATCGGACGAATATCGCGTGGACCGCGACCATCGATACGAACCTTCTCGCGTAGTACACGTTCGCGAACTAACTTCTTCTGAAGTGATCTAAAGGCTGCCTTTACTTCCTTTTCGCGCCCTTCGAATTCAGTAGCAAGATCTGTAAGCAATGATCCTTCAATCTCTTCTAGCTTCGCTTCACGATCTGCCTTAGAGATAATAGTGAGCGCCTTCGCGGTCTCTTCTTTTACTTTCTTCGATACTGCATCAGCGGCATCGCTTTGGTAATCAAGAAAGACTGGGAATTCTGCAGTTGGCTTGGCAGCAACTTTTGCCAATTCAATCTGAGCCTCGCAGAGAACTTTGATGAACGGCTTAGCAGCATCAAGCCCCGCGCCAACAATCTCTTCAGTTGGAGCCTGCGCGCCACCTTTAATGAGATCGATAGTGTGGGTTGTTGCCTCTGCCTCAACCATCATGATGGCGACATCATCGCCAGCGATACGTCCAGCAACAACCATGTCGAATACCGCACGCTCCAACTCAGAGTGAGTTGGGAAAGCCACCCATTGGCCATCGATGAGTGCAATGCGCACGCCACCAATTGGTCCGGAGAATGGCAAGCCTGCTAATTGGGTTGACATCGATGATGCGTTGATTGCAACTACGTCATAAAGGTGAGCTGGATTTAATGAAAGTACGGTAACGACAATCTGCACCTCGTTACGTAGCCCCTTCACGAATGATGGACGAAGTGGTCGATCGATGAGACGGCAGGTGAGAATTGCATCTTCACTTGGACGTCCCTCGCGACGGAAGAAAGAGCCAGGGATGCGGCCTACCGCATACATTCGCTCTTCAACATCTACCGTTAATGGGAAGAAATCAAATTGATCTTTTGGATTCTTTGATGCAGTTGTTGCAGAAAGCAACATGGTGTCCTCATCGAGGGTTACCACTGCTGAACCTGCTGCTTGGCGAGCAATACGACCGGTTTCGAAACGGATAATCCGCTTTCCAAACTTTCCGTTATCGATTACTGCCTCTGATGAATGAACTGTTGTGTCGTGACCCGACA
>DAIRSQ010000012.1:0-18900 GCA_036804325.1 Candidatus Nanopelagicaceae bacterium | reverse complement strand
TCACCAATGCTCAAATATGCGCGGGCTGGAACGCTCACTTCTTACCTCCGTTAGTAATAAATAAAAGTCGATACTTTCCAATTTGAACCGAATCCCCATTAACAAGATCAGTCGCATCAGCAAGCTCACCATTGATGTATGTGCCATTAAGGCTTCCGCAATCTTTGACCGAAAACTTTCCACTTTCACGATGAAACTCGGCATGCTTTCTTGAAACGGTTACATCATCTAAGAAAATGTCGCTCTCTGGGTTTCGCCCTACAGTCGTGATGTTGCTATTTAACAAATAACGAGCACCGGCATTTGGCCCTTTTTGCACGAGCAAGAGAGCGCTGTCATCGCTAAGTTCGTTAGCTACTCCACGATCAGCCGCTGAGAGATTTTCTAAGGCTCGCTCGGGTAACGGAGTGGGCGCATCACGTTTAATCGACGTTGTGTCCGACATGTACCCCACCTTCCCTTTAGCTTCTCCGGCCAATCGTTCTCACTTGTAGATAAGGTTCTAGTAAACCTTTACATGCGACCTTAAGGAGCGAACGGCTGAAGGTCAAGCCCAGATTCGGCGATCTCGAGGGCAAAATACGGCTTTCACATTGGCGCTTACCAGGCAGAAGCCTGGGGCCATTTACGGCGATTCGGTAAGGGTGGTGTAGCCGGCGCTATCCATGAGAGCCTCAAGATCTGCCGCTTCAACCGATGAAACTTCAAAAAGCCAACCTTCGCTATAGGGCGAAGAATTGATGGATTCGGGATTTGAAACAACTGCATCGTTGATTGCGCTTACCTGTCCCGAAACTGGTGCATAAATTTCACTGACACTTTTCGTTGACTCGACTTCACCACAGACGGCGCCTGCGCGCACGCCCTCTCCAATTTTTGGTGGTAACACAAAAACGATGTCACCAAGCGCTCGTTGTGCAAAATCAGTAATTCCGATGCGAACCGTATCTGCAGAAATAATCTCAACCCACTCGTGTTCAGCTGTGTACTTAAGATGCGTTGGTACTGAACTCATCGCTGCGAACACCTTTCCCATCTCAACTCGCTATTGGAGCCTCAACCTACATTCCGCTTACGGAGTTACGCTAGTGCGAGCAGCTCTAATCTGCGAGCGAGCATCGATGAAATATTGAAATCCCGTCAGTAAGTAGAGCAATGCTCCCCAGCCAGCAAATGCTGCCGCGAAAATTCCAGCTAGTCGGGCGAGCGAGCCATCTTGTTCTGCTAGGAGGAGCAGCGGGAAGGCATAGAGAAGATTTAGCGTTGCTGCTTTTCCCAAAAAAGTTACCGGCAAGGGACCTTTCCCAATTCGATAGAGACCCGGAAGCGTTGTAGCGAGCACGATATCTCTGAGGATGAGAACTAGTAGTAGCCAGAGCGGTATCACCTCTCTAATTGTCAAACCGATCAACACCGCTGCGATATACAGTCGATCAACGAGCGGATCTAACAACTCTCCAAGTCGCGAATATTGATTTAAAGCTCGCGCTAATTTTCCATCGAAGTAATCAGTTGCACCCGCGACAATCAAAATAATGATTGCTAGATAATCACGGTTGCCGTCCAGCAACACCCATAAAAAAATAGGGATACCAACAGCCCGAAGTACGGTCAGAAAATTCGGAATCGTTAAAAAAGTCCGATGACCGGGAGCTCTCTCCTCGTTATTTTTCACGTCGGGACGACAGGATTTGAACCTGCGACACCCAGACCCCCAGCCTGGTGCGCTACCAAGCTGCGCTACGTCCCGGTTTTGCGCTCCTTAGTCTACGCAGAGTTTGAGGGCGCTTCACCAATCGGAGCTTTAATACTGGCCCGTCATGTCCTAATACGAACTGAAACTTCTACTGGAGTTCCCGCAAAGCCAAACTCCTCTCGCAGGCGACGCTCAATGAAGCGTCGATAAGAGGGTTCTAAAAAACCACTTGCAAATATCACGAAACGAGGCGGGCAGGTGCTTGGTTGGGTAGCAAAGAGAATCTTGGGTTGTTTTCCACCGCGAACCGGTGGAGGTGTTGCCGCAATTAATGCGCCGAGAAATGAATTAAGTTTTGAAGTTGGCACGCGCATTTGCCACCCTTCAAGAGCTCTTCGCAAAGCAGGAGCAAGGCGATCTTTATGCCATCCAGTTTTTGCTGAAATATTTATCCGTTCGGCCCACTCCACTTGATTAAGTTCGCGTTCTTTTTCACGCTCTAGAGCTTCACGTCGATCCTCATCAACCAAATCCCACTTATTCATTGCAATAACTAACGCCCTACCTGAATCAACGACTTTGGACATGATTCGTAAATCCTGTTCGGCGATTGGTTCAGAAGCGTCAATTACCAAAATCGCAACTTCGCCGCGCTCTAAAGCTGATTCAGTGCGAAGCATTGCGTAGTACTCGGTACCACTTGCTTGATGTGCATGCTTGCGAATTCCAGCAGTGTCGATAAAACGCCAAGTCTCTCCCCCAAATTCGATCTCTTCATCGATGGGATCGCGAGTAGTGCCTGCTACCGCATCGACAATTGCGCGCTTCTCTCCCGCCAGTGAATTAAGAAGACTCGACTTGCCAACATTTGGACGACCCAACAACACAACCCGTCTTATCTCATCTAATTCTTCTGGTTCTCGTCTTTCAGGAAGTGCAGAGACTACGAGATCGAGTAGGTCACCGCTCCCTCTTCCGTGCAGCGCCGAGACAGGAATTGGCTCGCCTAAACCAAGTTGCCAAAGTTCGTGAACTGCCAATTCAATTTCCGGAGAATCCGCTTTGTTCCCGATAAGAATTACTGGTTTACCGCTTTTTTTAATTACATCCACGAGTGCGACTTCTTCATCAAGTGCTCCAACTGAAATATCGATGATGAAGAGTATTAAGTCTGCTTCTCTAATTGCTATTTCTGCGCTGGCGGAAATCTGTGCGCTGATTGATGTTGGATCAGGATCTAGAGTCCACCCTCCGGTATCCATGACAATAAAATTTCTTCCATTCCACTGCGCCTCATATTTGATTCGATCGCGTGTGACGCCCGGATTATCTTCAATGATTGCTTCTCTACGCCCGATTAATCGATTTATGAGAGTTGATTTGCCAACATTCGGTCGACCAATAACGGCAACAATTGGCAATTCATCAGAACGATCGTTATCTGCGCTAGTCACCATTACTCAATCTAAGCTCCTTGACCATGGCAATAATGACATCAACAACTTCATTTAGGGTGAGATGTGTCGCATCAACTACCACTTGATCATCATTCCTTCTCAACGGGGATGTGCTTCGATTTGAATCAATGGCATCTCTCGTCGATAGCGCAGCGCCAACCTCGCCTTCGGTTATTTTCTCGTTTAATTCTGCACTTCTCCGTGCGGCTCGAGCTTCTAAATCTGCTGTGAGAAAAATTTTTAATTCGGCATCGGGCCAAACTGTTGTTCCAATATCTCGCCCCTCAACAACGATTCCTCGAGCGGCGTTATTAATTATCTCTCGCTGGATTTCCAATAAGTAAGCGCGCACCACTGGATCTGCGGCAATTTCACTTACTTGGTTAGTCACCGCCATAGTTCTTATTTCAGAGTTCACATTCCGGCCATCGAGGAGAATTTTCGGTTCTAGAGGATTGCCGTCCCAACGAATGGCGCTCTTTGGAAGGAGCTTCGGAATTTGGGATATCTGACTTACATTCGACTCAATGGCAAAGAGGGTCAGCGTTCGGTAAAGCGCGCCAGTGTCGAGATATTCCCAATTGAAAGTTCGCGCTACTGCTTTTGAGGCGCTCGATTTTCCAGAACCACTTGGTCCATCAATTGCAATAACCACCATCGCGCCCCTCCTCCCCATCCAATATCTGTGTGTGAATAAACAATTAAATCGATTTAACTCTTAAATACCTTTGCTAAGGATTGTGCTATGCCATCCAAGAGTCGATAAATGGTTATTTAATGTCGATAAATCCCCTGGTTGTACGAAGAGCGTAACTAAGCCGGTTTCCTGCCCCGGTGAGTGCTCAATTCGAAGGTCTTCAATGTTAATTTCTCCTTCTGCACAATGATTAAATAACGCTGCAAGCTGTCCAGCGCGATCGCTAATCACAACACCCAATGCGCCATAGTTTCGTGGCACGCCACCATGCTTCCCCGGCACTTGCGACGCACCTTCAGCGCCGCGTTTCATTAATGACAATACGCTTTCTTGATTAAAGTTTTTATCTTTTAAAAGATTTATCGATTTAATAATCCCATCGAGAAGAGGGAGTAACTCTCGTCGATTTCCCTCAATTATCGATGCCCACATCTGAGCATCAGAGTGTGCGAGCCTGGTCATATCTCGTAACCCCTGACCTGCTAGTTCAAGAGGAGCTTCTAATTCACTACCAAGCAAAGAAGCGAGTAATTGTGGAAGGTGTGAAGTCATCGCCACCTGACGATCATGCTCTTCAGGCCCTATGCGGTGCACGACCGAGCCCATTTCCTTGATAAAAGCTTCAGTTATGGTAATCCGGCTCGCATTAGCCCTCTTGTGTGGCGCCAAAGCCCATACTCGCCCTTCAAAAAGGTCAGAACGAGCCCCATCAGGGCCAGCAATCTCTCGCCCTGCCATGGGATGCGTGGGTATATAGCGGGAAAGAAGCTCATCTTGATTAGACAAATTCTCAGTTAGTGTATAAACCTCATTGATAACTTTAGTCTTTATAGACCCAATATCTATAACTGTAGCGTCAGTATGCATTTGAAGAGCTTGTTGAATGACTATTGGTAACGCACCGACCGGCGTCGCTGCTATCACCGCTTCTACCGGCAACCCTGGGCCAAGCAATGAGCTTCCTAGGAGGGAGTTAGCAACTCGCTCATGGGAGGGATCGGTGTCCAGGACCCGCACTTTGGCCCCTTTTTGAGCCAGCTTCAGGGCAATCGAGGTGCCTATCAAGCCTCCCCCAATGACTTCTACGGAGGAGAACGTACTCATTTTGCTAAATCCGGTCTGAGCGCCTTGGCCCCACCGCGATAAATATGGGTGATATCCCCTCTATTTTTCGCAGATTCTGCGTGCATTAGCACACGAACCACCCGTGGAAGCGCCCCAGGTACTGCGATTTCGACCGCACACATCAGCGGAACCTCAACCCACCCGAGCGATCTAGCTGCTGCTGCCGGGAACGCTGAGGTGATATCCGGGGTGACGGTGAAGAGAACCGAAATCACGTCTTTTTCGGCAATCCCATTGGCTTCGATCATCTCTAACAAGAGACTGGGCACCTCTCCAAACATCTCTTCTTTGGAGTCAACAGTTAGCTGCACCGCTCCCCGAATTGCCCGCACGCTCATTGCTTTAGTCTACGGGAATGGGCAGCGGCTAGGTCGAACCATGTCGGCGTGGTTAACCCAAAAGCCTTTCACCGCTTAAACCCTTTATATATTAAAAAATAAATCTATATTCAATTCTCGATTCGAAAAACCATTTGTCGACATTAGAGTAGCAAAGATCGTTAGATTAAAAATCGATTTATTGCTGTTTCGAAGTAGATAACTCCAGTTCAGGGGGTTTAAAATATCGATATATCGTTTTCTAAGAGGGAAAAGGTGCTTTTGAATATAAATTAATAGACAATCGAGCAAAATTTATTTATATATAAGTTATTTAATTTGTAAAGCTTTTTGTAGAGATAGCAATTCAGCACCTTTAATCTCTCGCCACTTTCCAGGGGTCAACTCGCCCAACTTGATAGGCCCCATCCCAATCCGAATCAATCTCTCGATTGTGACTCCTGTGGCTGCTGCCATCCGCCGAAGAATCTGGTTCCGTCCATCGTGGATCACTACATCAAAAAGGGTTCGCCCTGGCTGCCCTGGTAAAACTGTTAATTTATCGACTTTTGCCATTCCGTCATCTAGCTCTACTCCGGAGCGAAAGGCATCTGCCACCTCTTTGCCTATCACTCCCTTGAGTTCCAATAGGTAATTTTTTGGAACCGAGAATGAAGGGTGGGTTGCTCGATGCGCGAGCTCCCCGTCATTGGTAAGGAGCAATAAGCCTTCGGATTCCTTATCGAGACGTCCTACATGAAAAAGGCGTTCATGTCGGTCCTGGAGAAGATCGCCAAGATGTGGGCGATCTTCGGGATCTGAAAGGGTAGAGAGAATCCCTCGAGGTTTATTAAGCGCTAGATAAATCTTGGTCTTTTTTTGATGAATTACCTCACCATCAACTTCAACTTCAGAGTTTTCAGCGTTTACTTTCGTACCGAGCTCTCGAACAACTTTCCCGTTCACCCGAACCCGTCCGGCGAGTATTAGCTCTTCCGCTTTTCGGCGACTAGCGATTCCGGCGTCGGCGATGACCTTTTGTAAGCGTTGCTCCATGAGGGCGAGCCTAGATTGAGCCCTACAGATAAGCCAATTGCCCTCTCCCCCTTAACTATGGGGTGGCTCAGAACTCATTCAATTCGGTCGCCGAGCTTTAATGAGGGTTTACATCGGGATGATTGGCAATTAATCAGTAAGGGTGTCGAGCACCGCATCCAAGGCATCGATGTTCGGTAGATGTGGCGCAAGCTCGGGTAGATCATCTAGGGAGGCTACGCCCAGGCGCTCAAGGAAGTATGAGGTAGTTCGATACAAAATTGCCCCACTCTCCCCCTCGACCCCTGCCTCCTCCACCAATCCTCGGTTGACCAACGTTTTCATTACTGCTTCTACGTTAACTCCGCGAATAGCCGAGACGCGAGCGCGTGAAACAGGTTGGCGGTATGCGATAACTGCGAGAGTTTCCAGCGCTGCTTGGGTTAATTTGGCCTGTTGGCCTTCAAGAACAAAACGCTCTACTGCGCTTGAAACCTCAGGGTGGCTATAGAACCGCCAGCCACCGGCAACCTCTCTGAGTTCAAATCCGCGCTCCTCTTTGATATAACTCGCTGCAAGTTTTGCTAAGCGGGTGTGAATTTCTTCAGTAGGGACCTCTAAAACCTGGGCTAAAAGCACTTCGGTCACCGGCTCATCCACGACCATCAATATTGCTTCAAGAGCACGTTCAATATTCCGGTTGCTCATTCATGCTCCAATTCGTTGGGCTCTCCACCTGCGCTATTTTCGCCCTGCTCGTCCTCAGCGCCTGGCTCGCGATCAAATTCATCGGTGACCGCAATCTCGCCTTCTGCGCTACCTACCCAGCGTATCTGCAGATCTCCTAGTGGCGTTACCTGTTCAAAGTGGAGGACCCCTTCTTTATACAGCTCAAGAAGTGAGAGAAAACGGGCAACAACGATGAGGGTGTGCTCGGCATCCGCGACCAAAGCGCGAAATGTTGCCGTCCCCACCCGTCTCAGGTGCGCGATGACGCGCTGAGCCTCTTCGCGCACGCTCACGGCCGGGCTATGGAGATGGGAGATACTGAACACAGGAGGCGTTTTTGGAGTTAGCGCTCGAGTGGCTAAGAGCGCAAAACGCTCCACCCCAACGCCAATTAATACCTCGGGCAGCAAGGCTGCCAATTTGGGGTCAAGGGCAACCAACCGTGGGAAGCGGTGAGATTCGACCTCAATCCACTCCTGAAAAGTGGCGGCTATTTCCTTATAAGCCTTGTACTGAAGTAGGCGGGCAAAGAGGAGATCCCTCGCCTCGAGGAGCGCCAAATCCTCCTCATCATCAATCTCCCCGGAGGGAAGGAGCCTGGCAGCCTTTAAATCGAGAAGAGTTGCGGCAACCACTAGGAATTCGGTCGCCTCATCGAGCTTCCAAGCCCCCTCCATTGCCGTTATATGTGCAATGTATTCATCGGTGACCGCGCTGAGCGCCACCTCGGTGACATCCATTTTGTGGCGCGAAATCAATTGGAGGAGAAGGTCGAATGGTCCCTCGAAGTTATCTAGTCGAACCGAGAACCCCGGAATACGCCCTTCAGCAGGGGTAGTGGCGTTTACTTGCCCGCTCTGGTCGGTTTCAATCACAAGCGAACGGTATCTGATTACTGGCCGCGAAGTCTGCGAGCGAGGATGCTCGATTCTCCCTTTGCCTCAAGATCAGCGACGATTACCGCCACCGCTTCTCGAACAATTCGTCCGCGATCAACTGCCAATCCCATATCTCCGCGGAGACTCAACCGAGCTTGCTCTAAATCGAATAGCTCCTCTGGAGAGAGATAAACGGTGATTTTTTCATCGTGGCGCTCTCGGCCCGAAGGTGCCGAAGCGCTTCGTGAGACTCGACGACGAGGTGTGGTTCGCACTGGCGCAGCTTTCTCACTTCGCACTGGCGCAGCCGTGTTTTTCCCTTCATCGACACGCTCTTCACTCGGTGCCGGAACTGCAGAGAGTGTTGCAGATGTGGTCCGGAAGAGCTCTTCCGCTCCAGGCAGGCTAACTCGTCGACTCATGCTGATCCTCCTCGTGAAATAACCTCACGTGCTAAACGACGGTAGGCAGCAGCCCCCGGCGATGATGAGGCATAGCTGGTGATGGGTTCACCAGCAGCGGTTGTTTCATTAAAACGGACAGTTTTGGAGATTACTGTGTCGAAAACTTGATCTGGAAAAGCCTCATAAATTCGCGCTAACACTTCTTTGCTATGAGCGGTTCGTTCAAACATTGTTGCCACAATTCCAATTATTTTCAGGTCAGGATTGAGACGTTCTTGAATTTTGCTCGTAATTTCCTTGAGCAATTTAAAGCCCCGAAGCGCGAAGTATTCACATTGGAGCGGGACCAAAACTAAGTCAGCTGCCGTGAGGGCATTAACGGTCAATAGACCTAGAGATGGCTGGCAATCAATCAAAATCACGTCATAGTCAGGCGCAACTGTCGCCAAAATTCGCTTGAGCGTCTGCTCGCGAGCAACCTCGTTAACAAGACCAATCTCGGCACCGGAGAGCATGATGTCGCTTGGAATTAAATCCATCCCTGGAACGCTTGTTTTCAATAACACGTCATCAACGGTGGCGCTGCGATCCATTAGTAAGTTGTAAATCGAGCTCTCCAACTCATCCGTAACAACACCTAATCCAATGGAAAGTGAGCCCTGGGGGTCGAAATCAACCAATAAAACTCTTCTTCCCAATTCGGCAAGACTCGCTCCAAGGCTGATGGTCGTTGTTGTCTTTCCAACTCCGCCTTTTTGATTAACCACTGCAATAGTTTTGGCAGGACCATGCTTGCCCTTGGGGTCGAGCTTTTTTGCGGCGGGAACGTTCTTACTCCGTCCCTTCATCAACTCGTGGACTGAAACCACATCCTCGTCGCGAGACGAAATTGTCGATTTGGCGTTCAAGCGAGAAACCTCTCTTTGCGGTATCCGGAGCCTAGAGGGGGACGCGCCGCGGTAGCAACCCTGGCTACCAACCCAATACTGGAGGGAGCCTTACTTTGCTCGAGGATGGGAAAGTAGGTACGCCTCTCGGAGGCGCTCAATAGTCACCAAAGTGTAAATCTGGGTCGTTGCCACGCTTGCGTGACCGAGCAACTCCTGGACTGTTCGAATATCGGCGCCACCGTCAAGAAGGTGGGTAGCGAAAGAGTGACGCAGTGAGTGTGGACTTAATTCGGCAGTAACTCCCCCTCGAAGCGCTGAACTTTTCACGATCTCCCATGCGCTTTGGCGCGATAGCGGGGTACCGCGGAGATTTAAAAATAATTTTCGCTCTCTCTGTACGTTCCGCTCATTTTTGCCATGAAGAAGAGTGGGGCGCCCTCGCACTAAGTAGTTATCTAACGCTTCAGCGGCGAATTTACCGACCGGAACTACTCGCTCTTTGCCACCTTTACCAAGTAATCGCAACGATTCAACTGGTCTTCTAATCTGTTCAACATCTAAGGTAATAATCTCACTCACTCGCGCTCCGGTTGCATAAAGAAGTTCGATTAACGCCCGGTCGCGGAGAGATTGCACCGTTTCGCCACTTCCCGCTCCGGCGATAATCCCTTCTATCTCACTTAAGGTAAGAGCCTTAGGTAACTTTCTTCCCGGTGTTGGCGGTCTAATTGCCGCCGCGGGATCAACTATCTGATTTTCTCGAGCAAGGAATTTGTGAAAACCTCGAACGGCGATTATGGATCTAGCAGCCGATGAGACAGAAAGTGCTGGGTGCTCGACATTGCCACTCCGCAAAAAAATCAGAAATTCCTCAACATCCGGCTCGTCTGCGCTCTCAATTTTTTTCCCTCTACTCTCCAAAAAAGCAAGATATCGATAGAGATCTCGTCGATAAGCAAGGAGCGTGTTTCGAGAGAGTCCGCGTTCAACAGTTAGGTGATCGAGAAATAATTCGATGGGAGCTAAATCAGGAGAGGAGCTCATCAACGCCTCGAATTGGCATGGAGAGCGCATGCCCTACCTCTGGCGAAAAAAGTTCTCCCTCATGGGTAGAAAATCCGGAACGAAGAGCTGCGCTCTCAGCAATCGCTCTGCGCCATCCTTTGCTCGCCAGCTGAAGTGCATATGGCAAGGTGGCATTGGTCAGCGCGAGCGTTGAGGTTCGCGGAACGGCACCCGGCATATTTGCCACGCAATAGAAGAGCGATTTATGAATCAGAAATGTCGGCTCTGCATGGGTGGTTGGATGAGAATCCTCAAAACATCCCCCTTGATCAATTGCGATATCAACGAGAACGCTGCCTGGCTTCATCTGAGCAACTAATTTGTTGGAAATTAGCTTTGGTGCTTTGTCACCTTTAATCAGAACCGCGCCAATAATTAAATCTGCCTCAATTGCGAGCTCTTCGATTGAACTACTTGTGGAATAGACCGTCTCCACTTTGCCTTCAAAGAATTGATCAAGTTCTCTGAGCCGTTCTACATTGCGATCAACGATTTGCACTGCTGCTCCCATGCCGTGCGCGATTCGTGCAGCTTCGGTTCCAGCAACTCCCCCACCCAGGACTAGCACTCTCCCTGGGCCCACCCCTGGAACGCCGCCCAAAAGCACGCCACGTCCGCCCGAAGCTTTTTGTAGCGCGTACGCGCCAACTTGAGGAGCAAGGCGGCCGGCAACTTCGCTCATCGGCGCCAATAACGGCAATCGACCATTTTCGGTAACAGTTTCGTACGCAATGCTGGTGATTCCACTTTTGATGAGCGCCTGCGCACATTCTGGAGCGGCGGCAAGATGAAGGTAAGTGAAGAGCGTCTGTCCTTTTCGCATGAAGGAGTATTCACTCGGTTGTGGCTCTTTTACTTTCACGATGAGATCGCTCCGTTGCCAAACTTCTGATGCGCTTGCAACGACTTCTGCTCCAGCGCTCTGATACTCATCATCTGTGAATCCAGCGCCTTCACCACCGTGAGTTTCAATGATTACTTGATGGCCCGCCTTAATGAGCTCTGCCGCACCATTTGGCGTTAATGAAATCCTAAATTCTTGCGCCTTGACCTCTTTTGGTGCGCCAATAATCATCGTCGCCTACCTCCTCTTTAACTAAAAGATAGAGTAGACATCAATTAAGCAGCATGCACGCCAGCACGAATTGCCAGCGCAGCGCCAATAAGGCCTGCAAAAAGTGGATGCGGACGAGTTGGTCGACTCTTAAACTCTGGATGAGCTTGCGTCCCTACATAAAACGGATGAATCGTTCTAGGTAATTCCACAAATTCCACCAAATGTCCATCAGGTGAAAGTCCAGAAAAAACTAATCCAGAACTCTCTAACTCTTCACGATATTTGTTATTAACTTCATAGCGATGTCGATGACGCTCTTCAATGATCTCGCTTTGATATAACTCAGCAACGATTGAACCGCTCTTTAAATGTGCTGGATAGAGACCCAGGCGCATCGTGCCGCCCATATCGCGCTCACCACGGAGCACATCTTCTTGCGATGCCATCGTTGCGATCACCGGGTAACGAGCTTGTTCATCAAACTCTGCAGAATTTGCACCTTCGAATCCAGCTAAATTTCGAGCGCCTTCAATAACCATACATTGCAGACCCAAGCAGAGACCTAGTGTTGGGATGCGATGTTCCCGCGCATAAGTAAGTGCGCCAATTTTTCCCTCTAAGCCGCGGACACCAAACCCTCCAGGAACGCAGATTGCATCGACGCCAGCAAGTTCTCGGGCAGCGCCTTCGGCAGTTGCGCAGGTATCGCTTGCAATCCATTTGATATTAACTTTCGCGCTATGTGCAAAGCCGCCGGCGCGAAGCGCTTCTGTCACTGAAAGATATGCATCGGGAAGGTCGACATATTTACCCACCAACGCAACTGTGAGTTCATGTTTAGGATGATGGACGCGAGTAAGAAGTTGATCCCAATCGCTCCAATCCACATCTCTAAATGGCATGCCTAGGCGACGAACTACATAGGCATCTAGACCTTCGCGATGAAGAACTTTGGGAATGTCATAAATAGATGGCGCATCCGATGCCGCAACGCAGGCTTCGCTATCAACATCGCACATCAACGAAATTTTCTTCTTCACTCCTTCAGGAATCTCGCGATCGGAACGAAGAACTATCGCATCGGGTTGAATTCCAATGCTTCGTAGCGCAGCCACGCTATGTTGAGTTGGCTTAGTTTTTAATTCCCCCGATGGACCGATGTAGGGCACGAGCGAAACGTGGAGAAAGAAAACATGCTCTCGGCCAAGGTCTTGGCGAACTTGTCGTGCAGCTTCGAGAAATGGCAACGATTCAATGTCGCCTACCGTGCCGCCAATTTCAGTGATGATTACATCGATAGCTGGCGACGAGCCTGCCCGCATCCGCTCTTTGATTTCATTGGTGATGTGCGGGATGACTTGGACGGTATCCCCCAAATATTCGCCGCGACGTTCGCGAGAGATAACCCGAGAATAGATTTGACCAGTAGTTACATTGGATGAGCCAACCAAATCGACATCAAGAAAACGTTCGTAATGTCCAATATCTAAGTCTGTTTCTGCTCCGTCATCAGTAACAAAAACCTCACCGTGTTGGAAAGGGTTCATTGTTCCCGGATCCACATTGAGATATGGATCTAATTTCTGCATCGTTACCCGCAGACCACGCGCTCGTAAGAGCCTGCCAAGTGATGAGGCAGTTAATCCTTTTCCGAGTGAGGAGGCGACTCCGCCAGTTACAAAAATATGTTTGGTGATGTGAACCGAAGCCATCATGGACCACCAGCCTATCGGTATCGAGAGGGCTTGAGGTAATTCAGGCGCGCTTGCCGCTAAAAGATTTGTTGCGGGCTCGCTCCAGGGAGACGAATTCAAGGAGCTCCCGAGCGTGTTCGCGAGCCAATTCAGATTCCTCGCGGCCAGCCATCATCCGGGCCAGTTCGTGTGCGCGTTCGTCACCCTCGAGCGGGGTTAGATCGCTACTGGTAATAGTCTCTGTAGATTTTTTGCGGATGGTGAAGTGGGTATCGGCCCACGCTGCAACCTGCGGCAGGTGAGTGACAACTAATACTTGAGCATGCTGCGCCAGGAGAGCTAAGCGGCGACCAACCTCAACCGCAGCCTTACCTCCGACACCAACATCCACTTCATCGAAGATGTAAGTAGGAATCGATGAGCGTCCCGCTAACACAACTTCAATGGCAAGCATGATTCGCGAGAGCTCTCCGCCACTTGCTCCCTTATTTATGGGAAGCGCAGATGCGCCAGTATGTGGGATGAGGAGAAAATTAACTTCATCACTGCCAAATGGGGAACAGAGAAGAGCGCCTTTACTCAATGAAGAACTATCACCAGCGCTCACCGCGATGCCTTCAGAAATTTGAGTAACTGCAATATTGATTGATGCGCTCGGCATCGCAAGATGAGTGAGTTCTTCGCTAATGGCAGCAGCTAGATTTGCCCCGATTTTTCTACGAATTTCACTTAATTTTTGACTAGCGGCACAAACTTGTGCGCCCACCTTCACCTTCTCTTCATGAAGTTCGGTTAAGCCTTGATCTCCTCCAGAGAGTTGAGCAAGCAGAGTTCTACCGCGGGTCGCCTCATTAATGAGCGCCTCTTCCGGATCTTCTAGTTTCACATCGCCAAAACGTTTAATAAAATTTTGAAGCGCAGCGCGGCGCTCATGCATCTTCTCTAAAGCGCCGGGCTCAACATCAAGCTCCTCTTCTTGCTTCCGAAGCAGTGAGGCTAATTCATTGACGAGGATGGATATCTCTCGAGCGAGTGCTGTTGCAGAATTCGAAGCATCGCTCTGGTTTGCCGAAGATTCCAGCGCTCGCTTAACCAAAGCGATTTGTGAGCTGATATTGGTTTCACCTTCAGCGAGTACATCGAGCGCGCTAGCCAGCGCCCCCTTGGTTGCATCGACATTCTCTAACGAGAGAATTTTTTCGCGCAAATTTTGACTCTCGCGCGAGGTAGGTTTGATGCGATCATATTCATTGAGAAACGCTGATAATCGGTCAATCTCCCGCTCCCGGGTTTGATGAAGTAGCTCCAACTCCTCGATGCTCTTTGAGATTTCTCGATATTTGGTAAATAGAGCGTTAAATTCTTGAAGTGGAATCTGAATCTCTTTACCACCAAATTCATCGAGGAACTCACGCGCTCGATGCGCTTTCAGTAAGGATAAATGGGTGCTTTGACCGTGGATAGAAAGTAGCTCGCTTCCCATCTCTGCCAATGAGGAGATAGTGCTCGAGATTCCGCCAACAGAAGCTCGGCTCTTTCCATCGCTCGTTACAGTCCGCGAGAGAAGGAGTTCGTCTCCTTCAACTTCGCCACCCATTTCGCTTACTTTGGCAGCTTGCTCTTTTGAGATCGCAAAACGGCCGACAACAGTTGCGCGCTCACTGCCCGCGCGAACAACAGCAGCATCTGCTCGTGAACCTATAAGGAGTGAGAGAGCCGAGAGAACCATCGTTTTACCCGCCCCAGTCTCACCTGTTATGGCGGTAAAGCCTGGCCCTGGAGTGAAGTGCGCTCTGTCAATAACGCCAAGTCCTGAAATATCAACCTCTACTAGCGCGCGCTTATTCACTCGCCTCGCCAACCAACAACGGGAAGTTGGAATTTTGCAACCAAACGATTCGAGAAAGGCGCGCTCGTCATTCGAGCAAATGTGAAAATGTGTGAATCTCGCGTGATTCGAATGAGATCGCCTTCAAGAAGAGACTTGTGGCGGAAGCCATCGGCGCTCAAGGTCGCATTTTCAGAACGGACTGATATTGCTATCTCGCTCCGTGGCGAGAGGACCATCGGACGGGCAAAGAGCGCATGAGCGGCAAGTGGGAGTAAGACGAGGGCATCGACGTCGGGCCAAACAACGGGCCCACCAGCGGAGAATGCATAAGCGGTGGATCCGGTCGGAGTTGCACAGAGCACTCCATCGCAATTCCAGAGCGAGAGAGGTCGTTGATCAACAGAGACGAAAAGTTCAACCATCTGTGATGACTCTTTTTCGATGACGATCTCATTGAGCGCCCAACCTGAATCAACAATTTCGCCGTGACGCTCAATTTCACATGAGATGCTCATCCGCTCTTCATAAACAAATTGGCCTTTAACTACAGCTTCAATTATTTGATCATTTGTAGGTCGCTCAACTTCAGCGAGAAAACCCATATGTCCGACATTGATACCTAAAATTGGAATGGAGATTCCATAAGAAATTTCCGCACTTCTAAGCATCGTGCCGTCGCCGCCCAGAACAATAATCAATTCAAATTCGTTTATGGGTCGTCCTGAATAGCGAGTGATTTCAGGAACTCCGCTCCCCTCACTACTTAATTGGTGTTCAACAGCGATTCCCGATGAAGCTAAACCTCGAGCAATTTCAAGCGCTGATACCCGTGCCTGCTCACGCTTTGGATGCAAGAGGAGAAGAACTCTTCTTTGGGTAGATGGAGATGAGGCGCTACTCATTGTGGTCCCTTCACAATCGCAATCTCGGCGCGCTCTCTGGTCAGCTCTGCGCTACCTCGGCGTAACCAGAGGAAGTACTCAACATTTCCAGATGGGCCAGGCAGTGGGCTAGCAGTGACACCTTCGACGCCTAAACCAACTTCCCATGCGGAGCGAGCAACTTCCTCAATTGCGCCAAGTCGTAAAGCTGGATCACGAACGACTCCTCCGGCTCCTAATTTCTCACGCCCTACCTCAAATTGAGGTTTAACCATGACTAAAAAGTCGGCCACTTCCGTCGTAACAGTGACTAGCGCAGGGAGAACGAGAGTCAGTGAGATAAATGAGAGGTCTGCCACGACCATATCTACTGGTTCGCCGATATGTTCAAGAGTGAGATGACGGACATTAGTTCGATCGAGAACTACTACCCGTGAATCTTGACGCAACTCCCACGCTAATTGGCCATAGCCAACATCAACCGCGACCACTTCTCGCGCTCCATTACGAAGTAAAACATCGGTGAATCCACCCGTGGAAGCGCCGGCATCAAGTACTCGTTTATTAGAGACAGAAATTCCATTAAATTCCGAAAGCGCCCCTGCTAACTTATGGCCGCCTCGTGAAACGAACTCATCTCGATCTTCAGCAATAACAATTGAGGTTTCACCATCTACCTGCGAGGCTGGTTTAGTTGCTGGGATCCCGCCTACTAAAACTACGCGCGCTTCAATGAGATCGGTTGCTGCTTCGCGCGAACGCGCTAAACCTCTCCGAACTAATTCCGCATCAAGGCGCGAGCGAACCATCTCTTATAAACCTTCTATCTCCGATAACGCCTTTTGAAGGTCTCCATGGATCTCTTCGTAAGCCGCAACATGTTCGCTCACCGGTAATTCGGAGAGAGCGGAAATTTTGGAGAGCAAACCATCTACATGTTCACTCTGTTTGATCTGATTGAGATTCTCAGGCGTTGCGCTACTCACTTTGCGCCTCCACTCTTTTTCTTTCTCCCGGCTGGCGAACTATTGGAGCGACTACTTGATTTTCTCGCGCTCGCTGATGCGCTCTTCTTCTTTTTTGTAGCGCTACTTTTCTTCGCGACGCTACCCTTACCTTTTGTAGAGCGCGCGCTATCTTTCAAACCCAACTCTTGACGAAGCGCACGAATCTCTTCTCGAAGTTTGTGGAGATCGCTCTCCTTCGCTAAGCCAAGTTTCTTAACCGCGCGCTCAGTCTCGCGCTCTACGCGATCTTTAAGAGCATCTCCGCTCTCCTTGATCCACGAATTAAGCGCGGTAGCCGCTTTCTCAGGGTTGAAATCGTTACCTAGCGCCTTCTGGGCGTATGCTCGAAAAGCCCCTATGAGATCTGTTCCCCCGGCCATGAATTCTCCATTCTCAATTCTCAACCCGTTACCGCTATGCGCTAACGCTACCGCTTCTTCCCCGATGCGGCTGGGCGATTTCTCACCGAATTTATGGAGTGGAGTTCAACGTAGCTTCGGGAAGAGAGCGAAGCGCCAGAGCGCCAAAACCGTTTACGCAAAGCCCCTTCTAGCGAAATCCACTCTCCCACCTTCAATGATCGAAAAAGCTTGATAATTTCTGGTTTTTCACACTCAACTTCAAGAATTTCGCGCTCACCAACAATGGGAACTTCAATTCGTCGAGAGAGAACTCCATTTCGCATCTCAGGCGCTGATGCCACCACGCCTGAAAGCTCAACTCGATTAAGTGGCGTTTTACCATGAACTACCCCACTTGATAACTCTTTTTTTGATTCTTTTCTCTTCGCTTTCCTCTTAACCGTTACACTTTCACTCATTGTTTCCTCTTTACTCCTTAACTCAATTTAACTCAAATCAACTTCAATTAACGTTAAATAACTTAGATATTATTAATGAGCGTGGAAGTATTCCGAGCGCCTCTGACAGAAGTTCTCTTGCTGTGGATATGAGCCCTAATTAAGAAAGCTGAGAAATTCGTTCCTTTGCATCTGTTTCGCCATCAATATCAACCGATGAAGCTTTGTTAAACCACTTCTTTGCCTCATCAATTTTTCCGGCAGCAGCAAGGGCGTCGGCATAGGCGTAACGAAGACGAGCAGCCCACTGGCCATTCTCTTCTTGCAACTCTTTGCAATTTAATGCAGTGACCGCTGCGTCGAATTCGCCTAAATCTTTTCGAGCCCCACTGAGAACGATTCGAAGTTCTACTTGGCTATCTTTATCGAGCAATTTCGCCTCTGGTGCGCGCCCCATTTCAAGAGCTTTAAGTGGTTCACCTAGCCCGCGTTGTGAATCAGCCATCATCGGCCAGAAGCTGGGGTCTCCAGTTATGCGAAAAGCAGTCTTAAATTCACGGAGCGCAACGTCAAATTTTCCTGCGTTGTATGCAGCAATTCCGGCAAGTTCCCGAACTCTACCTATCCGCGCAGCGCGCGTTGATGCAGCGACTCCATGCGCATGTGCGCGTTCGGGATCTTCAGCGAGAAAATGCACCAGCGCTAAAAGATGACGCGCTGTTTGCTCTGCGTTATCTGATGCAAGCGATGATAAATCACGAACAAATTGTGGATCTAGCTCTTCTCGATAAATCTCTTGCGGAATTTCAGGCTCTAATCTTTTTGGTGCCTCATCGCGCGCGACTCGCTCACGGTTCTGCGATGCTCCACGTGAAGGAGAGCGGCCATCGCCTCTCCCACCGGTTTTATTCGTTGATCTAGCTGGTCGCTCGTCGGATCTTCCCACTCTTGTCTGACTAGACGGTTTAGAAGGTTTAGCGGGTCTAGAAGTTCCAGAGGAAGCAGAGGGTCTGAAAGGTCTTTCGCCACTACTTTTCTTTTCGTTATTTTTAGGAGCGCCATTGCGTGGTCGATCGCTTCGAGAATTTCGCGAATCATCTTTTTTAGAAGGTCGAGAAGGTCGAGAAGGACGAGAAGGTCTAGATGGTCGAGAAGATTCTCTCCGCTTTTCTTCCATCGCTTCCCTCTGCTTTCATCCGTTCACATGCGTTCTCTTTTAAATGCATTGTAAAAAAATTAACAGGAAATAAAAAAGGGATGCAGTAAAAACTACATCCCTTTCCTAAAGTAAGTCCGGCGGCGTTCTACTCTCCCACAAGGTCACCCGTGCAGTACCAT
>DAIRSQ010000011.1:3623-19347 GCA_036804325.1 Candidatus Nanopelagicaceae bacterium | reverse complement strand
AATAAGAGCGCACGATTAAGAATTCCATCTACCTCTTCACCATTGCGCACTTTCTTCAGGAGTGAGACTTGAAGTAATTGCATCGGTCGCAGGTATACATCTCTAATAGCAAGCGTTTGCGCGAGTATTGGTTGATCGCCCAGTAGCTGGGTTTTCTGTGTGAGTAACAAAATCTCATCTACTGTGAGTTGAAACTCACTCTTAATTTCATCGAGAAAATGTCGCAGTTCGGGATCAACAAGAGTATTTACATAGTGTTCAGCGGTTTTTAAATCAGTTTTTGCAAGGGTCATTTCAACATTGCTGATAAATGTTTTGAAGAAGTGCCAATCCTCATACATCTGTTTGAGAACTTTGTTATCTCCGGCTTCGCGCGCTGCCTTTAAGCCACTTCCTACGCCAAACCAACCAGGAACAATCTGTCGAGATTGAGTCCATCCAAATACCCATGGAATGGCGCGTAATCCTGAAAGGCCAGAGTCAGAGTCAGGTCTTCGTGAGGGGCGCGAGCCGAGATAGAGATTTCCCAGCTGTTCTACCGGAGTTGATTGATAGAAGTATTTCGGAAGATCGGGGTGATCAACCAAATTTCGATAACAACGCATCGCTGCTTCACTTACTGTGTCCATACAAGAATCCCAATTAGCAAGATCGCGTGCGCTCTGTCGAGGTGCACGATTAAGGACTGTTGCCTCCAATGCGGCAGCAAGTATGAGCTCAACATTTTCTCGCGCAAGCGAGGGGAGTGAATATTTATCGGAGATGACCTCTCCCTGTTCGGTCATTTTTATTTCACCTGCAAGCGATCCCCAAGGAAGGGCAAGAATGGCGTCGTATGTAGGGCCGCCACCGCGACCTACAGAACCGCCTCGCCCATGGAAAATTCGAAGGTGAATTCCCGCTTTACTTGCAAGATCTCGGAGTTTGCGTTGCGCACGATGAATCTCCCACTGACTTGTGGTGATGCCAGCATCTTTGTTGGAATCTGAGTATCCCAACATGACCTCTTGCAATTCACCTCGGAGTTCGACAATTTCGCGATATTCGGCAATCGCAAGTAAGCGTCCGAGAATTTGATCAGCCTGCTGCAACTCTGCAACAGTTTCAAGTAGCGGAACAAAACCAATAAGAGCCTTGCCCTCACGTAAATCAATTAGATCTGCCTTCACCCCGAGAACTACCGCGGCCAGGAGGTCGCTTGCCGATTTAGTCATCGAAACTATGTAACTTTCAATCGCCTCATCACCAAATTTTTCGATGACCTCACCAATTGTGGTGAAAGTGTCATAGGTTTGCTTTCCGCGCGCATCGAGTATTTCTCGATCCAGTTTTCGATTGTTAGTCAGCTCAATAATTAAGAGATTAATCCGCTCATCTTCGGTTAAAGTGAGGTAATCAGGAATGTTATGCGCGATAAAATACTGATTGAGCACGTGATGATGTTGGCTTGAGTGTTCGCGCACATCGAGCGTTGCGTGGGTCAACCCAAATGCTGAAGCAGTCCGAATTAATTGTTCGAGTTCTCCGGTCGCAATTAGTTCACCTTTATGCTCGAGAAGTGATTCGCGCATCAGGATTAAGTCATCAAGAAGCTCCTGGGTGTTTGCATAATCACGACCGGGTTGATGGGGTGACTTATTCGCATGTCGTCGTTGAGTTAAAACCAATTTGTGTCTAATTGCAGTGGCTTTCAATCGATAAGGTTCTTCAACGTTTAAACGTTTAAATCGATCTTCAAATTCGGGAATATTGACCAAATCTTGCTCAATGGATTGCAATAAGTCATTACTTGCTCCAGCGAGGCGCGCTGAAACAGATAGAGACTGTCGGAGCGCATCAAGTTTTTCGAGTAAAACTCGGACTGCGTGCCCCACTTGTAAAGTAACGGTCTCTAAAGTGATGGCGGGAGTGACATTTGGATTACCATCTCGATCGCCACCAATCCAGCTGCCAAACGATAGTGGCCGCGCTAAGACATCAAGGCTTATGCCGTATTGTGAAAGTTCATAAGCGAAATCATCGAGAACTTGAGGCACCGTGTATCTATGTAAGTCATCTAAATAGTAGAGCGCATTGGTCGCCTCATCTAACGGCTCAGGTTGTTCTAATCGAAGTTCATCAGTTTGCCAGAGAAGTTCAATTGCTTCCGCAAGTTTTTTATCACGTTCACGAACATTTTTTTCATTGAGTAACTCAGCAACGGTACCTAACTTGCTAAGCACCGATCGTCGAGCCGCTTCTGTTGGGTGTGCGGTGAAAACTGGGCGGACTGAGAGCATGGCAACTGAACGAGCCAATTCATCCTTACTTATTTTCGCCTCAGAAATTTTATGAAACGTTTGCTGGAGCCAGGAGTCTCCATTGACGCGTTCTTCATATAGCGCTCGAGCGCGGTGCACCTGCTCAGCGATATTTGCTAAGTGGAAGTAGGTACTAAAGGCGCGTACCAATTTGATGCTATCTGCAACATCAACGCGCTCAAGAATTGTTGATCCAAGTGGAGATTCTTCACGGACAGCTAATCGGACAGATTCAACGAGATCTAAAAGAGCTTGCCCCTCTTGGCGCACTAGCGTTTGGCCAAGTAATTCTCCGAGACGGCGAACATCGGCACGCAGGTAGGTGCCGGCCTCATTCTCGTTCGCATGTCCCTGACTTGGCTCAATTGGCATAGGCATATCTTGGCAGAGCATCAGCGGTAGCATTCACGCCAGTTAGCCTTAAAAGAACCTTTCAAAGCTAACTCAGAAGCCCCCCGTCTAGGCGGATAGGGGCTCCTCGGCCATTTCCAAAGGAGAGGCAGGAACGTTCGTCATATGGATGCGCAATCGTTGACGCCCCAGAGCGCTTCGCCGCTTTCTCAATTAATTAGTCACCTACCATTAAATGAGCTGGGTTCTTCCCTGCAAGCTGGCAAGGTTGTTACCGCCCCGCTCTCTGCAGCTTCCATTGCCATCGCAGTTTCAGCGGGGGCCGAAGAGAGTCAATCGAAATTAGTTGTAGTCCTCACTGCTAATAATGGTGAAGAAATTTTTGAAGAGCTAAAGCAGCTCCTACCTCAAAAAAGAATCTTTCGATTTCCACACTGGGAAACACTGCCTCATGAGCGATTGAGTCCACAAAGTGACACAATCGCCGAGCGTTTTGTTGCCTTAAAAGCAATCCGAGATCAAGTATGCGATCTAATCGTCGTTCCAGTCCGCTCACTTCTACAACCATTTATAAAAGATTTTGGCAGCACGAAAGTTCCACTTTTCAAAGCGGGTGAACAAGTTGAACTTCAACAATCAGTACTAAAACTTCTTGCTCTTGGCTATCAACGAACCGATATCGTTGAAAAGCGAGGAGAGTTTGCGCAACGAGGTGGCATTCTCGACCTATTTCCACCCCAAGCTCAGCACCCAATAAGAGCCGAGTTCTTTGATGATGTAATTGATGAGGTTCGATATTTCTCTGTAGCCGATCAGCGGTCGCTAGAAAATTGTCATGATGGGCTATTTGCTTTTCCAGCTCGAGAAATTCTGATCACAGAAGAAATAAAGAAGAGAGCAGCAGAACTCGCGGTCGAGATTCCAACTTTGGCAGATTTATTTAATCGGATTAGCGAAGGCGTTCCTGTCGACGGCATGGAATCTCTGATGCCGGCTTTGATTCATGAAATGGAAAACTTGATCGACATTCTTCCCAAAAAATCTCTACTTATTTCGGTGGGATCTGAACTAATCAGAAGTCGAGCAGATGAGCTAATAAGAACAGGCGAAGAATTTCTCAGTGCATCATGGCTAAATGCAGCTGCAGGAAATGTCACGCCAATTGATAGTGAAGAATTACAACTTCATTCATTTAAAACCCTGGAAGATGAACTCACCAATGCGGCAAAACGTGATTTCACACTCTCTGCAATTGCTCCTTTTGGTGGTGGGTCTGAGGCAGTTGATTCCACATTGCGTGCGATTGAACCATTCCGCGGTAACTCCGAAAAATTACTTGATTTTCTTATGGATAAAGTTAAAAATCAGTGGCTGATAGCAATTACCTGCCCAGGTCATGGAACTGCTCAGCGCTATGAGGAGTTATTGCGGAGTAATGGGATTCCTACCGCCAATTCATTAGTACCAGGATCTGTCTTTATTTTCACATCAGGTATGCGACATGGATTTACCGTCGAGAATGCAATGTTTGCACTAATAACAGAACGAGATTTCGCTGGGAGCAAAGCCCAAGATGGCGAAAAATTATCATTAGCATCACGCAGGAAAAATCGAATTGATCCATTGACGCTCAAGGAAGGTGATTTTGTTGTTCACCAAGTTCATGGCATTGGAAAATTTATTGAAATGGCGGAACGGGTTGTCAACGGCACTAAGCGCGAATATCTGGTAATCGAATATGCATCGAGTAAGCGAGGGCAGTCCGGTGATCGACTTTATTTGCCCACGGATGCGTTAGATCAAGTGTCAAAGTATGTCGGTGGTGAAACACCAACCGTTCACCACATGGGTGGCGCAGAGTGGCAAAAGGCAAAAGGCAAAGCTCGCAAGGCAGTCAAGCAGATTGCTGCAGAATTAATTCAACTTTATGCTGCCAGAACGAGCTCTCCTGGCTATGCCTTTTCGCCAGATACACCGTGGCAACGCGAACTAGAAGATGCTTTTCCGTACGTTGAAACAATCGATCAGCTCGCAACTATTACTGAAGTGAAAAAAGATATGGAAGCTTCATATCCTATGGATCGGATAGTTTGCGGTGATGTCGGCTTTGGTAAAACTGAAATCGCGATCAGGGCAGCATTTAAAGCAGTACAGGATGGAAAACAAGTAGCTGTTTTAGTGCCAACAACGTTATTGGTGCAACAACATCTCACCACTTTTTCTGAGCGCTTTGCTGGTTTTCCGATAAACCTTGCTGGACTATCGAGATTTTCAACTCCCGGTGAAATTAAAAAAACTCTGGAAAAACTTGAGGATGGAGGCGTTGATGTCGTTATTGGTACACACCGGTTGCTCTCGGCTGATGTATCTTTTAAGGATCTTGGGCTAGTTATTATTGATGAGGAACAAAGATTTGGCGTTGAACATAAAGAAAAATTAAAGAGGTTCCGAGCTTATGTGGATGTGCTCGCGATGTCAGCAACGCCGATTCCACGAACTTTAGAGATGTCCATAACTGGCATCCGAGAAATGTCAATCATGGCCACCCCACCTGAAGAGCGACATCCAGTGCTCACATATGTAGGAGGTTACGAGGAGCGACAGATTGCAGTTGCCATTCGTCGCGAACTTTTACGAGATGGCCAAGTTTTTTATGTACATAATCGAGTTAACTCTATTGATAGGTGTGCAAGCGTTATCTCCAATTTAGTACCTGAAGCTCGTGTTCGGGTAGCTCATGGTCAGATGAGTGAAAGTGCCTTAGAAGAAGTAATACTTGCATTCTGGGAAAGAGAATTTGACGTCTTGGTATGTACCACAATTATTGAAAGCGGTATTGATATTCCAAACTCAAATACATTGATTGTTGAAAATGCTGACAAGATGGGTTTGTCACAATTGCATCAATTGCGCGGTCGAGTCGGACGGGGCCGTGAGCGTGGGTATGCATATTTTCTTTATGATGTTGAGAAACCATTGACTGACACTGCACATGATCGACTCGAAACAATTGCAGCGAATACGGAATTGGGTTCAGGTATGCAAGTTGCATTAAAAGATCTTGAAATTCGAGGAGCTGGCAACTTGCTGGGTGGCGAACAATCAGGTCATATTGCTGATGTTGGCTTTGATTTATATATGCGGATGATTGGTGAAGCGGTAGCTGACTTTAAAGGTCAGAAGCATCCCGAGCAGGAATGTAAATTAGAGCTACCAATTGATGCTTACTTGCCACATGATTATGTAGATAGTGAGAGAGTCAGACTAGATCTTTACCGACGTCTCGCGACGGCAGAATCAATTGACGATGTTGATCAAGTAGAAAGCGAACTCATAGATCGCTTTGGATCGTATCCAGAAGTAGTCGCGAACCTTTTATCAATAGCCAAGGTGCGGGTTCGAGCCAAAGAATTGAATTTTGCTGAGGTGATTGTCCAGGGCAAACACCTCCGGCTAGCCCCGATAACCCTCAGTGACTCACTCTCGGTTCGAATGTCTCGCCTTTACCCAGGCCATATATATAAGTCACAGCTCTCCACGCTCCTTCTTCCGCTGCCCTCCGCAATGGGGGTGGCGTTTGAGCGAGAAAAATTAGGGAATACTTCTCTCTTGAATTGGGTAGCGCAGGCGTTTCAGGAAACAACCACGGGTAAGACCGGAGTAACTTCGGTGTAATGAAAAGGAGTATTGATTTTCGTGACAAAGCGTAAATTCGGAGTGGTCTTATTGATCCTTTCAGCACTCGTACTTTCAAGTTGCAGTAATCCATCAGATGCAGCGAATTACAATGATGGAAAAATTACGATCAAGCGACTTCAGCAGAGCGTCTCAACAATTTTGGATGAACGGATAAAGTTCAACACCGTTCCGCAAGATGGACTTACTGGGGAAGCTCTAACTTTAAATCAACTTGGAATTCATGTCTTTGCAGCGCTCTTAACTCAAGCGGCAAAGGAAAGAAACGTGGTTGCCACGGCTGCTGAGATAGCAGCGCGCAGAGCTGAGATTCTGCAGAATATTGGTAGTGAGGATAAATTGTCGGTTGCGCTAGTCAACGCAGGCATCGCCTCAATTGATCTTAATCAGTACTTATCTCTGATAGTTTTGCAGGACAAGTTAAGAACAGTCATTGCACCGACGGCAACAGATGATGCAGAAGTAATTCAAGCGCTGCAAAAAATTCTTGAAGAAACAGCGATAAAAGAAAAGCTCACAATAAATCCGCGTTACGGAGTATGGAATACAAAGACGAATAAAATTGACCCTGCTGATCCAACAGGTGGGGCGCTACCTAACTCGAAGAACTAGTGAACGAGAACAGCAATCTCCTGCGTTTAGCAGAGGTGATGGATAAGCTCCGGTCACCTGGAGGTTGCCCTTGGGATGCAGAGCAAACGCATCAATCGCTACTGACATATCTCCTTGAAGAAACCTATGAATTCATCGATGCGGTGGAGCGCTCAGACCGAGATGAAATGGTCGAAGAACTCGGAGATGTTCTTCTACAAGTGTATTTTCATTCGCGCATCGGAGAAGAACGAAGCGAAAACTCCTTCTCAATTGAAGATGTAGCCGGAGCAATTTGTGAAAAATTAATCCGTCGCCATCCGCACGTATTTGATTCGGTGGAAGAGTTAACCCCAGGCGAGGTCAAAGGCAACTGGGAAAAGTTGAAAGCAGTAGAGAAATCTCGAAAATCTCCCGATGAAGGAGTTCCACTAAACCAACCGGCGTTATCTCTCGCATCAAAACTTCTCTATCGGGCCGAGAAACACGGCCGTAGTCTTACTCAGGATTTAAATATAGATACACCGACTGAGGTTTCTGATTCCACAATTGGCGATTTACTTCTGGCAGTAGTTTCGCTTGCAAATAAGTATGGAGTAGATCCAGAGTTCGCTCTTCGAGCGCGGGCCCGCAAATTAGTCGATGAATTTCAATGATTCCTACTAAGATTTAATCCAAGTCAATGACAGGAGAGCGTAATTCTATGTCCGCCATTAAATCAGTCTCAGCTCGAGAAATTCTCGACTCCCGCGGCAATCCCACTGTTGAAGTTGATGTGTTTTTAGAGAACGGCATTCGAGGAGTTGCGGCAGTTCCTTCAGGTGCTTCCACGGGAGCGCATGAGGCAGTTGAACTTCGCGATGGTGGCACTCGTTATGGTGGTAAAGGAGTACAGAAAGCCATCGCTGGCATTATCAACGAATTGGCGCCAGCCGTGGTTACGATGGATCCAACGGCACAACGAGCAATTGATGAAAAAATGATTGCACTCGATGGCACAGCCAACAAATCACGCTTAGGTGCAAATGCTCTTTTGGGTATTTCTTTAGCATGTGCAAAGGCAGCGGCGATTTCGCAACAGCAACCACTTTTTAAATTTTTAGGTGGCGACTCAGCCACTTTGTTGCCTGTTCCGATGATGAATATATTGAATGGTGGCGCACATGCCGATACCAATGTTGATATTCAAGAATTTATGGTGGCGCCTTTTGGCGCAGCTAATTTTGGAGAATCACTTCGATGGGGCGCAGAGATTTACCATGCGCTAAAAGCAGTTCTTAAGAAACGAGGCCTTGCTACCAGCATTGGTGATGAAGGTGGATTTGCACCTAACTTGAGTAGTAATCGAGAGGCGCTAGATTTAATTCTTAACGCAATTGCATCTGCAGGATTTACCGCAGGAAAAGATGTCGGATTAGCTCTTGATGTTGCAGCTACCGAATTCCATCAAGATGGCAGTTACACATTTGAAGGTAAAGCGAGAAGTTCAGATGAAATGATCAATTATTACCAAGAACTAGTGACTGCTTATCCACTTGTTTCGATTGAAGATCCTCTTGATGAGAATGATTGGAGCGGTTGGATTGAAATCACCAAGAAACTTGGGAGCCAGGTGCAACTAGTTGGAGATGATCTATTTGTTACCAATCCAATTCGCCTCGCTGAAGGAATTTCAAATGGTGCGGCAAATGCGCTCTTGGTTAAGGTAAATCAAATAGGAACTCTTACTGAGACTCTTGATGCAGTGGCTTTGGCACATAAATCGGGATATCGCTCGATGATGAGCCATCGTTCAGGCGAAACGGAAGATACGACTATTTCAGATCTTGCAGTTGCCGCGAATTGTGGCCAAATTAAAACTGGCGCCCCAGCTCGTTCTGAACGCGTTGCAAAGTACAATCAACTACTAAGAATCGAAGAAACTCTTGGTAATCGCGCAACTTTTGCAGGTAAGGGAGCTTTTCCTCGATTTAGCGCATGATTAGTAAAAGTTCGGAATGTAGGGGAGCGAGAACGTGGCAGTTAAACGTGGCGTTACCGCTCGTTTCATTGCTATTTCAGTTGTCATCTTTATTATCGCGGTGACCATTGCGCCACCGGCGCAACGCTATTTCACGCAGCGAGCCCAGATAAATGCAATTGAAGCTGAATTAACTAGTCGTAAAGCTCGACTTGCTGAAGCAGAGATTGAGCTACAAAAATGGCGAGATCCCAACTATGTGAAATCACAGGCGCGAGAACGCCTTCATTTCGTCTTACCAGGAGAGCGCCAGTACATCGTTCTCGGAGTTGAGACTGAGGAGAGCGCTAACGAGAAGAAAAAGACCCCAGTCGCGACTAGGCAGTTTGGTAGCGCGCCCTGGTATACAAAATTAATCTCCTCCATCCAACAGGTGGCTTCCAGTACAGGTCAGCCTCAGAATGAGTAGCCATAGAGAATCTCGTGAACCAGATAACCACGATATTGAAATAATTAAGAGGCAACTTGGACGCACCCCCCGGGATGTACATGCAATTGCACATCGATGTCCATGCGGTGAAGTAGATGTTGTTGAAACTCCGCCACGTCTTAGTGATGGCACACCTTTTCCAACTTTCTATTATGCAACCTGCCCTCGACTCACCGGGGCAATCTCTACTTTGGAAAGTTCTGGGTTGATGACTGAGATGAATGAACGCTTAGCAAGCGACACTTCCTTGCGAGGCGAATACTACTCAGCACATATTGATTACATGGCGGCTCGGGAAGCGTTACAGATGAAAGTTCCCGAGGTGCAAGGTATATCTGCTGGAGGAATGCCAGAGCGGGTTAAGTGTCTCCATTCACTTATCGCTCATTCACTTGCCGCCGGCGAAGGCGTTAATACCCTTGGCGATGAAGCGCTTGCGAAACTACCAGTATGGTGGAGCGAACAACCGTGCTCAGAATTATTTATAAGTGAGCGTGAGTAAGCTGAGTAAAGTCGCAGCAATTGATTGTGGAACCAACTCAATTCGGATTTTGATTTCCAATGAAGGTAAAGAAATTATTCGCGAGATGGAAATTGTTAAACTTGGTGAAGGTGTTGATAAGACTAAGAATTTCTCTCCGGCAGCAGTGGAGAGGACCCTTGGCGCATTGCGGCGATTTAAAGGATTAATTGATGAGCATGGCGTTACACGAGTGAGATTTTGCGCGACAAGCGCTACCCGGGATGCTCAAAATCGGGAGATATTTACTGGACCTGTTCAATCAATTCTGGGCGTTGCGCCAGAGGTCATTGCAGGTACTGAGGAGGCAGAACTCTCTTTTCTTGGCGCTACCGCCGAGATGTCATCGAGTCAGGCGCCATTTCTCGTCGTTGATATTGGCGGCGGCTCTACCGAGTTTGTACTGGGCAATCAATGCGTAAGTGCTGCTCGAAGTGTTGATATTGGGTGCGTGCGAATGAGTGAGCGACATTTCAAAAATGATCCACCAACGAGTGATGAAATTATCTTGGCTCAGAAGGATATTAATCGCGCAATAGATCATGTAGAAGAGATCGTGCCAATTCGATCTGCCAAAACTCTTGTTGCCGTTGCAGGAACAGCCACTACTGTGGCTGCAGCGGCTTTGGGGTTAACTAAATATGATAGAGATTTAATTCATGGTGCACGAATCTCTGCCGAGCAAACTCAAGAAATTTCTGAATGGCTATTACATTTATCGCGCGACGAGCGAGCAGCACTTGGTTATATGCATCCTGGACGAGTTGAGGTAATTGCAGCTGGTTCATTAGTTCTAGCAGAAATCATGAAACGCACCGGCGCAGCTGAATTCATAGCAAGTGAGCGGGATATTCTTGATGGCATCGTTGCAACTCTTAAATAATGAGATAGTTGCCTGTCGGCAATGTTCGCGCTTAGTGCTATGGCGCGAAGAGGTCGCCGTCGTAAAGCGAAAGGCTTATCAGGATCAAGAGTATTGGGGGAAACCAGTTCCTGGTTTTGGTCCCGATAATGCGAAGATTGTGATTGTCGGACTTGCGCCAGGTGCGCATGGCGCAAACCGAACTGGCAGAGTATTTACCGGAGACTCTTCAGGGGATTGGCTTTACGGCGCATTACATCGCAGCGGGTTGGCAAATCAAGAGACGAGTACCTCACGCGATGATGGTCTCCAATTAAATTCAGTACGAATTCTTACCGCTGTCCGTTGTGTTCCTCCAGGTAATAAGCCCACACCACAGGAACGAGATACCTGCTTTCCATGGTTAACTGCTGAACTAAAGGCGTTGACAGAGGCGCGAGTATTCATTGCGCTCGGTGCCTTTGCGTGGGATTCGCTCTGGCGCGCACTTCGCGAGATCGGCACTTCACTTCCCAATCAAAAAGTGGCATTTGCACATGGTGCAGAGGTTGAAGGCGACGGCTATCTACTCCTTGGCTCCTACCACCCGAGCCAGCAGAACACCTTTACTGGAAAGCTGTTGCCAGGAGAGATGGAAAAAATCTTCGCCAGAGCAGGTAGATTTACGCTCCGCTAAACGAGAGAAATCGTCAGCGCCCCGGTAGCCCAATGGCAGAGGCAGAGGACTTAAAATCCTCCAAGTGTGGGTTCGACCCCCACCCGGGGCACATTATTTTTCGCACCAGATAGGTCAATCCCCACAGAATTTCAGAATCAAAGGCAGAGCTGCCTTGAAGTACCTTATTAAGACGTTACTGTTATTTACATCGCTAGGTGACAGTAAGGGGTAGGAGTAGTTGATGAAACGCGTACTCATTTCTTTAACCCTTATCTCATCACTTTTCCTATCAATATTTTCAGCTCCAGTCATCGCGGCTTCAGATGTGAAGATAGATCAATCATTACCCATCGAGCGCTACTGCGATTCATCCTTATATGCATGTAATGGATATCAAGCGATAACTGATGAGCAATATTTACCACCATGGTCGCCAAGTTTTAAAAATGTTCAAGGTTACTACCGAAACGATCTAGCTTCGCTATATAGATTTCCTTCGTATGCAATTGCTATTACGCGAGACAGTGCTGGGAATGGCACCTCGGTTATTGCCTGTTCCGAGATAGCGAGCTCCGATTGCGCAGGCAGTGAAATTCACTTCCGAGCTGATCTGCCGCTCTGTTCAGATTCAGTAATCGTGGATTGCATGCGGAATCTCACTTTTAGCGATAGCGGAAATAAACCCCTAGATTTTTCAATCATTGGTCAATTTCCAGAAGGTAACCCACAATATTTCAAGGGGAGCACAAAATTAAAGGTGCCAAATGGTGGCGCCCCAACGCTGATTCGAGTACCGGGCGCACCGCATAATGGTGGTGATACTTATCTTGTGAAAGCTCAGATGGTTGGAAGTAAATGGCAGGCAAATCAACCATTCATAGTTGATAGCTTCGCAATTTCTCTTACAGCCGTGAAATTGATTGCTGGAAAATATACCTACAGCGGGGCCAGTACCAATCCCAATTTATATATAAAAGGGTTTGACAATATTGGATCTGAGAATGGCACCTATCCATCTACTTGCGCAATTGCATCGCCAACAGAGTGTGCTGCGAAATATGCCTTGCCGCTTGGCCTTCGTTTTGGAGTAACTGTTGATCTCTCACAGAAAATAACCGGATGGCTTCATGGTCGAGTAAAAGGACCTTCAATTGAAGTATTAACTAATAAATTTGGTGGAAGCACCCTTTCGGTAAGTGCAGAACCGATAAAAATTCCTGTCAACGCAGTATGGGTAAATAACGACGATGCCCCACAGAGTATTAAAGATTTCTATAGAGGTAAGTCCAACTCTGGGTCTCCACTATTTGGCCCTGAAAATAAGAGTAAACCCTTGAGTGAAATTGCTTTAATGCGCGATGGCAATACTGGACATAATGCAGAGACTTTGACGGAATACTTGGCATGGCTCTCAACCTTGGGGGACAAGGCGCAAGCTCTCCCCACCGTGTGGGCGATTCAAACTATGGGGAAGTTTGAAGTTTCAAATGAAATCAAGCAATGCCTCAATCAAATTGATTCTCTTGCTGGCATTGTGACAACCAACGCGGCGGAATACTTGGACGGACCCCCTATCTATGACAAAAACTCCGGCACCTTAGATTATAAAGTTGCAGCAACTCACTTTGAACCAGATGGTAAAACCGCTTTCAAAGGAACTTATGACTTAGTAATGAGTTCAAAAGTTGCACGATGTATTTATAATTTCTCAAATGCACCAATTAGTGCAGTAGTTTCGATTACGTCGGAAGATGGAAGTAGTAACGTGGCGACAACGGTAGTGAAAGAGGATTCTGGGTGGCTTTCATTGAGCGCTTATAACTTTACCTACTCATCACCTGTGATTCGAATCAAACTTACTGGTTCACCAATCCCAGCCATGAATTCCAAAGCAACTGTGTCTAAACCTGTAGTAAAGAAAATTACCTGCATAAAGGGTAAAAAAATTCTGATGGTCTCGGGTACTAAATGTCCTACTGGGTACGTAAAACGGAAATAATTACCGCTTCTTCCAACCCGAAGGACAGTTTGGTTTTGGTGCAATCACTTTCTTCACTACTTTGCCTTTAACACACGTTATCGAGTAATTCTTCGTGGGTTGCTTTACTGTTGGAGAGCTCTTTGCGGAAGAATTGGCAGAATTTTGTGGCAAGGCTTTCGGAACTCCATTGAGTTTCACTCGAAGTATGGGGCTTGAGAAAGTAAATCCATATGCGCCAAGGTGTAGCCAACCATCTTTCTCATTGAGTACGGTCGTAGATATTTGCTGCTCGCCACCATCGGCATAGGTTACGGAGACAGAGGCAGACAGCGGCGCTTCTGTGAAGTTGTACAAGCAGCGAGCTGTGGCAGATTTCATCAATAAATCGTAGGTACCGAGATTTGGCGTTTTCCCGTCAGGTTGAAAATGCAGACCACCCACTTGGTAATTTAATTGCGAACCGTCAAATTCTGGTGCATTAGGCGAATACACCAGCGAGTTCGTCATAACCACCCCAAGAAGTTGGGTCTTATCATCAAAACATTTATTGGTGCCTCGATTGGACGGAATCGTTGAGAAAGACCAGGTCGTATGCTCACCTGTAGCGGTCTCATTTAAAGGTTTTGCTAGTTGTTTCACCCATTCCAATGAAGCTGGATTGCCAGCATTAACGCTATTCCATTTGATCCCATTGGGTCTAAAGAAAGCCGGATTTGCCAAAGTATCCACTTGAGCATCAGTGAAGAGAGTGTTGAGTTCGGGCACTCTTACATTTTCTGCAGTGACCGTCACCTTATTTTGCTGACTATCAAATTTTTCTACGGATATCGAAGCGTCTTTTAATCTTCCATGTAACCAGCCAGTTATGGTGTTTGGAAGTCGCACGCTCAATTGTGCCTTTTGCCCTTCTGCGAAATCTTTTCGAACACCGCATGCAGTTCCAGATTGCCACGAGGTGCACTCCATCGAGGTATTCGCATTACCGACTTTCTCGGCATAAGGTTCAATAAGCGCACTTACTTGAAAGACATAGAGCGCATTAGATGTCGCTGACAAAAAGCCATCAAGAAGAACTTTCACTGCGTATGTATCGGTACCTGCCCGATTATTTACTCCAGCCACTTTCCATCGTGACGTGGTTGCAGATTCAGGTACGCCACGTGCGGAATCAGCTCGGTAAGTGTGAGCATCGGTATAACCCAGAAGTATCCCTGGCTGGAGGAGAGTATCGGCAGCTCCAGATATTGCCAGTGAATCGATACAGTAATTGGTTAGAATTTCAGTGCACTTAGGTAGGTATATCCGAAGGTTGAGAGCGCTTCCCTCTTTGCAAATGGGAGCGGCAAGGGAATCACAAAACTTGCGATTCGACGGGACAGCGCTCGGCTCGTTCTTGAGAATTTTTTGAACTTGCTCTTCAGGTACTGAGTAGATTTCTGAGCCGCTACTTACTCCCTCAGAGAAGGCATCGACAATCATGAGCCGGTGGCCTTCATCTGCGGCCGAGGTAATTGTTGCGCTGAGAAAATTGAAGGCCAAAGCAGCAGTGATCAGCCCGGAGAGAAAGCGACGCCCACGGTTCACTTCCACCTGCCCACCTCCCGATATTTCCGGCGTTAGGTAGCGCCAATCGGCCTAGTTGGCCCAATGTAATGGCTAGTGTATATCGGCCTTGTATATTCTCAGGAATATTTAATCTGACTTCTCTACTATTAAGTCTGTGCGTGGATCTTCCACTGCACGAGTAAGGCGAGTAAGGCCCACAAGGCCAATAAGGAGAGTACAAACGATGCGTAGTTCTAACCCTGTTCTTGGTCGCGCTTTTGGAAACAAACGTGGCTATGCAGCTTTTGAACCACGTTCCACTGATGCGCTTGAAGAGATGTATTCAGCTCCGAGCGCTTCACCGCTTCAAACTGGTCGAATGACGATGGATGATGTTGTCGCACGAACAGGTTTCCTCTTTGCAATCCTCGTTGCAGTAGGCGCTGCTGCGTGGTTCTTTAACGTAGGTTTTGGCATCGCCATGATTGCGCTCTTGGGCGCTCTTGGACTGTCACTTGTCATTTCATTTTCAAAAACTGTTCGCCCAGCTTTGGTAGTGGCATATGCAGGCCTTGAAGGTCTTGCAATTGGAGCTATCAGTCGTTTCTACAACGATGTTTATCCGGGAATTGTTAGTCAAGCAGTTATCGGAACGCTCGCTGCATTCGTTGGCGTGTTAGCGCTCTATCGAAGTGGAAAGCTCCGAGCTACCCCTCAATTCACCAGAATTTTGATGGGTGCGTTGATTGGTTATCTCGTTCTCGGAGTTG
>DAIRSQ010000011.1:0-3523 GCA_036804325.1 Candidatus Nanopelagicaceae bacterium | reverse complement strand
CAATTCACCAGAATTTTGATGGGTGCGTTGATTGGTTATCTCGTTCTCGGAGTTGCGAGCCTTATCGCATCATTTGCTGGTGTGGGTGGTGGATTTGGGTTCTATGGCGTAAGTGGAATCGGATTGCTCCTCGCAGCTGGTGGAGTTGTCCTAGCTTCACTCTTCCTCGTTCTAGATTTCAATCAAATCGAAGAGGGAGTGCGCCAAGGAGTAGGCGAGCAAGAATCATGGCGAGCCGCATTTGGCCTTATGGTCACAATCGTTTGGCTCTATCTTGAGATCTTGCGTTTACTTGCAATTCTTCGTCGTGACTAAATTCCACGATAGAAATCAAAAGAGCTGCACAGCAATGTGCCGCTCTTTTGATTTTGCGATGATCTACGGTTCGTACGGTGGTCGTTGGTGTGACTTACGTGTCTCAGGCAGATTTATTGACCGTAATAAAATTGGCAATATCAAGAAAATTCCCACTAGGAATGCAGCTCGGTAACTTTGTTGATCTGCAACAAAACCCATCGCGATTGGTCCAATCACAAAACCAAGGTCACTACTCATTTGCCATACCGCCACAACACGACCGCTTTTACCAGTCATCACATCACCAACCAGGGCCGCAGGTGCGCTACTAAGAAAAGATGCACCTAGTCCGGCAAATGCCATCGCTATGATAAATCCAGCATAGTTTTCTAAATACGCAAAAATTCCAAGTGCAGTAATAGAGAGTAGCGAGCCAATCAGAAGTCCTTCTCTTCGTCCTCGCGTATCAACAAATTTGCCGGCAGGAATTAAGGTAAGTCCCTGACAAATTGTTGTGGCAGCAAGACCTGCTCCAAGAGTAACTGGGCGAAGTCCAAGTCCTTCAGTCACATAAAGCGGAACGAGTGAGATTCGAACGCTCGTAACTGCCCAAGCTAAACCAAAAGTTGCGAGAATTGCCGCCTGATACCCGGAAATCTTGAACGCATCTCTAATCAGCATCGTCACATCATCGCCGGAAACACTTTGTTTCTTGGCGCTTTCGGATTTTGAAAGAAAGAGTAATGCGACAAGTCCTGCTCCTGCCACCGTAAATGAGTAGACAAAAAAAGGAGCGCGCAGTGAAACTTCAACTAATGCGCCGCCAAAGAGTGGACCGGTAATGGATCCGAAGAGATATCCAGATTGAAATGTTGATTGAGCTTGTCCGCGCTGATCATCCGAAACTACCCGTAACAATATAGTCGTTGCAGATATTGTCCAAACAGCAGATCCAAAACCTCCCGCGCCCCTAAAGAAAAGTAATTGGTAATAATTCTGTGAGAATGCTGCAAGTAATGCAGAAAATGAGACGATAAACAATCCGATAGCCATCATCTTTTGAGCCCCGAACCGATCCACTAAACGGCCACCAGTTAAAGCTGTGCTAAAACGTGCAAACGCAAAAAGGCTGACAACTGCGCCAGCCGCAGCCTGAGAAACGCCAAATGAACGAGCGAAGATTGGTGTTGCGGGTGCGATGAAACCAAAACCTGCAGCCACCAGAAATGCTGCCGATGCCAATATAGGTACTTCAGGAGGAAGATTGCGGAATGGCGTTTTCATCGCCTTTGAGGCTATCGTAAGGAGGAGTGAGAACCCAAGGAGTTCGATGAGCGCGTCCATTATTGCCGAAGATTTGGTGAAAACTTATGGCACCAATCAAGAAGTTCGGGCGCTCGATGGCTTATCCCTCTCCGTAGAAGAAGGGACAGTGCTTTCGCTTCTTGGACCAAATGGTTCCGGAAAAACGACAACTGTACGAGTGTTATCCACACTTCTTCGTCCTGATTCTGGACGTGCAACGGTCGCCGGAATAGATGTTCTGCAACACCCTCAACAAGTTCGGGAGATTATTGGACTCTCTGGTCAATATGCAGCGGTAGATGAGACGCTCACTGGCTGGGATAACTTAGTTATGTTTGGTCGTCTCTACCATCTCTCCAGTCGCGGTGCGAAAGCGCGAGCTGAGGAGTTGCTGGAAAAATTTTCGTTAACTGATGCCGCAAAACGTCCAATCAAAACTTATTCCGGTGGCATGCGCAGACGCTTAGATCTCGCTGCATCACTCATAGTGAAGCCAAAAGTGCTCTTCTTAGATGAACCAACTACTGGACTTGATCCTCGTGGCCGTCAAGAAATGTGGGAAGTGATTAATGAATTAGTCAAAGGTGGCGTCACGCTACTTCTCACGACTCAATATCTTGAAGAGGCAGATCAATTAGCAGATGAAATTGTGGTGATTGACCACGGCCACGTTATTGCTAAGGGAACGGCAGATTCTTTGAAGAAGGATGTTGGCGGAGAGCGCTTAGAGATTTCTGTACCTGCCGAGCAGCTTGGTGAGGTACGAAGAATTATTGAGCGAATTACGAGTAGCTCGGCGACTGAAGATGCAGGCGTGCATAAGCTTTCAGTGGCTGCTCCAGGTGGTACTACTACCCTGATTGAAACGCTTCGTGAGCTGGACTCAGCAGGTATTCATCCATTAGATATCGCCCTCAAGCGCCCGTCGCTAGACGATGTTTTCCTTGCCTTAACTGGACATGCTGCAGAAGAAAAAGTTGAAGAAGCAGCTAACGCGAAGGCAAAGCGAGGTAAGCGATGAAAGATGCATTAATCATCACTAAACGTCAACTTTTGCAACTCCTTCGAGTACCTGAAGTTTTGATTTTTTCCACTATCCAACCAGTGATGTTTGTTCTTTTATTTCGCTATGTTTTCGGGGGTGCAATCAATACACCCGGCGTTGATTACGTTCAATTATTGATGCCAGGAATCTTCGTTCAAACTGTAGCTTTCACTGTTGCCGGTACTGCTCTTGGTCTTGCTGAAGATATGCAAAAAGGGCTCATCGATAGATTTCGCTCACTTCCCATAGCTCGATCTGCAGTAGTGGTTGGTCGGACTCTCGGTGATGCCACTCTCAATGTCGTTGTCCTTGTGGTGATGGCGTTAACGGGGCTTTTAGTTGGCTGGCGGCCAAGTTCAAGCATTATTGAAATCCTTGCTGGCTTTTTCCTCCTATTGGTATTTGGATATGCAATGTCTTGGATGGGAGTGCTTGTTGGTCTTTCAGTAAGGGATTTCAGAACTGCAAGTAATGTTGTGTTTCTCTTCGTCTTTCCGATGACTTTTCTTAGTAATGCATTTGCGCCCACTACTGGCATGCCACGACCGTTGCAATATGTAGCGGAATGGAATCCAGTTTCAACGATGGTTGCAGGAGTGCGCGATCTCTTTGGGTTGGAGCCAATGTTTGGTGCTACCGCCAATTCTTTCCCATCACAAAATCCATTGATTATGTCGTTGATTTATATTGCGCTTTTAATGGCAATCTTTATTCCACTAAGCGTACGTAAATATAAGAACGTATCGCCTAAATAAAAGTCATTAACCTACATATGGATTGACGGCAAGAATTTTAACTGTGTTGCTCTTGCCATTAGGTAATAAATAATCTGTACTTGCGCCAATCTTTTTGCCTAACACTGCAGCGCCAAGTGGT
>DAIRSQ010000010.1:0-20540 GCA_036804325.1 Candidatus Nanopelagicaceae bacterium | reverse complement strand
CCGGGACCTACGCATTACGAGTGCGTTGCTCTACCCCTGAGCTAAGGCGGCAGGTTTTAATTCAGATTTAATCAAGTCTGAATGAACCAGTTGGCGTTGAAAAATGCACCGCAAAAATTCCAGTCTCACCATTATTTTCTTGAGGATCAATCCATTCGAGCGCGATTCCAGCGAAAGCTGATTCAAAATCTTCACCAATCCATTCGCGAACGCGCTCTGGATCGCCAGCAATCTCAAGTTTTTCAATCTTCGCTACAGCTTTAGCCTCTTTTGAAGGATGGTCGTTAGTCAGCCATTCGATAAAGAATGGCAATTGTCGATCTTCTAGCGTTCCTAAAACGCCAATTTGTTTCCAATTTAAATCGCTACCGTCTGGACGGCGACGATGGCCATCGACGCTTTCACGACCAAGTCGTTTTTCAAATGTTGAAATATCAGATACTGAAAGAACCCAAGTTAATAATCCGCCGCCATCTTGCGCGCGCTGTGAGACAACTTTTCCAAATGGAGATGCATCTGCAGCAGGATGATCTAGTGGGCAAACAATCTCTAAGTAACGTCCACCTTGTAGCGGGAGTGTGAAATTACGTGTGCCAAAACGAGGGTGAATACCGCCATCCATGAAACCTGCGCCCAGGCGTGAACCGATTCGTTGAACCTCATCAATGAGGTGGTCATGTGATGCGACGTAAGAGATGTGGTCTAGATGCACGAGGTAAATCCTGCCCTATCCGAAGGGGTGCTCCTGACCACCTCTTCTTCCCGTTCTTCCCGTTCTCCCCGCAACTAAAGGGAGCAGCGGAGCGGGCGGATGGGTAACTTTCCCGTGAGCAAAAAGGTATCAACGGCGCTATCAACGCAGGTAGAGCCGCGACCATGGCCGGTATGGCCATCTCCATCTGCAGTAATCAGATATGCAGAGGGGAATCTGGCGGTGACTTCGGTAGCCCAGCTATATGGCGTCGCGGGGTCCCGTGTCGTGCCAATCACGACAAAATCAGGAGCGCCTTTGCCATTTAGCGGGACAGGTGGGCGCACCGGTTCATAGGGCCAGTAGTTACACGGCAAAGTCGACCAAGCGATGTACGGTCCAAAATGCGGTGCGAAGCTCTCAAAACGCTCAGCATCTGCAGCTAATCGTTCCGGGCTCGCATCATCTGTTCGATCGAGACAATTGACGATGTAGGCAACCTCATTTTCATTTGATGGGTAGCGCCCCTTTTCATCCCGAACAACATAGCTATTTACTAAATCAAATAGCTTTCCGCCTTTACTTTTATAAATATCCTTCAATGCCTTATTTAATTGAGGCCATCCAGTTTCATAGTCATAAAGTGAGGCAACCATCGCTAACACAAGAATTGATTCGGTAGCGATGCGACCATCTTTACCGCTCAATGGTTCTTTTGCCACTAAATCTTGTAACCGCGTAATTTCACTTCGAGCTTGATCTAACGTTCCTTCAAAGAAGCAATCTTTTTTACCTATGCAATCTGTTAAAAAAGCATCAAGAGCAATTTCGAAGCCGAGGGCCTGCGCTTTATTCAATTCATTTGCGCTGAGATTTGGGTCGACCACTCCATCTAGAACAAAACGGCCGACATTCTTGGGAAACATACTGGTATAGACAAGTCCTAAATATGTTCCATAACTCTTTCCAAGAAAGTTAAGTTTCTCATCACCCAGTACCTTGCGCATCAGATCCATATCGCGCACTACATCTACAGAGCCAAGATATTTAAGACGTTCACCTAATTTCTCTTCACATCGAGTGGCAAGAAGTTTTGAATTCTCCTCTAAAGCGGACAAACTGAGCCCAGCTACTGGCGGTCCATTTGCCTCGACTAATTTGTCAGTCTCACTATTTGTAAGGCATCGCTCTGCAGAACTACCGCCAACTCCCCGAGGATCAAAACCGACTAAGTCATAGGCGCTAAGGATCTTTTTACTCACAATATATTCGGCTGCGTAACCATATTGAACACCTGATGCTCCAGGGCCACCGGGATTGACTAAAAGTGAACCCAATCTCTTCTTCTTATCAGTCGCTGGATATTTCACCAATGCTAACTGCATTCGCTCTCCGCCAGGATTGGAATAATTAACTGGAACTGTTACATCGGTGCAGAGAAAGGGACCGCCACATTTAACCCACGTTAACTTTTGATTCTCATATTGAGAAAAGCTCCAACCGCTACTACTTTGACTGCGGTAGAAAAATAGCGTTGCAGCAGTGGCGAGAACTACAGTAAATGCCGCTATTTTTCGCTTATTTATCACCATTTAGAAACGGACTTTCAAGAATAACGCTTCTAGAGCTAGCAATGGGGCGACGTTAAATTTAAGGGCTCGACGGGTAGCCATGATTTCTTCCCATCGCTTCATAACGCCTTCGCTATCACTAGAAGCGGCCCGTTTTTCAATATCAATGCGAAGATGTTCATTGATCAGTTCTAAAGAATCACTAGCGCCCATTTGAATGCTTAGAACATCACGATATGCAGTTGCAATATCTAGTAAGGCGCGGTCAATAGAATCTCGAGTGGCGCGAGTCACTCGTGACTTTTGCTCTTTTTCTAAATCTTTTAGCGCCTTGCTCGAACCACTTGGCGCACCTTTTCCAGTTCCACCCGCGCCAAGCGCAGTAGCTAATTCCTCTCGCTCAATTTCATCTCGTTCGCTCGCTTCACTTGCGGCTTCAAGACCGGCTATTTCCATTAGTCGAGCGGCGCCTGACATAGCTCCCGCTACATCATGTAATTCCAATGCAAACTTAATAATTTCATCTCGGCGAGCGCGCGACTCAGGTTCTCGCACCAAAAACCGAGCGCGACCGATATGCCCTTGACTTGCCCGAGCAGCAAATGTCGCAATCTCATTCGCAACTCCTTCTTCGCGAACAAGTAATTGAGTTATTGCAGATGTACTGGGGGTAACAAGCGCCACTTGTCGACAACGCGATCTAATTGTGGGCAGGACATCTTCAACAGTTGGAGCGCAGAGAAGCCAGATTGTGCGCGCTCCTGGCTCTTCAATCGCTTTCAGCAGCGCATTGGCCGCACTTTCAGTTAAGCGTTCTGCATCTTCAATGATCACCACTCGAAATGCGCTCGAACTCGGCTCCCACGATGCCCGAGAGATAATCTCGCGCACTTCATCAATCTTCAGAGAGAGACCTTCGGTGCGAATTACTTCAAGATCGGGGTGAGATCCACGTTTTGCTAAGTGACATGATTGGCAACGATCACATCCATCTGCATCACAGAGAAGTGCAGCGGCGAAAGCAAGTGCAACATGTGAGCGACCAGAACCAGGTGGACCGGTAAAAAGCCATGATTGCACCATTGATTGAGAGCCATCGTGTGCATGCGCTGCGCTTACAGCTCGTTCAAGAATTTCGATAGCCCGCTCTTGGCCGATGATGTCGCCAAAGAGAGGCGTCATTACTTCCTCCGATTGGCTAACAGGCTCTGCACTCGCGCTAGTACCTGTTCGGCAATTGTCTCAATAGATTCCGTGGCGTCAATAACGAGATACCGCTCTGGGGAGAATGCCGCTAGCTCTAAGAAGGTAGTTCGAACCCGCTCGTGGAAGGCAAGTGGCTCGCTCTCTAGTCGATCGCGGTCTGCGAAACGTTTGAAAGCAATCTCGGCTGGAACATCGAGTAATACCGTAAGGGATGGGGTTAGGTTATCCGTTGCCCATCGCGATATTCGCGCAATCTCTTGAGGTGCGAGAACGCGACCACCGCCTTGGTATGCGATAGATGAATCCATATACCTATCGGTAATCACTATCGCACCTTCACGTAACGCCGGCTTCACCACGCTTTCAACATGATGCGCTCGATCTGCGGCGTAAAGCAGCGCTTCACTTCGCGGCGCGATTGTCCCAGTTTCATTACTCAATAAAATCTCTCTAAGTTTTTTTCCTAGCTCTGTTCCACCAGGCTCACGCGTCACCACAACTTGCTCACCTATTTTTTCAAGAGCTTCACGTAATTTCGCAACCTGCGTTGACTTGCCTGCTCCCTCGCCACCTTCGAAGGCGATAAATAATCCAGTTGCCGAGAAGGTACTGCGTACCCCCAGTTCACCACGAAGCGCCGCAGAAATATCGCTGAAGATAGAGATGCCTTTACGGTCATCCATATGTCGAAATGAAATAACTCCAACAATTGTTGCAATCACGCCGGCAATCAGAAGCGTCACAGATGCGCCATTATATTCCAATACGCTCTGTCGAAAACGATATGTATGTTCGCCGATTGCTGCTGCAATTATCGGTGCGACTGCCAAAACAAGAACTAAAGTGATACGTATTAGAGATTGCACAAATGCAAAAGTTCGTCCTCGTTTGGAATCTTCAACTTCTAATCCCAACATCGTGAAGCCAGAAACCCAACCAATTCCCGCAAAGAAACCTAAAATTGTGACGATAAAAATCGCTAGCACCAGGTTGGAAATTAAAGCCAAGATAGCGAGCATGATTCCCGACATAGACAAAGAGGCGCCAAAGAGCCTCTTGCGCGAGAACTGCGCAAAAATTTTCGGACCAAATGCAATGCCAAGAGCTAAGCCAGTAAATACCGCGCCAAATAAAATTCCATAAGCAGCATCTCCACCGCCAAGATCACCAACAAAAGTCCGAGCGAGACCAATTACTGCTCCCGCAGCAACAAATGCGCCAAGCATTCCGAGAACAAGGCCTCGAATATTCTTTGATTTACCAACAAATTTCCAGCCATCCAAAAGCGATCGAAGAATACCGATTTGGGCTTCACTCTTCTCTGCTGAACCCCGAGGTAATTGCAATTTCGCAATTACTAGAGCGCTATAAAGAAAACTAACCGCATTTATATATAACGCCATATCTACTGGATTGCTCTTAAAAAATGGAATTCCCGTTGCAAGAGCCGAGTTAAATACTGCAAGGAAGGTAAAGAGTAGAGCGGCAATCGGAGCTGTGCCGTAACCAGCAAGAAGGCTTACTTGATTTGCGCTCTCGAGGTGTTGGCGCGGCACAAGATTGGGAACCGATGCCTCTTTTGCTGGAGACCAAAAGAGCGTTATCGACTCGATAAGAATCGTTGCTATGTATAGCCAGAGCAAACTTCCAACGATTGGAATGGTCGCGAAGATAACGCCACGCAATATGTCGCAGACAATCATCGTTCGCTTTCGATCGAATCGATCTGCGATAACACCCGCTAAGGGTCCGAGTATTACTGAAGGCAGTAATCTAAAAATGAAAACACCGGCGATTGCAAAGTTAGCTTTTGCATAATCACCGTCAGCTAGTTGACGTGCTAATGCTGTTGTTGCGAGAAGGCCGAGCCAATCTCCTAAACTGGAAAATGCCATCGATTGCCATAGTTGGCGAAATGGCTTTATCGCGAGTACACCTCGGATATCACCTTGAAGTGTCGGCTCCATAGGGAAAGCCTAGTCTTGCGTAGCGCGAGCGCGCTTTTCTGCGAGTAATTCCATGCCCCGCTCTAACGTTAACAATTCAACGATGTCGCCTCGTCGGAGCGTTGCATTTGTCTCACCATCGGTCACATAGGTACCAAATTTTCCATCTTTGACCAGAATTGATTTTCCGGTAACGGGATCGGGACCAAGATCTTTAAGTGGGCCTTTTGCAACCCCTCGACCACGTCGCTTTGGTTGCGCGTAAAGCTCTAGCGCTTCTTCTAATGTGCAAGTAAAAATTTGGTCTTCGCTTGCAAGTTGACGCGAATCTTTACCACGTCGCAAATAAGGGCCATAAGGTCCATTTTGGGCGGTGATCTCTTCAGTTGTATTTGGATCAACACCAACTACGCGAGGTAGTGAGAATAACTTCAAAGCTTCTTCGAGAGTTACGGTATCTAATGACATCGTTGAAAAAAGTGAGGCAGTTCGTGGCTTAGGAGCTTTGCCTTTTACCTTCGGCGTATCTTCGGGCAAGACCTCAACTACGTATGGACCAAAACGACCAGTCTTTGCAACAAGTGGTAAGCCTGATTCAGGATGCACTCCAAGCTGTCGCTCACCAGAAGGTCGCGCAAAAAGTTCATGTGCTTTGGCCAAAGTAAGTTCATCGGGGGCTAGGTCTTCTGGAATATTTGCAATGATCCGATTATCGCCTTCGCCTTTTTGCAGATAAGCGCCGTAACGACCGACACGAATTTCAATTCCATCGCCCAAATTCATAGTGTTCACTTCGCGAGCATCAATCGCGCCTAGATCATCAGTCATCTCGGCAAGACCAGGAATTCCATCGTGTCCAAAGAAGAAGCGCTTTAACCAAGCAACTCGATTCTCTTCGCCCAGCGCAATTTTGTCGAGATCTTCTTCCATGCTCGCTGTGAAGTCATAATCAATTAATCGTGGAAAGTGTTGCTCTAAAAGACCTGTCACTGAGAACGCCAAGAAGGTCGGAATTAACGCACGGCCACGTTTTGCTACATACCCGCGATCTTGAATAGTTTGAATGGTGCTTGCAAATGTAGAAGGGCGGCCAACTCCTAACTCTTCCAACTTCTTAACAAGAGATGGTTCGGTGTAACGCGCTGGCGGCTTGGTTTGGTGACCCTCACCAACAAATCGAGTAACTGCCATAACATCGCCGCTTTTCATCGGCGGTAAACGCATCTCTACTTCATCATCAAGATCTGCGCTCTTATCATCAACTATTTCCTCATATGCCGCTAAATATCCAGGGAATGTGACAACTGAACCATTGGCGCGAAAACCAGCGTTTTTTCCATCTTTAGTCTTAGTCTCTAAATCCACGCGCATTTGCATCTTTTTGGCATCAGCCATTTGAGATGCAATGGTCCGCTTCCAAATTAAGTCGTATAGCGAGAACTCTTCACGAGTAAGTTCTTTCGCTAATTCACCTGGAGTCTTAAAAACTTCACCTGCTGGACGAATTGCTTCGTGCGCTTCCTGCGCATTTTTAGTTTTACCCGTGTAAACACGAGGAGATTCAGGTAGATACTCCGCACCATAGAGCGACTTGACTGCAGTTCGTGCCGATTCAATGGCAGATGGCGCCAAAGTTACCGAATCAGTTCGCATATAAGTGATATAGCCATTTTCATAAAGACGTTGTGCCACGCGCATCGTTAATTGTGCACCCCAGCCAAGACGGCTACCTGCATCTTGCTGAAGAGTTGAGGTCGTAAAGGGCGCTTTAGGTTTTTCACTTCGAGGCGACTCTTCAGTTGACTTGACCGTTAATTGGCAACCTTCAAGTGAGTCAACGAGCGCAAGCGCTTCACTTTCTTTTAGCCAAATAGATGAAGATTTATCTTTTACTTTTCCTTGCGCATCAAAATCACTAGATGCAGCAAGTTTTGCGCCATCAAGAGTTAAGAGCCGTGCATTAAAACCTAAAGCGCAATGCGCAGTGATATCCCACCAGTCTGAAGCCACGAAAGCTTGTCGTTCACGCTCTCGCTCCACCACAAGGCGCATTGCAATTGATTGCACCCGACCGGCAGAAATTCGTGGCATAACTTTCTTCCACAACACTGGTGAAAGTCGATATCCGTATAGGCGATCAAGAATTCTTCTGGTTTCCTGCGCATCTACTAATCGTTGATCCAATTCACGGGTGTCATTTGCTGCCGCAAGAATCGCATCTTTGGTGATTTCATGAAAGACCATTCGACGTACTGGAACTTTCGGTTTCAAAATCTCTAGAAGGTGCCAGGCAATAGCTTCGCCTTCACGATCTTCGTCTGTCGCTAGGTAAAGCTCGTCAGCCTCTTTTAATAAAGCTTTTAACTCAGAAACTTTTTTCTTTTTATCTGGATTGATTACGTAAAGCGGTTCAAAGTCCTTATCGACATTAACGCCCTCTTTGGCCCATTTTTCTTTCTTCACATCGGCAGGGATATCAGCTGCCCGTTGCGGTAAATCGCGAATATGGCCCAAGCTCGCTTCGACAACGTAATCACTGCCTAAGAAGCTGCCTATCTTTTTTGCCTTAGCCGGGGATTCAACGATGACTAGCGTTTTTTTCTTAGCCACGTTTACCTCCCCGGCTCTAGCAAGTAACTCTGTATCAGAATAACGAGAGTTATTTAGACGAGCGCAGTTGCCTTACGACGGCTACGCACGAGTGAATAAATAATCACAGCAAGAGCAAGCAAAGAGATGCCAACTCGTGCAGTGCTATTTTCAGCGAGCGTTAGCGAGACGATTGCCGGCGTTACCAGAAGACCTACCAAGTTCATAACCTTGATAAGTGGGTTGATCGCAGGACCAGCGGTATCTTTAAATGGATCGCCGACGGTATCGCCGATAACAGTTGCAGCGTGTGCGGCAGAGCCTTTACCACCGTAAACACCATCTTCAACCATCTTCTTTGCGTTATCCCAGGCGCCACCAGAGTTAGCGAGGAATACCGCCATCAGCGTTCCAGTTCCAATAGCACCGGCGAGATATGCACCAAGCGCACCGACACCAAGACCAAATCCAACGGAGATTGGCGCTAGTACTGCAAGAAGTCCTGGGGTTGCAAGTTCACGAAGTGAGTCACGAGTACAGATATCAACGACGCGACCATACTCAGGCTTCTCTGTGCCATTCATAATTCCAGGGTGAAGTTTGAACTGGTTACGAACTTCCATCACTACTGCACCAGCCGCGCGTGAAACAGCATTGACCGCAAGGCCCGAGAAAAGGAAGACGACTGCCGCACCAATAATCAAACCAACGAGGTTACGTGGATCTGCGACGTTGAGGATTCCAGAGAATTCAACTGCCAAGTTAGCGGCATTCTTTCCGCTCTCAACAACTGCATTCTTAATTGCGTCAGTAAAGGAACCAAAGAGCGCTGTTGCTGCAAGAACAGCAGTAGCAATTGCAATTCCCTTGGTGATTGCCTTTGTCGTATTTCCAACTGCATCGAGTGAGGTAAGAATCTTTGCGCCTTCACCATGTACATCTCCCGACATCTCAGCGATGCCTTGAGCGTTATCAGAGATAGGACCAAAGGTATCCATTGCCACAATTACGCCAACAGTTGTTAAGAGACCGCAACCGGCGAGCGCAACAGCAAGGAGTGAGAGAACGACGATGCCATTACCCAATAAATATGCGCCAAATACGGCAGCAGCGATGAGAAGCGCTGAATAAACGGCAGATTCAAAGCCAACTGAGATACCAGCGAGAATTACCGTTGCAGCACCGGTTTGTGATGATGCAGCGACATCGTTTACTGGACGGCGACCAACTTCGGTGAAGAAGCCGGTGAGAACTTGAATAGCTGCAGCAAGAACAATTCCAATAAGAACTGCGCCCAATGCAAGTGTTCGTGGGCTGCCGCTAGCTCCAGCAATTTCTTGAGAAACATTTGCAAATTGTGAGTAGCTGCTTGGTAGATAAATGAATGTTGCGAAAGCAACGAGAATCGCGCTCACGATTGCTGACATGAAGAATGAACGGTTAATGGCGTTCATCGCATTCTTATCAGTTGGGCGTAGGCGAGTAAGGAAGATTCCAAGTACGGCAGTTAGTACACCGATAGCAGGAACAATGAGAGGGAAAATTAATCCGCTATCACCAAAGCCAGCTCGACCAAGAATTAGTGCAGCTACAAGAGTCACTGCATAGGACTCAAATAGATCTGCAGCCATACCAGCGCAGTCACCGACGTTGTCACCAACGTTATCTGCAATTGTTGCAGCGTTACGTGGATCATCTTCTGGAATACCTTGTTCAACTTTACCTACGAGATCTGCTCCGACGTCGGCCGCCTTAGTGAAAATACCTCCACCAACACGCATAAACATCGCAAGCATTGCTGCGCCAAAACCAAAACCTTCAAGAACTGCTGGTGCATCAGCCTTGTAGATAACAACGACAAGCGCTGCACCTGCAAGTCCAAGACCAACAGTCAACATTCCCACAACGCCACCAGTACGGAATGCAATTTGTACTGAACGCTCTGAGCTTCCGGCACGGGCTGCCTCAGCAACGCGAACGTTTGCACGAACTGCAAGCCACATTCCTTGGTAACCAACGAATGCAGAGAACGCTGCGCCGACGAGGAAGAAGACCGAACGTCCGATTCGAACTTCGCCATCACCTGGTAGCGCAAGAAGTAGGAAGAAAACAATTCCTACGAAAATTGAAAGTGTGCGAAATTGCCGCGCAAGATATGCAGCAGCGCCCTCCTGGACCGCAGCAGCGATCTCCTTCATCTTCTCGGTTCCTTCGCTTGCTGCGAGGACTCGAGCGCGAAGCCCAAAGGCAACCGCTAAAGCTGCAATCGCGATGGCGAGAACGGCGTAGGCGAGGGTCAGATTTGAGCCGGCCACCTGGACAGTGGCGACAGTGGAAGTCATAGATACTCCTAGTTACTCCTATTTACTCCAGCGTTCTGCCACGTAAAGGGCATCGGCGGAGTAGGCGGACAGAATCGTTTCTAGGACGAGTGTAAGGCGAGAGGCGGAAGAGTTTGGAATCGGTTTCGCCATAAGCGCACCATTGGCTACCAAATTCCCTGTTCCTGGGCCCGCCAGCCGACTCGGATCGGCCAGGACCCTGAGCTCCATTTTGGATAGAGGGCTATCTCTTCCCCGCCAAATACGCAGGGAATATCGAATCTACCCTCAGCCAGCTGGCAGGCCAGAGCGCCACTTCCCCCAGCCCGCTCCATTACTGCCAGGCCCAGCGCCTCAATTTTTCGGGTCTCGGCGCGCCGCGCCCCAATTTCTGCAATTTCGAGGGCAACGAGTGCGCTTACACCTATTAATAGGAATGCGGAGAGAAGGGCAATGATCGTGGTGCTCCCTCTCTCACCTGCCATGCGCGCTCTATTTGAGTTCACTCTCAGCGCCCTCAGCACCCACATCGACTTCAGCGACTTCAGCGCTCTTGGCATCATTGAAACCCGGAGACGCTTGCGCTCTCTGATTTATAGCGGACAGTCACTCGCAACGTTCCATCTGAGTTATTTCGAAATACCAGGTACGAAGCCCCCGGAAGTGAGCGCCCCACCTCTCGAGCAATATCTTCTTCACTCTCTTCTCGCATCACTGCCTGCACAACTCCCTCAGCGATAAATCGAAGTCGTTCTTTTTGGATGACAGAGCCCAAGAAATTAACGCCCAGCAATAAGACGGTGATGATGATTGGAAGAGCAACAACTAATTCAGCCGTAGCTGATCCACTCTGGTTATTTTTCATCTAACTTATCGCTAAAGAAAAATGTTATGAATTTAAACTTCAGAGAAGGAAGGTTGAAAGAGCTCGGCGCAAGAGATCACCGATTAATTGGGCGATGCTCTCTGATGAGAGGAGTTTATATAAAACGCCAGCAAAGCCACATGCAGCGACTGTAGTCACGGCGTATTCTGCGGTTGCAATTCCCAATTCTCCAGATTTCTGAGCTGAATACATTCTTTTCGCAAACAGAGTAATTCTTTTCAACATAAAAACGCTCCTTTTATATTTTTGCCTAATATGTAATAAGCGGCTAAATAATCGCGGACCTGAATTTTCTAAAATTTTCCTTTACAAAAGATGGGGAAACTTTTTAACTGTTAAAAAATTTTCAGCGAGCTAAAAAAGGAGTAAATAACAGGTCCAATACCACCGACGAGAAAACTGGGCAGAAAACAGAGGCCCACCGGAAGCGTCAACTTCACAGAGAGTGACTTAACCCGCTCCTTAGAGAGCGCCATAGATTTTTCATAAGACTCTTGAACAACTCGTTCAATTACCAGCGCTACTGAGCGCCCATCTACTTGAGCTTGTGCTATCGAGCGCGCACATAAACCAAGATGAATATCGCTTTTTAGCGCCGCCCAAGCCTGTTTAGGGTCAGCGCCTAATAGCAAGAGTGAATAGACCCGCTCGACATCACTTTTTAACGAAGTGCAAAGTAAACCTGAAACGCTCGAGAGGGCAGCCAAGAGCGGTAGGCCTGCTTTGAGGCACCCACTCAGCGCTGATAAAAAAAGTAAACCTTCCACTTCGCGCGCTCTCGCTTCAACAATGCTCGATTTAGTCGGTAGGAGTCTAAGAATTCGTCTAAACAACCAATAGCCCAAGGGGGTGATTATCAGCCACGGCCAACCGAAAAAGAGTGTGGGAGTGATAGCTCCAACGGCGGAGATGAGCCGATCCTTTGAGAGCTCCGCACTAATCTTTAACATGAGAAATAATGCTCTCTGACCATCGTCGTCCAATAATTTGAAGTGCGATAGAGCTAAGAATCATTGCTATCGGAATGGGGCTTAATAAGTTTTTGTTTAAAGGCATCACATTTGCTAATGCCGCTCCGATAAAAATAAGTCCAGGGAAGTAAGTAAGAAGTTTTAGCGTGGCACGAATAGGAGCAATCTCGATATCTATTGCACGTTCGCGATCAATGTGGAATTGACATTCGTTCGAGAATTCGCGAAGCGCAGGTAATATAACTAAGCCTTGTGAAAAAGATAGGTAAAAGAACTTCTCAATCGCCGTTTGTGATAGACCTGGATACCAATTTTTTTCAAAACTCTCATAAACAGATTGACCATTTTCCAAATCATCAATAACTGATTCCAAAAACTGCAGTTGTCTTTGAAATTCATTCTTATCTAGAGGTCGTGATAAATTCTCCGGAAGCAACCAAGTCAGAATCATCAACTCAATGCCTTCTTGAGAGCTAGAAAATTTTCGAGAGAAAAATCTTCAAATACGGATAAAATCTCTTCCACAAAGACCGAGTTTTCTCGAGCTACTACTTGTGAAATTGAGGAAATTCGATTTCCGTCACGCTTTCCGTCTAGATGAATTATGAGATTAATCGAACTGGCAAATAGCGCTAAGGCGCCCTCACGGGGTATCCCGATTGTCATCGCTAATGCAGCGACACGATTTGGCACATCGCGAGGGGAATTAGCATGAATTGTTCCCCCGCTACCCTCATGGCCAGTATTTAAGGCTAAAAGTAAATCTAAGACATCGGAACCACGAACTTCGCCTAGATATATTCGATCTGGCCGCATTCGAAGTGCTTGTCTAATTAGTTCACGAGCCGAGTAGGCGCCAATTCCCTCGCTATTATTTCCTCGCGCTTGTAACCGCAACATATGACTATGGTTTGCCAGAATTTCTCGAGTATCTTCGATTACCAATATTCTTTGATTTTCCGGTATTTGCTCAATTAGATGCGAGAGAAAAGTGGTCTTACCACTTCCGGTACCTCCAGAAATTAAGAAATTTCGTTTACTCTCGATTATTAAAGTTATAACTTCTCGATACAAATTATTAAGGCCAGGATGAGTGTGCTTCTGGTTAATTCGTATCGAAACATGTACGCCATGCTCCACCAGTGGCGGAAGCAAGGCATGTAGTCGAATACCTCCAGACAGCTCCAAATCTATAGCTGGATGCGCTTGATCAAAATGTTTTCCAACGCGCAAAGCTTGCGAGCGGATAAAATTAATGAGTGACTCTTCATCAATCAAGTAGTCAATCTTATTGAGCCCTGTTCCTTCTTTAATCCACACCCCGTGGTTAGCGTTGATAAATAAATCGGTGCAATTTGCGCGCTTAAGTAGTTCAGTGAACGGCCCTAACCCGGAGGATAGATTTCGAAAAGATTGCGATTCTACTTGAAAATCTAATTCCGAAATCCACGGTCGCTTCTTTATTAATTCTGATACTACTTGATTTCGAATCTCATCAAGAATTTCATCTTTCATGAATTAAGGAATTCGTTTACGATGTTGGTGAGCTTGCGTTCATTGTGAGGTGATAGCTTTCGAAGTACTCCCAATTTCAAAGCAAGACCCAGATCTTGAGATCTAGGGACGCTGAAGATTTCTGAATCGGAAACAAATCCAGTTATTGCTGATTTTTTCTTGAATTTAGAAGAGTATTTATTAATTACGACAATTCTTGGTTTTATTACCACTGCGAGAGCATTCAGGCCAATTAGCGAAGTTAAATTGTTTTCAACTATCAACAGGCTTTTCATTTTAGGATTGTGAAACTTCGGATTATCAAGAAGTACAAGATCATAAAAGTTTCCTGCTGCGGTACAAATTTCTGTAAAGAGCTCTTCTGAGATTTCGCCGGCGCTTCTTCTGGTTAAGAGCGAGAAGCCATACTTATGAGTTTGAGGTAGCGCCTCAGATTTAATCGGTGCTCCGCCTAATCGATATTCTTCCCAGTAAGGCGATGAGCTACCAAGAATCTCACGTATTGGTGCCCGCGGATCAGTTTCTATAACTAAGGTTCGATAGCCTAATGTGCCCGCTATCCGAGCTAGATGGAGAGTAAGAGTCGTACTACCGACTCCGCCTGCGGCAGAGAATGTGCCCCACACTCGTGGGGATCGAACATGGGGCACGGACGGGATTATGAGCAGTTTGTTTTTCAGAACGCCGCATTGAGGGTTCAGGGCGAGGAAATCCTTAGGTAGGCATACCTGTCGGTAATCGTTACGCTTCATTAAGTGAGCAAGAGCGCGGCATTCTTCGACCTGGATAAAACGATTATTTCCCGCTCCTCACTGCTGGCATTTACTAAACCCTTCAATGAGGCGGGGTTAATCTCGCGTAAAAGAATGTTACGTAATTTCGTTAATCAGTTCTTCTTCTCTAACTCAGGTGCAAATCATGCTCAAATGGAGAAGATGCGCCAGACCCTTACTTCTATGGTGACTGGCTGGAACGTTGAGCAAACAAAGAACGTAATAAATGAATCGTTACATTCTGCAATCGATCCAATGATTTATGACGAAGCAGCAGAGTTAATTGAAAAACATATCCGTGACGGACGTGATGTAATAATTGTTTCCACTTCAGGTCGGGAAATTGTCGAACCAATTGGAAAATTACTTGGCGCCACAGATGTAATTGCTACCGATATGGAAATTGTTGATGGCTTATATACCGGCAAAGTTTCGTACTATGCCTATGCGGAGAAAAAGGCTGAGGCGGTCCGTGCAATCGCTGAAAAAAATGGATACGACCTCCAGAAATCGTTCGCCTATTCCGACTCCAGCACGGATATTCCACTTCTTTCCATTGTTGGATTCCCGTGTGTGGTAAATCCAGATCGCGGTCTGCGTGCGCATGCTGAGGCTAATAACTGGCCGATTCTCCATTTCACTCGCCCAGTTCCACTAAAACAGCGTTTTGCCGCCATCCCCCCGAGGCCTGCAATTGCAACTGCTCTTGGCTTAGGCGCATTGAGTGCCATAATCTATTTGGTGAATCGGAAAAAGAAATCCGCTGGAGGACCTGATGTCGCTTGAGAATCTGCTCTCTGAAAATAGAACTTTTCCACCCTCGGCTGATTTTGCTGCCGCTGCAAATGCAAAAAAAGATATGTATGCGCATGCTGATGCAGATCGATTGAAGTTCTGGGAAGAGCAAGCTCGTTTCTTGCAGTGGGATAAACCATGGGAGAAAGTCCTTGAGTGGGAAGCGCCATTTGCCAAGTGGTTTATTGGCGGAAAGCTCAATGCATCTGTGAATTGTCTAGATCGCCACGTAGCAGAAGGTCGCGGGGATCGCGTTGCACTTCTTTTCGAAGGAGAGCCAGGAGATACTCGAAAGATTACCTACTCTCAAATGCTCACTGAGGTTAAAAAGGCAGCGAATGCCCTGATTGAGTTGGGTGTTACGAGCGGTGATCGCGTAGCTATCTACATGCCGATGATTCCAGAGGCAGCAGTCGCGATGTTGGCGTGCGCTCGCCTTGGCGCAATGCACTCAGTCGTCTTTGGTGGATTCTCCGCAGAAGCACTTCTTTCGAGAATTCAAGATGCAGATGCAAAGGTAGTTATTACTGCAGATGGTGGATATCGCAAAGGTTCAGCCAATGCACTTAAGCCTGCAGTGGATGATGCTCTCAAAGGTCAACATAATGTTAAAAAGGTCATTGTCGTAAAGCGCACTGGACAAGATGTCGCATGGGATAGTTCGCGAGATGTCTGGTGGCACGAAATCGTCGACCGCCAAAGTGACGAACACAAAGCAGAAGCATTTGATAGCGAACATGGATTATTTATTCTCTACACATCCGGAACAACTGCCAAGCCAAAAGGTATTTATCACACCACTGGTGGCTATCTAACTCAAGCTGCATTTACGCATCGCAACGTTTTTGATCTCAAACCAGAGAAAGATATTTATTGGTGTACTGCTGATGTCGGTTGGGTAACTGGCCACTCGTACATTGTTTATGGCCCCATGATTAATGGCGCTACCCAAGTTATGTATGAAGGAACGCCAGATACGCCAAATAAAGGGCGAATGTTCGAAATCATTGAAAAGTATGGTGTGACTATTTTGTACACAGCGCCAACATTGATTCGTACCTGGATGAAATGGGGCGATGAGTTTCCGAAGGCATCAAATCTTTCAACGCTCCGCTTACTTGGATCTGTTGGTGAGCCAATCAACCCTGAAGCATGGATGTGGTACCGCGAAGTAATTGGTGGAAATCGCTGCCCTATCGTTGATACGTGGTGGCAGACTGAAACTGGCGCCATCATGATTTCACCACTGCCAGGAGTTACTGCAACAAAACCAGGTTCAGCAATGGGAGCGCTCCCAGGTATTAGCGCAAAAGTTGTAGATGATGAAGCAAAAACTGTTGGTAATGGTGGTGGCGGTTATCTAGTTCTCGATAAGCCATGGCCATCTATGCTCCGCGGTATTTGGGGCGAGCCCGAGCGTTACAAAGAAACATATTGGTCGCGCTTTAATGGGCTGTACTTCGCAGGTGATGGCGCAAAACTCGATGATGACGGCGCAATCTGGTTACTTGGTCGAGTTGATGATGTTATGAACGTCTCTGGTCACCGAATCTCCACTACTGAAGTGGAGTCCGCGCTTGTCTCGCATCATGCTGTTGCTGAAGCTGCGGTAGTTGGCGCGAATGATGCGATGACTGGCCAAGCAATCGCGGCATTTGTAATTTTGCGTGGTGGCGTACCAAATGTTGGTGGCGAAGAGCTGATTCAAGAACTTCGAAACCATGTTGCAAAAGAAATTGGGCCGATTGCAAAGCCAAAACAGATTCTCGTCGTAGCAGAGCTACCTAAAACACGAAGTGGCAAGATCATGCGACGTTTACTCCGTGATGTTGCTGAGAATCGTGCTGTTGGTGATTCAACAACTCTCGCTGATCCCAACGTCATGAAGTTAATCTCTGAAGGTTTGAAGGCTGGCAAGAGCGAAGACTAACTGGGATAAACCCTGCTAGTTTTTTGGGAGTGAATCCAGGAGAGTTTGCATCTCCAGGATTTCAGCTTTCTGAGCTTTAATGATGGCTTTGCCAAGCTCTGCTGCTTCTTTATTCTTTGAATCGTCAACCATCTGCGCCATGCCAATGGCTCCTTCATGGTGGGCAATCATCCCTTTTAGAAAGAGGCGATCAAACTCAGTTCCTTTGGCGCGTTCAAGTTCAGAGATCTCACCTTCATCGAGCATCCCCATCATGCCGGTGCTTGATTCATCGAAATCTTCCATCATCTCGTGGCCCATATGGCTGGAATCTCCAGAATCTTCCCACTCTTTCATTTGCTCGATTTCGGGAGCTTGAGCCGCTTTGATTCGTCTAGCAAGAGAGATAATTTCCGAATTACTGGAAATTGCTATCGCTAATTCTGACATTTGAATTGCTTGTTGATGATGCGGAATCATCATGTCAGCAAACATCAAATCAGTACGTGAGAATTTATCTCCATTAATCTGATTACTGCATGATACGAGAAAAAGTAGCGAGGCTAAAGTTAAAAAAATTGCTCCAACAGATTTATGTGGACTTCTCATCGATGCACTCCTTGATATCGAGAAGTTAAGCCTTCTGCCCTGTCAGTTTGCTCTCGATTGTCATGATGAAATCTCCAAGGAATTTTGGACCATTGGTAGAGATTTCAGTAATAATCACGCTCTGATCGGCAGCTTTAGAAATTCCTTCGCTCGGCAAAATAAGTGCGAGCTCTCCAAATATCCAGATCAAGACTAAAGTTTTTGCAAGATGTAGAAGTACTCCTAAAGCTGAGTCCACTGCCTTCAAAGGTTTCCAGAGAAAATTCTTCCGAAACCATTTTGCAGCTCTTCCTAAAACAAAATGCCCAATAAATGCTCCAACTGCTACCGCAAGTGCAGCGCTTTGAATTCGCGATGAGGTACTGGAAAAGTTCGCAACAATATCGGCGCCAAATTTAAGTCCAAGGATGCCGCCGCCTACTAAACCTACAAAAGAGAAAATTCCGGTGATTAAACCGCTGCGATACCCGCTATATATTGAATAAGCCAGAAGCGCAGCGAGGGCGATATCGATGAAATTCATAGCTCTAACTCTACGGTGTTCTCGCGATTCCACTCCTGTTCAAAACCAGCGTGGTAGATAAGCCGGTCAAGGATTCCCCCAGTGAAACCCCAGATTCGCATATCTGAGACGTCAAATGCTGGCCCGCGATATCCGCTTCGGTGGCGGAGCATGATGCGGTTTGCAGGGTGCGCTAGTTCTTCGAATGGAATGAACTCAGTTCTCACTACTTCACCGCTCACTTGGGGAGTTAACTCGTGCGGTTCTCGCCAATAACCAAGTATCGGAGTTACCAAAAAATTACTTGGCGGAATAAATAATTCGGGAAGATCAAAGAGGAGTTCAATACTCTCTCGTTTAATTCCAACTTCTTCTTCGCTCTCACGTAGAGCGGCCCCCCGCGGACTTTCATTCGCTTCAAGAGCTCCGCCTGGGAAAGATGGTTGTCCGCTATGTGCGCGAAGTTCTGCTGAGCGCAAAGTGATTAACACTTCCGGGCCGCGCTTACCTTCATGTAAAAGGATGAGTACGGCGCCCTTCTTGCTCAATGAAACATCATCACATTTTGGCCGGATGTTGTAGAGAAAATCATCACTACTAATTTTTTGATGCAACTCGGTAAAAACATTTAACCACTCAGGAGCGCTCACCATCGCTCCTTACTTTTAACTAACTTCTCTGCGAGCTCAGGGTCGCGCTCTCCGATACCGAAAGATGGACAAAGTTTCGCGAGAGGACATGCTCCACATGCTGGTTTTCGGGAGTGACAGATTCTTCGACCGTGCCAAATCAATCGATGCGAAAGGTGGGTCCACTCTCTCTTTGGAATTAACTTTGCTACATCACGTTCAACCTTTACTGGATCATCTTCTTTCGTCCATCCAAAACGTCGTGAGAGGCGCCCGAAATGGGTATCGACTGTAAGTCCCGGAATATCAAAAGCATTTCCCAGAACAACATTGGCAGTCTTTCGCCCAACGCCAGGCAGAGTTACTAATTGATCAAGATCGGCAGGGACTTCGCCACCGTAACGGCCGATAATTTCCTGAGAGAGCGCTTTGATATTCCGAGCCTTTGCACGGAAGAAGCCAGTTGATTTGATTATTTTTTCGATATCCGAAATCCGTGCACCCGCCATCTCCTTTGCGCCTGGATATTTAGCGAAGAGATTGGGAGTGACTGCATTTACCCGCTTGTCAGTGCACTGCGCAGATAAAACAGTAGCAACGAGGAGTTGATAGGGAGTTTTGAAATCCAATTCACAGCACGCATCGGGGTATTCCTTACTTAAAATTCGGTAGATCGACCCTGCACTTGCCATACGCTTCAGGGTACGCGAATTCGCGCCTACTTCTAATTCAAGGTAAGTTTCTCCTTATGGACGCCATTGATACCGAGGTTCGGAAGGCGCCACTCTTCATTGCTTTGGATGACGAGTCGGCTCGCGCCCTTCGCGCATCTATGGAAGAGGTCCGCCTAACTCGTGGCAAGGTGCTCTTCTCTGAGGGTGACCAGGGCGATCGGCTCTATGTCATCGTGGAAGGCAAGATGAAGTTGGGCACTGTAAGCAATGATGGCCGGGAAAATCTCCTCTCTATCTTGGGTCCTGGCGATATGTTTGGTGAACTTTCACTCTTTGATCTTGGGCCACGTGCGTCAACAGCAACCGCCGTTACCGATGCCCGACTTTTAGCTCTTAAGAATGAAGAACTACAGCAACTACTTCGCGCACGCCCTGAAGTTGCTTTCCACTTACTTAAATCTTTAGCACAACGTCTTCGTCGCACTGCATCAATTGTTGAAGACCTGGTTTTCTCTGATGTTCCTGGTCGAGTTGCTAAAGCGCTACTTCAACTCGCACACCGTTTTGGTAATCCAAATGATGAGGGTATTCACGTTAATCATGACCTCACTCAAGAGGAGCTAGCTCAGCTCGTCGGCGCATCCCGAGAAACAGTCAACAAAGCTCTCGCTGATTTTGCCGGACGTAACTGGCTTCGCTTGGAAGCTCGCGCAGTGACAATTCTTGATGAAGAACGTTTAGCAAAACGCGCTAAGTAAAAATTTCTTACTTCAGCGAGACGACGACCTCAACCTCAACAGGTGAATTGAGCGGAAGCTCGGCAACGCCAACAGATGAACGAGCTGCACGTCCAGCTTCGCCAAAGATATTAATAAAGAGCTCGCTAGCCCCATTCACGACGCTAGCTTGATTGGTAAATCCAGGTGCACCATTTACAAACCCAACAGTTTTAA
>DAIRSQ010000009.1:18162-22649 GCA_036804325.1 Candidatus Nanopelagicaceae bacterium | reverse complement strand
AGCACAAAACCATCGCGATCTCGATCGTATGGACGCGATGCCCGCTCAGGATCCTCATTCCTCGTTGACAACGCTTTCATATTTGCAAAGCCAGCCATTGGTAGGGGATGGATCGCTGCTTCGGTGCCGCCAGCAACAACAACATCGGCCCGACCTTTGGTAATCATTTCAAAGGCATAGCCAACCGCTTCAGCGCCAGAGGCACATGCGCTAACTGGCGTGTGCACACCTGCGCGCGCACCTATTTCAATTCCAACATGGGCAGCTGGACCATTAGGCATCAACATAGGAACAGTATGTGGTGAAACTTGGCGGGCGCCTCTCTCTTTTAAAACATCGTAAGCGCCGAGCAAAGTGAGTACGCCACCGATTCCCGAAGCGATAACGACTCCGAGTCGTTCACTAACAACTTGAGGTTCGCCAGCATCTTTCCAAGCTTCTCGCGATGCAATGAGCGCAAATTGCTCCGAACGATCGAGCTTGCGAATCTCAACTCGATCCATTAACTCACTTGGCTCAGTTGCTACAGGAGCGGCAATTTTTGCAGGAATGTCTGATGGCCAATCTTCAGGCAAATTTCGAACGCCACTCTTTCCTTGCAAGAGCGCGCTCCACGTAGACGCAACATCATGACCTAAAGGAGAGAGCGCGCCTAAACCTGTGATGACTACCCGACGTTCTGACATAGCGAGACTTAGGAAGCTGCGCTTACGATGAAGTTAACGGCATCTCCAACAGTTGCCATCTTTGTTACTTCATCATCAGGAATCTTTACTCCAAAACGCTCTTCAGCTGCAACAACAACCTCAACCATGCTTAACGAATCAACATCAAGATCATCAGTAAAGCTCTTACCCATTTCAATTGTTGCAGGATCGACTCCAGCAACTTCTTCAACAATCTCGCGAATTCCTGCGAGTACCTCATTATGTGTTAGCGCCATTTCTTCTGCCCTTTCTCGTGTTATCTCTATTTATGGTCGTGTCTTACGGTAGTTGAACAACTTGTGCGGCATAGACAAGACCCGCACCAAATCCAATTAATAGCGCGGTATCTCCACTTTTAATCGCACCCTCTTGATAGAGCGCATCCATGGCAAGAGGAATGGATGCGGCCGATGTATTTCCAGAAGTTCGAATATCGCGCGCTATCGCGACTCTCTCCGGAAGATTCATGGCTTTTGCCATCGCATCGATAATCCGTTCATTTGCTTGATGAGGAATGAACGCATCTAACTGATCGGCAGAAATTCCAGCGGCAGCAAGCGCCTCAAGTGCAATTGGCGCCATTTGATAGACAGCCCAACGAAATACAGTTTGCCCTTGCATTTTGATATCAGGCCAACCAATCGAATCGGGATCGCGTAGGTCAACCCATGATGGCTCCATCATGATCGCCTCACGAGCTGTCGCATCGGAGCCCCAAATCATCGGACCGATACCCGGAGTATCTGAGGGGCCAATAATGACTGCACCTGCGCCATCAGCGAAAATAAATGCCGTACCTCGATCAGTGGGATCGGTGAAGTCTGAGAGCTTCTCTACCCCAATTAATAAGACGTAGTTTGCAGATCCTGCTCTTACCAAATCACTTGCTATTCCAACGCCATAACAGAATCCCGCACATGCTGCCGAGATATCAAATGCTGGCACTTTTGGTGCGCCTAATTGCAGAGCGATATCGGTAGCCGCACTTGGTGTTTGGAAGGGATAAGTAACTGTGGCGCAGATTACTGCGCCCAGTTGTTCAGCTGAGATTCCGGCGCGCTCTAGCGCGCTCTTTGCTGCTTCCACAGACATGCTAATCACGCTTTCATCAGCGTCAGCAATTCTCCTGGAATGAATTCCACTTCGCTCTTTAATCCATTCATCACTTGAATCAATAGCTTCAATAATTTCACTATTGGGAACGCTACGCCGTGGACGATAAACGCCAACGCTCATAATTTTTGAATACCGTTGCGCTGATGGCGAATTAATGGCAACCATTAGTGAGCTCCGTGTCCATGTGGATGAAGTCGAGCAATCGGTTGGCCGGGAGAGACGGGATCTCCATCTTCAACCATAAATTCAATAAGAGTGCCGCCATGATCTGAAGTGAGATCAACGCTCTCTTGTCGATTTGAGACGGTTCCAATTATTCGACCGGCTCCCACTTCATCGCCAATCTTTACTTCGCTGTTCGAAAATTTTCCAGAGAATGGTGCAACAATCATGCGCCACGTTGGATTATCGCTGAGTTCACTGGGAAATCCATGGCGCGCGATGAGATCCATCGCAGCAGGAATATCTTCTGGAGTTTTTAGCGCGAGAGTTTCGACTCCAGGCAGAGCGCGCTTGATTAATCCAACGAGCGTTCCCGCAGGAGGTACTTCGATAACTGCGGTTACTCCAAGTTCACCCATAGATTTCATGCATAAGTCCCAACGCACTGGGCGAGAGATTTGCGAAATCATCCGATCGAGAATTTCACGTCCAGAGTGGACAACTGCACCATCGGCATTGGAAAGGACTCGGGTCCGTGAATCACGGACGCTCACTGAGCGGGCGAGTTGAGCGAGGCGATCATGTGCGCTCTCCATATAAGAGGTATGAAATGCGCCGGCCACAGCAAGTGGGCGAACTCGAACTCCCTCAGGTGGGTTCGCTTCCAATTTCTGTAAATTTTCAAGTAAGCCAGCGGCAACAATTTGGCCAGCGCCATTTTCATTTGCAGCAACGAGGTAGTTAGAGTTTAGCGCTGCCAAAATCTCCTCACGATCGCCACCTAGTAGCGCCGACATCCCGGTCCGTTCTTTTGCTGAAGCTTTTGCCATTGCTAAGCCACGCTCGCGAACAAGAACCATTGCTGATTCTGCGGTGATGGCGCGGGCGCCTGCGGCGGCAGTGAATTCACCAACTGAATGGCCAGCGACTACGCCTACTTTGCCAAAGGCATCAGAGGGGTGGGGAAAGAGTGCAAGCGCTCCCAAAAGTCCGGCGCCAACGAGAAGCGGTTGGGCATTCTCCGTTGCTTTGATTTCATCGGCGTCAGCAGTCGTCCCCAAGTGGAGGAGATCCACTCCAGCAACTGCGCTCCACCAGGCGAGGAGCTCTTGTGCTCGCGGCAGCTCTAGCCAAGGCGTGAGAAATCCTGGGGTTTGCGCCCCTTGACCGGGGGCTACGAGCGCGAGCATTGGTTCAGGGTAAAGGGTGAAATCGGTTACTACGGAGTAATTCGCTGGGTTTTTTCAGTTACTGCTCGGTAACATAACGGAATATGGCCGCAGCAGCAGCGTTGCGGTTTTCTTGAGCGTCATTGCTGGGAGCGCGTTGTGAAAATTCTTGTCTGTGTGAAGCAAGTACCAGATTCGTGGGCTGAGAAAAAATTAACTTCAGCAAAGGTGCTTGATCGTGAAAGCGCTGATGCTGTGCTCAATGATCTCGACGAATATGCAGTGGAAGAAGCGCTGCGAATTGTTGAGGCGCATGGTGGATCTGAAGCTGGACATACAGTGACGCTGCTCTCGATGGGACCAGAACGTGCACAAGAAGCGCTCCGCAAAGGTTTATCGATGGGGGCAGATAGCGCGATACATATTAATGATGGCGCGCTCGCCGGTTCTGATGCCCTCACCACCTCTCGCGTACTTGCAGAGGCAATTAAGCGTGAGCAACCAGATTTAATTCTTACCGGAACAGAGTCAACAGATGCGCGGATGAGCGTCATTCCATCCATGCTCTCTGAGCGACTTGAATTACCACACCTATCTTTTGCAGGTGAAGTGAAAGTCGATAGCGCATTGGGCAGGGTCGCGACGAAGCGGATGACTGATGAGGGAGTGGATTCCATGGAATCGCCACTACCTGCAATTGTCACGGTAATTGAAAAAATTAACGAACCTCGTTACCCATCATTTAAAGGAATCATGGCTGCAAAGAAAAAGACCATCACAGAGATGAAACTCTCTGATTTAGGAATTGCTGCCGGCGAAGTTGGTGGAGGAGGCGCGTGGAGTGAAGTGCGCGATTTTGCGCTGGCTCCGGCGCGTGGCGCAGGTATCAAAGTTGTCGATGAAGGAAGCGCAGGCAGCGCACTTGTTGATTTTCTTGCAGAGAAGAGGTTGATCTGATGAGTGAAATATTTGTATTTATTGACCATACCTATGGCGCGCCAGCAAAGACCGCCGGAGAGCTATTAACGCTCGCTCGATTATTGGGCAGCGCGCACGCGGTAATTGCTGGAACTTCACAGGAGTTAGACGCTGCGACGCCAACGTTAAATAAATTTGGCGCTTTTGCCATCACTCTTCTTGAGTCGAGTGAAATTAATAACCACCCAAGTTCAGCAATCGCAAGCGCCTTGGCTGATGTAGCTAAATCAAAAGGAGCGGGGGCAATTTTGCTTCCTTCCACTGCGCGTGGAAAAGAAATTGCCGGACGTCTGGCAGTTCGCCTAGATTCCGGAATCATCACAGATGCAATTGCCATCTCGCCGGAGCTAATTTG
>DAIRSQ010000009.1:13639-18062 GCA_036804325.1 Candidatus Nanopelagicaceae bacterium | reverse complement strand
GCGCGAACCCGCGGTACGTGGTGCGCGTCCCGAACTTTCCGAAGCGAACATTATTGTTTCCGGTGGTCGCGGCACTGATGGAAATTTTGCACCCATTGAAGAATTAGCCGATGCGCTTGGCGCTGCAGTGGGCGCCTCGCGCGCGGCAACTGATGCTGGTTGGTATCCACACTCTCATCAGGTAGGGCAAACAGGTAAAACTGTTAGCCCTGCTCTATACATTGCGTGCGGTATCTCTGGGGCCATTCAACATCGCGCTGGAATGCAAACAAGTAAAACAATCGTCGTTGTAAATAAGGACCCAGAAGCGCCCATCTTTGATATTGCAGATTTTGGCGTTGTAGGCGATCTCTTTGCAGTCGCGCCGCAGGCGACAGCCGGCATTAAGGCGAAAAAGGGCTGATTCCACTATTCACCCTAGAATTGAGGGGTGATTTCTGAGATGAACGCGGCCTATCTTGATAATGCTGCGACAACGGCAATGCTGCCGGAAGCTCTTGAAGTCATGCTCAGCGAGGCATCGCAGGTGGGTAATGCATCAAGTCTTCATGGCGCTGGACGTCGCGCTCGGCGAGTAGTCGAAGAGTCTCGAGAAAAAATTGCAGCTGCACTTGGCGCCAAGCCGCAAGAGATTATTTTTACTGCCTCGGGAACTGAAGCAAATAATCTGGCCGTCAAAGGTCTGTATTGGAATAGCGCTCCAGAGAAGTCTGCGATTTTTTCAACACCCATTGAACATCACGCAATTCTTGATCCTTTAGAGTGGTTGGAGCGTGAAGAACAGGTCACGCTTCATCTTGCAGAGGTGAATGGTGACGGAACTACTCAAGTAAAGAGCGCGATTGAACTTCTGCGCGAACGACAAAATGAAATTTCATTTGCCACAGTGATGCATTCAAATAATGAGGTTGGTGCGCTTCAACCAGTTTCTGAAATCGCTGCGGCTGCGAGAGAGTTGAAGATTCCTATACACACTGATGCGGTACAGAGTTTTGGAAAAGTGCTGCTTAACTTTTCTACTCTTGGAGTCGATGCGATGACCATTAGCGGTCATAAAATTGGTGGACCACTGGGAGTTGCCGCCTTAGTGGCGCGAAAAGATCTTGAGTTAACGCCGCTGCTTCATGGTGGCGGACAAGAACGTGATGTTCGAAGCGGTACCTTGCATACCCCAGCAATCGCTGCTTTTGCCACTGCTGCAGAAATTTCTCAGCAACGGTTGGAGTCAAATGCGAGCCGGATTCGAAATTTACGAGAGCGTTTAATTCAGGGCGTGACTAGCGCAGTTGATGATGTTCGCCTCAATGGTGGCTCAAATACCCTTCCAGGCATTGTGCACTTCACCTTTGCTGGAGCCGAAGGTGATGCGCTCTTGCTATTACTTGATGCACAGGGAGTCCAATGCTCAACTGGGTCTGCATGTAGCGCAGGCATTGCCCAACCTAGCCATGTATTAATCGCGATGGGATTTGCACCAAAAGTTGCGCGCTCCTCTATTCGATTCTCAATTGGCACAACAACAAGCGAACAAGAGATAGATAAAGCGATTTCTGTTATTAACGATGTAGTTACACGAGCTCGAGCTGCAGGTGTGAAATGAAAGTCATTGCGGCGATGTCTGGCGGAGTTGATTCCGCGGTTGCAGCTGCGCGAGTCGTTGATGCCGGGCATGAGGTTATTGGTGTACACCTTGCGCTCTCTGCCAATCCACAAAAATATCGCTCTGGTGCTCGTGGTTGCTGCACCATCGAAGATTCACATGATGCCCGTCGTGCAGCAGACATCATTGGAATTCCGTTTTATATCTGGGATATGGCTGAAGAGTTTCATGAGGGAGTAGTCTCAAATTTTCTCTCTGAATACTCTGCCGGAAAGACTCCAAATCCTTGTTTGCGGTGTAATGAGAAAATTAAGTTTGAAGCGGTATTAAAGCGAGCGCGGGCCATGGGATACGACGCTGTAGCGACCGGTCACTATGCCAAACTGTTTTCAAGCGATAAAGGACCACTGCTTTATCGAGCCGACGATGAAGGAAAAGATCAGTCGTATGTACTTGCAGTGTTAACTCAGGAGCAACTATCTGGTGCACTCTTTCCATTGGGGGACACGGTTAAAAGTGAGGTCCGCAAAGAGGCTGAAGCTCGAGGATTTTCACTGGCTCAAAAACCAGATAGCCATGACATTTGTTTTGTCCCTTCTGGTGATAATGCGGGTTGGCTCCGTGATCGATTAGGAAGCGAAGTCGGTGAGATCGTCGATGAAGAGGGAGCAGTCCTTGGTAAGCACAAGGGCGCATACACCTACACCGTGGGGCAACGGCGTGGACTTGGTTTAACCATTCCTGCCGATGACGGTCGCGCTCGTTATGTATTACGAGTGGAACCGATAAATAATCGTGTTGTTGTTGGCTCCCGAGAGGAGTTAGCAATTACAGAGATTTCTGGAGTTGATGTGAAGTGGTGTGGCCCGGTTGCCTCACTCGGTGAGCACCGCGGTTTAGCTCAAGTGCGCGCACATGGAAAAGCTTTGCCGTGCACCTATCGTTGGGATGGTGAACGCCTCTCTGCAACGTTAGATGAGCCGCTCTTTGGCCTTGCGCCAGGTCAAGCGCTCGTTATTTATGAAGACGAGCGAGCAGTTGGTTCCGCAACTATCGATTGGACGAAATAGTGAGCAAAATTCGTCAACGAATGGCGGAGCTAGCGGAGCAAATTCGGGAACATCAGTTTTATTACTACGTGCTTGATAAACCAGTTATCACGGATGCACAGTTCGATAACTTATGGCGTGAACTGGTTCAACTTGAAGATTCCAATCCAGAACTACGTGATCCGCATTCACCGACCCTTGAGGTAGGTGGTGGATTAGAAACTTCATTTGAGCAAAGCGATCACATTAAAGCAATGATGAGTTTGGATAATGTTTTTGATGAGAGTGAATTTTCTGCATGGACGGAACGAGTCCTTAAAGAAGTTGATTCCCCTGAGTGGCTCTGCGAATTAAAAATTGATGGACTTGCAATCAATCTTCTTTACGAAGATGGAAAACTGGTAAAAGCGCTCACTAGAGGAAATGGAAAAACGGGAGAAGATGTCACTCTCAATGTGAAAACTATTTCTGGGGTGCCACATCAACTTCAGGGAAAAAGCGCCCCTCGACTTATTGAAATTCGAGGAGAGGTGTATTTCCCGCTTGCAGAGTTTAATGAATTGAATAACGCCATCGCCGAGAGTGGAAAAGCTCCTTTTGCTAATCCCCGAAATGCAGCGGCCGGATCTTTACGCCAAAAAGATCCCAAGGTTTCGGCAAGTAGGCCACTTCGGTTGTTGGTTCATGGCGTGGGAGCTATTGAAGGCGCTAACTTCACTTCGCAATCTCAGGTTTATCAAACTTTAGCTGAGTGGGGTTTGCCGGTTAGCAGTCGAGTGGCCACCTTTACCAAACTAGATGATGTACTTAAGTACATTTCGAAATATCAAGATGAACGACATCAGTTAGAGCACGAGATAGATGGCGTTGTAGTAAAGGTCAATGAGTTTGCAAAGCAGGAGAAATTAGGGGCGACTTCTCGAGCGCCACGGTGGGCAATCGCAGTGAAATTTCCACCAGAAGAGGTGGTCACCCGCCTACTAGATATAAAGGTGAGCGTTGGTCGCACTGGGCGAGTGACGCCATTTGCACATATGGAGCCGGTGAAGGTTGCTGGTTCTACCGTGACCAATGCGACGTTACATAACCAAGAAGAGGTCGAGCGAAAAGAAATACTCATTGGCGATTATGTTGTAATCCGCAAAGCTGGAGATGTAATCCCTGAAGTTCTTGGTCCGGTGAAATCCAAACGAACTGGTGATGAACGTGCATTTGTGATGCCGACAAAATGTCCTGAGTGTGGCACCAAGCTTCGCGCGATTAGTGAAGGCGATGTCGATATCAGGTGCCCAAACGCGCAAAGTTGCCCAGCTCAGTTGCGAGAGCGCCTTTATTACATTGGATCGCGTGCAGCCCTCGATATAGATGTACTCGGATACGAAGCAGCACAAGCCCTTCTTGATGAGAAGATTGTTAATGACGAAGGTGATCTCTTTAACATAACGTTGCCAGATCTGATGAAGTCAACTTTTTTCACAAAGAAAGATGGAAGTGCCAGTGCGATTGCTACTCGCTTTATTGATGGCCTCGAGAAAGCAAAGAGCAGACCGCTTTGGCGAGTTCTAGTTTCACTTTCAATTCGTCATGTTGGTCCGACTGCTGCACAGGCCCTCGTACGAGCTTTTGGAAGTATTCCAGCAATTGCTGAAGCAGATTCCGAAAAACTTTCGGCAGTTGAAGGCGTTGGCCCAACAATTGCCCACGCGATTATTGAATGGTTCGAGATTCCTTGGCACCAAGCGATTGTTGCTAAATGGCAAGGCGCTGGCGTGCT
>DAIRSQ010000009.1:0-13539 GCA_036804325.1 Candidatus Nanopelagicaceae bacterium | reverse complement strand
ATAGATTAAGATGAAACCATGTTGATTCTCTCTGAATTACGCGAGTTGCCGGCCCCTCCAGTCTTTTTTGGACTCTTCGCTTTCGGAGTGCTCAGCTTGCTCCTTTACTTAGCGCTGCGAATTGATAAGGATCACTAATTCTCTCGGCTTCCTCTCAGCACACATCACTTCCAACTGCGCTATTTGGTGGCACTTTTGATCCGATTCATCTCGGTCATATTCATGCAGCAGAACAATTGATTACAGAAGGAATTGCGGCAAAGGTGATTTTCTTGCCAGCGGGAGAGCCATGGCAGAAAGGTAAAACTTTGACGGCAAGTGCGATTGAACGCACCGCGATGGCAGCAAGAGCGATTGCGGACAATCCAAACTTTCAACTCTCTTCTCGCGAAGTTGAACGCTCAGGACCAACTTACACAATCGACACCGTTCGGGAATATCAAGATGCGTTTCCTGCGGAAGATTTTGTATTGCTAGTGGGCAGCGATGCCTTTAACGGTATTCCAACATGGAAAGAGTCTGAAGAGCTTCTTCAATCAATTGATTTAGTGGTTGCAGTACGACCCGGAGAAAAATTAACAAAAATTCCTGGCGCACATTTTCAGGTTATCGAATCGGAGATGTTTGATATTTCATCAACTGAAATCAGATTAGCTGCGAAATCTGGTGCAGAACTTTCAAAGTTTGTCCCTGAATCAATTATTGATGAGGTGAAGCGAATTTATGGTGCTTAAGACCGAAACCTTGACGCATACAAAAGTTGCTATCTCCGCTGCCGAAGAGAAATTAGCGAAAGATATCGTTGCATTAGATCTATCTAACCAGGGAATTCTGGCAGATGTTTTTCTTATTGTGACTGGCGCTAATGATCCGCAACTAGAGGCAATTTCAAATGAAATTCAATTGCAATTACAGAAGGTTGGGGAGCGACCGATTCATCGCGAAGGAATCGGCGGCAGCTCCCAATGGATTCTCCTTGATTATGGTGATTTAGTTGTTCATATTCAGCACCCAGAAATTCGAACATATTATGCGTTGGAGCGACTATGGGGCGACTGTCCGAAATTAAGTACCAACTCGGATAAGTGAGATAAATAATGAGTAACAGATTGATCATTATGCGCCATGGACAAACTGATTGGAATGTCGAAAATCGATTTCAAGGACATACTGACATTCCGTTAAATGCCACCGGTCGTGGACAAGTCGCTCGGGCGGCGTCGATTCTTGGCACGCAAGATATTGACCACATCATTTCGAGCGATTTGCAGCGCGCACTTGATACCGCGTCAGCAGTGGCAGCGGTCAAGAATCTGCGAGTGATACCAGATCAGCGATTGCGCGAGACACATTGCGGCAGTTGGGAAGGGCGCACAGGTCCAGATATTGAAGCTACCGATGGTGAAAATCTTGCACGATGGTTTGATGGCGATGACTTGCCTGCTGGTGGTGATGGCGAGCGGCGAAGTGATGTTGTGAAGCGGATGATGAGCGCAATTGAGAATGGCCTAAGCGATTGCAAGCCGGGTCAGACGTTATTAGTAGTAACCCATGGGGGTGCAGCTCGCGGCGCCATCGGAGCGCTACTCGGCCTAGCCATCAACGATTGGGTTGCCATTGGTGGATTGGCAAATGCTTCGTGGTCGATAGTTGAGAAGCGGAATGCACGTTGGCGATTAATTGAACATAACTCTGGGGTCCTGCCCGAGCCAATTCTCGGACAAGAATCTTCACAATCCATACAGTCCTCCTAACTCCATAAACTCAAAAGCAGTGAAAACTCCCGCGCTCGAGGGCAAGTAGCAGCAACTTTTCTTTTCATCTAGAGTTCTCATGTTTCGGGGCTGTGGCGCAGCTGGTAGCGCACCTGCATGGCATGCAGGGGGTCAGGGGTTCAAGTCCCCTCAGCTCCACGTGGCAACACTCCCAACAATCCCTAAACACTGGAATAAACCAGATTCACTAATTGGAAAACATTTGCTCATTACTGGAGCAAGTAGTGGTCTTGGACTTGAAGTTGCCCGCGCCGCAATCGCAGCTGGCGCCGATGTCACACTCGCTGTTAGAAATCTTGAGAAGACCGTCCCACTTCTTCCGCAATTAAAGGTTGGCGCTCAAGGCAAAGTAGATACGTTAAAGCTAGATCTCACTAATCTAAAAAATATTAGAGAAGCAGCTGACTCTGTTACTTCTCCAATTGATGTATTAGTACTTAATGCCGGGGTGATGGCAACGCCACTTCGCCATACAGTTGATGGATTTGAATTACAAATGGGCACTAATCATCTTGGACACTTTGCTTTTGCAGGACAAGTTTTTAAGGCACTGTCGGCAGACGCTCGCGTAGTCTCAGTTTCCAGCATGGCACATCGCATGGGTTCATTTACATCAGAGTTAATTATCGATCAATGTTACGGTGGCGGCGAATATGCTCCATGGAGCGCATACGGTCGAAGTAAGTTGGCGAATTTACTTTTCACTTTGCAACTTCATCGCCTCTCACAGTTGGGGCAACTTCCTGAGAGGAAAGCGGTACTGGCAAGCGCGGCTCATCCCGGATGGTCGGCGACCAACCTTCAAGCAGTTGGCGCTCAGATGAAGAATCAGCCGGTGATGGAACGTGGGGCAAATGTCGTCAATAAAGTATTTGCACAGAGCGCTAAACAAGGTGCTCTTCCGATTCTCTGCGCTGCAACCTTCCAAGGGATTCCCGGTGGAAGTTACCTGGGGCCAGATGGCTTCCTTGAAATGCGTGGGTATCCAAAATTCACTCGCGCAAGTAGCGCTGCATATGATCAAAACCTCGCTGCAAAACTCTGGGACATTAGTTGTGAGCTCACCGGAGTTGATTGGCGTTAGTTCACGCTAGGTGAACCGGTACCCTTATCGCCATGCAGGAGCAGGAAGCCAGAGATACCCGAGATACTCGGGATACCCGAGATACATATGACATCCAGGGCGCCCAAGAGAAGTGGCTGCCGGTATGGGATGAGCTCGCTCCTTTTCGTTCAGGCCGCCCCGAAGACAAGCGCCCTAAAAAGTATGTACTCGATATGTTTCCCTACCCATCTGGCGATCTCCATATGGGCCATGCAGAGGCTTATGCGCTAGGTGATGTAATCGCTCGATACTGGGTGCAACGCGGATTTAATGTGATGCATCCAATTGGATGGGATGCATTTGGATTACCAGCCGAGAACGCCGCTATTAAAAGAAATATTGATCCTGCCGTGTGGACGTACGAAAACATTGCAGTGCAGAAAGCATCAATGCGCCGATATGCCTGCTCGTTTGATTGGGATCGAACGTTCAATACCTGCGACCCTGAATATTACAAATGGAATCAATGGATATTTCTTAAACTTTATGAAAAAGGATTGGCCTATCGGAAAGACTCTGCGGTTAATTGGTGTCCAAGTTGCCAAACTGTATTAGCTAATGAGCAAGTTGTTGCCGGCCTCTGTGAACGCTGCGATACCCAGGTAACAAAGAAAAAATTAAATCAGTGGTATTTCAAAATCACTGACTATGCCGATCGCCTTCTTGACGATATGGAACAACTTGAAGGTAAATGGCCCGAAAAAGTTCTTACCATGCAACGGAATTGGATTGGTCGATCCAGCGGCGCAAATGTGCAATTCGTCATTGAAGGGCGCGTTGAACCAGTAACGATTTACACCACGAGACCAGATACCCTTTATGGCGCAACTTTCTTTGTGATTGCTGCCGATTCACCTCTCGCACAAGAAATTGCCTCTGATAGTTCACCCGCGGTTGCTAACGCTTTTACTGAGTATCTTGAGAGCGTCAAAGCGGCAAGTGATATCGATCGATTGGCGACAGATCGCCCTAAGACTGGTGTGTTCTTAGAGCGCTACGCTATAAATCCAGTGAATGGTGAAAAGTTACCAATCTGGGCAAGTGATTACGTGTTATCTGACTATGGAACAGGTGCAATCATGGCCGTTCCGGCACATGATCAACGCGATTTGGATTTTGCTCGCGCGATGAAGCTGCCAATCCGAGTAGTTGTCGAAACCGGTGAAGAGGATCCAGCCGTAACAGGGATTGCGACCAGTGGTGATGGCGCTCTTATCAACTCTGGTTCCCTCAACGGCCTTTCTAAAGAGAGCGCTATTTCGCAGATCATTACGCAGTTAGAACGTGATGGTCTTGGGAAGGCAGCGCGCAATTACCGACTCCGTGATTGGCTCATTTCTCGCCAACGTTATTGGGGCACGCCCATTCCTATTATTCATTGTGAAAAATGTGGCGAAGTTCCCGTTCCTGAAAGTGATTTACCGGTCAAGCTCCCGGCTGCGGGGACATTAGATCTGTCGCCGAAAGGCAAATCACCGCTCGGTGCTGCAAATGATTGGATCAATGTCTCCTGTCCACGATGCAACGGCGCGGCTCAGCGCGATGCCGACACCATGGATACTTTTGTTGATTCCTCCTGGTATTTCCTTCGCTACGCAAGCCCAAATGAGAGTGAACGCGCATTTAACGCTGAAGATGTAAAGACCTGGTTGCCAGTTGATCAATATGTTGGCGGCGTAACACATGCAATTTTGCACTTGCTCTATAGCCGATTCTTCACCAAAGCGCTCCATGACATGGGGCTACTCGATTTCACTGAACCATTTACCCGACTTCTTAATCAGGGCATGGTGGTCATGGATGGATCGGCGATGAGTAAGAGCCGTGGAAATCTAGTTCGACTATCTGATGAGTTAGCAAATCATGGCGTTGATGCAATTCGTTTGACGATGGTTTTTGCCGGACCACCAGAAGATGATGTTGATTGGGCAGATGTTTCCCCATCAGGTTCGGTGAAATTTCTTTCGCGTGCCTGGCGACTTGCAGGTGACGTTTCATCTGCGCCAGGAGTTGATTTCACTACAGGGGATATTACCCTTCGTCGAGCTACGCATAAAGCGCTACATGATGCTGCATTTGCCGTTGAATCTTTTAGATTCAATGTTGCAGTTGCACGGATGATGGAGCTGGTAAATGCAACGCGAAAGTCAATCGATAGCGGTTGTGGAGCGAATGATCCCGCAGTTCGGGAAGCGACAGAAGCTATTGCAATCATGCTCTCGCTTGTCGCGCCCTTTACAGCTGAAGAGATGTGGGAGCGTTTAGGTCATAAACCTTCAGTCGCACTTGCTGGCTGGCCGCAAATTGATCCTTCGCTTGTAAAAGCTGAGAGTGTCACTGCGGTTGTGCAAATCAATGGGAAGATTAAAACGCGGATCGAAATAGATCCTGAAATTACTGATGGCGAATTCGAGAAAATAGCTCTAGCAGAACCTCTTGTTGCTGGAGCCCTTGAAGGCAAGAAGATTGTGAAAGTTATTGCTCGCGCACCAAAACTCGTCAATATTGTTATTGAAGAATGAGATGAGAGCGCATGAGTCGCATCGCAATCGTTACTGATTCCACGGCTTATTTGCCGACAGAATTATTAAAAAAATTGGCAATCTCGGTTGTGCCACTTCAGGTCCAGTGGAATGGTAAGACCTATGACGAAGCTGATCCGCAGGCAACTGATGTGCTGCAAGCTCTTCGAAATGGTGAATTGGCAACGACCTCTCGTCCTAGCCCAGAGAGATTTACCGCGCTCTACGAGAAGCTAGCTAAAGATGGAGCAGAAGAGATTGTCAGCATCCACATCTCTTCTTCCATGTCTGGCACAAGCGAGGCCGCGCAACTTGCGGCATCCAATGCATCAATTCCTATTCACGTAATTGATTCTCGAACGGTCGGGATGGCAATGGGTTTCGGGGTAGTTGCTGCTTCGCTTGCAGCCGATGAGGGCGCGAGTGCGATAGAGGTAGTTGAAGCAGCTCGCCGAAGAATCTCGGCAACAAATATTTTTTTCTCCGTAGCAAAATTGGAAAATTTACGGAGGAGCGGTCGAATTAGTCGCGGCGCGTCGCTGCTTGCTACGGCACTAGCTATTAAACCAATACTCACTGTGGAAGATGGCCACGTAGTAGCTAAAGAGCGGGTGCGAACGCAAGCTGGCGCCATTAAGCGACTTGAGGAGATGGCCCTTGAAGCGACGAAAAATCGCGCGGTAGATGTCGCCGTGCATCATCTTGGCGCTCCAGAGTTGGCCGCCACCTTTGCTACAAACTTAAGAGGAGCGCTCTCTGGCGTTGGACAAGTAGTGATAAGCGAGGTTGGCGCTGTAGTGGGAACGCATGTTGGCCCTGGAGCGATTGCAGTTGTCATCGCTCCGCGCATTTAATCCCAACGCTCTAGCTATTCACAGCAAAGTTTGGCAACTCTTTTGATGACAACCTCACCTTTTACTCTGACCGCATGGCGCCGCACAAATTGCAAACCCCAGGATCAAACGAGATTTCTGAAATACTCGAAAGAATTAACCATGCATCGCAAGAGCGCAGATTCTCATTGGGAAAGATTTCAAAGCGAATCTCTTTTTTCTCCAATACCAGTGATACCAGTAGTACCCACAACAATCTGAGTATTACTTCAAGTCAAAAGAGAGCGCTCTTCATCGTTGCTGGACTAGCAATTGCACTCGCTGTTGCGCTCCTTTTTGGCGCGCAGGCCAAACCAATTGTCTCGAGTATTAAAGCTGCACCAGATGGCGCACAAGGGAGTTCACAAACTAATTCAGAATCGCCTTCTTCAAATTATTCACTTGTCGTGGATGTGCAGGGGCAGGTGCAGAACCCAGGGGTATATCAGTTACCAGATGGTTCGCGAGTAGGTGATGCGATTAAGGCGGCAGGTGGAGTTCGAGAGGGAAGCGATACCACTTCAGTAAACCTTGCTCGATTTTTGGAAGATGGCGAGCAAATTTATCTTTCGGGGCTAGGCCCTGATGGCGAATCCCTACAGAGCGCCGGCGGTGAAAAGATTGCCCGTGGGCGACTTAATCTCAATCGAGCTACCGAAAATGAACTCGATGGACTACCAGGTGTTGGGCCCGTACTTGCAAAACGAATTGTTGCTTATCGCGCAGTACATGGAAATTTCGGATCAGTTAGCGAGTTGCAGAAAGTTTCTGGAATAGGTCCATCGAAATTTAATGAACTACGTAATTTCGTAACTGTGTGAAGCGAGATTTTCGACTTCTCTTCCCAGCCTTGGGAATTTGGGTTGGTGCGTTCACGCAATCACTGCTCTTTGGATTAACGCAGAAGATCTTTCTTCTAGCTCTACTTGTGCTGCTTATTGTCACTCGGAAAAAGTTCGTTGGAACTTTTAGCGCCGCTTTGTTTGTTGGAGCAGTAGTGCTCTCGCTCCACCAGCACGCCCTGCAATTAGATTTTTTCAAAGAACGAGAGGGCGAAGTATTAAAAGTAAAGCTCGCTCTTAGCTCTGATGTTCGGAAAAACACGGGGAAGACCCACAATAATTTTAACCAGAGAAATTTATATAGCGCAGATGTTAAATTACAAGCGCTTGAGAGCGCGGAATTGAATGTGCCATTTCTATTAATTGGCGGCGAAGAATTAGCAAAATATATTCCTGGTGATCAATTAGAACTTCTGGGCAGGCTCCGGGTTTTCGATGGGTACGCCACCCGAGCAGGCGCTATTTCACAAGTAAGTAGAGTAACTGCAACGAAAAGCGCTAATTGGTTTTGGCGTTTAACGAATTACATACGAAATGAGATAAAAAGGAGCACAAGCGCCTTGCCTTCAGATGCGCGAGCGCTAATACCCGGATTAATAATCGGTGATCGCAGCGGTCAAGATGAAGAGCTAACGCTTGCGATGCGTCGTAGTGGGTTAACTCATCTGACAGCGGTAAGTGGGGCCAATTTCGCGATTGTGGCAGCTTTGATCTTGGCTCTAGGTCGAGCGGTGCAAGTTAAGCGAAAGTATCTATGGTGGTTAGTTGCCATCTCTCTAATGATATTTATATCGGTAGTTCGCCCTAGTTCCTCTGTTTTGCGGGCAGCAGTTATGACGGGGGCGCTACTTGTAGCGCGCGCGAAAGGCGTTCGAAGTTCGCCGATTCCTGCTCTAGCTGCAGCAATCTCACTCTTACTTCTCGTTAATCCTTTTTTCGTGCGAGATGCGGGTTTTGGATTATCCGTCTTTGCCACGGCAGGGCTCCTATTTCTTGCGCCAATTCTTCAGAAGAAATTGGAGGCAAAGGGAGTACCTCCGTTATTTGCTGAAGGTTTGGCAATCCCACTTTCGGCAACAATTTCATGCTTACCCATTATTGTTCTGCTCTCTGGTGAATTGAGTCTAATTTCCATCGCAGCAAACTTTCTCGTTGCGCCAGTGATAGCAATCATCACCTCGCTTGGTCTTATTTTGATGTTAGTGGCTCCATTTAGCCTCACCCTTGGCGCAGGAATTAGTTGGTGCATCACTCCCTTTTCGCTCTGGATCACCTTTATCGCGCGAAATTTTTCCAACCTTCCCTTTGCAGCATTGAAATGGCCACGGAATTTGCTTGGCTCCTTGATAGCAATATTGCTCGTTCTGGTCCTAGGAATCTTATTTGCGATCCAATCCAACAGGATTAGGAATTTTGCAATCGCAATAATTCTCGTTCTTTTATCAGTTGAAATTTTATTTACGGTCAAACCATTTTCCCACTCCTGGATTCCTGTCGATTGGAGTTTCTTTCAATGCGATGTCGGTCAAGGGGATGGTCTCATTATTAAAACAGCTGATAACGCTGCCATAGTTATTGATGTTGGTCCCGAGGCAACTCCAATCAACAAGTGTTTGAAGCTGCTTTCAATTACCACGATAGATTTACTAGTACTCACACACTTTCATGCAGATCATGTCTCAGGCTTAAAAGGTGCACTTACCGGTAGGCAGATTGGGAGAGTGTGGACATCCTTGACGAAAGAACCGAATACACAGGTTGACCAAGTGACCCAATTACTTGGAAACATTCCAACGCATTCACCTCGGCCCGGTGAGCGATTTGAGCGAGCTGGGGTAAAAATAGAGGTAGTAACCGCCGCCTCTGATGTATCTCCCAATGATTCAAGTATCGCAATTCTGGGAAATGCATATGGCGCAACTTTTTTTGCTGCGGGAGATCTTGAACTAGAGGGGCAGGCACGTGCAGTTATATCTTTACAGCGCGCTCGTCCCGATGATTTATGGAGTGGCGCTCCGATAGCTTTGATGAAAGCAGCCCACCATGGATCAGCGCTGCAAGATCCAGAGTTGATAGCGCTACTTGCGCCCCAGGTCACTTTCTTTAGCGTGGGTGCAGGAAATCCCTATGGCCATCCTGCGCCTAGCGCCTTGGAGCTCTATGGAAAGTATGGCGCCATCTATCGAACTGATATCAACCACTGCCTTGCGTTAGCCAAGCGAGAAGGTAATCTCATCATTGCAGCGCAACCGCCATCTCCGTGGGCGAGGTAATAGCGAGCGAGAAGTAACCCAGAAATAATTATGAATATGCGAGAGGGGGCCTAGTGAAAAGCTATCTGCTCTTTGGCAGCGAAGAGGTCCTCGCAGATCGCGCGTTACGTGGGATTGAACGCGAAGCCTCTCAAGCAGAGAAGATCACACTCGATGGTAGCGCGATGGAACCGGGCGACTTTTCTAACACAACTGCACCATCTCTTTTTGGCGAGGAGCGACTTGTAGTTCTCCGTGAACTTCAAGATATTCCTGAGGAAGCCCAGGAAGAGATTCTTCGATTTTTAGGGGAGCAACCCAGTGATATCACACTGGTATTGATCCACCCTGGCGGAGTAAAAGGAAAAGCTTTTATAGATAAATTGAAAAAAGCTAAAATTAATCTCATCACATGCGATGCCATTAAAAAAGATGGCGAGAAGATTGAATTGGTGAAAGCAGAAGCGCTTGATCGAGGAAGAAAAATTTCCACTGATGCTGCGAGAGCACTTGTGGATGCTTCGGGGAGTGAAGCGCGCGAGATGGTGAGCGCACTCCATCAATTGCTTAGCGACACCAATGGAACAATCGAAGTTGCACATGTCAACGCACTCTTTGCCGGAAGAGTAGAGACAACTTCATACGCAGTTGCAGATGCAATTTTGGAGAGTTCATTAGGTCAAGCCCTCGTCACGCTTCGCCAAGCGCTCGATACTGGTGTTGATCCCGTTGTGATCGTGAATTCGTTGGCATCCTCATTGCGAACTCTGGCGAAAGTCGGTTCGGCGCCGCGCTCAGCTCGCGCCGCAGAGCTTGCTCCAGTTTTGGGAATGGCTCCATGGCAAGTTGAGAAAGCGCGCCGCCAGCTCGCCGGTTGGAGCGGGGCCGGTATTACCTCTGCGATTAGCGCTATCGCCTTTGCCGATGGCCAAGTTAAAGGTGGCGGCAGCGATCCTGCCTTTGCCTGCGAGCAAGCCTTGATGGCGGTGGCTGCCGCTCGCTCAGTTTGAGCCAGTTAGCGCGCTGCTGATACCCTCCTCCCCGTATGAATGGCCACCCCGGCCGCAGAGAGACCCACACGAGAAGAGACCCAGAGTTTTATGGCAAACATCAAGTCGCAGATCAAGCGGATTAAGACCAACGCGAAGGCGCAAGAGCGCAACAAGGCTGTTCGCTCCTCACTCAAGACCGCTATCCGCCGTTTCCGTGATGCGATTACCGCTGGGGATTCCGCTGTTGTAACCAAGGAACTTCGCGCAGCCTCACGCGCCCTTGATGTTGCAGTTGCAAAAGGGGTTATCCATAAGAATCAAGCAGCGAACAAGAAGTCAGCGATGGCTAAGGCTGCATCTTCATCTTCCGCTCGATAACGAAATTAGTGCGGCATAAATGCCTGCCATCCCTCTAAGTAGCGCGCCTCAACCTGCTGATACCAATCCATCGTTCATTCGCAATTTCTCCATCATTGCTCACATCGATCACGGTAAATCCACTCTCGCAGATCGAATGCTGGGAATTACCGGAGTTGTCGAAGCTCGGAATATGCGCGCGCAATATCTCGATCGAATGGATATCGAGCGCGAACGTGGTATCACCATCAAATCCCAAGCAGTCCGACTTCCGTGGCGTACAGATGGCAGTGATTTCATCCTCAACATGATTGATACTCCTGGTCACGTGGATTTCACATACGAGGTCTCTCGCTCACTCGCGGCATGTGAGGGAGCAGTGCTCCTTGTTGATTGTGCGCAAGGGATCGAAGCTCAGACTCTTGCCAATCTTTACCTTGCAATGGAGAACGATTTAACAATCATTCCCGTTCTTAACAAGATTGATCTACCTGCGGCGCAACCTGAGAAGTTTGCCGATGAGTTAGCGCGTCTTATTGGTTGTGACCCAAGTGATTGCATAAAAGTTTCGGGCAAGACCGGTGAAGGTGTCGAACATCTTCTTGACGAGATTGTCCGCAGAATCCCAGCTCCTGTTGGCGATGCCAATGCACCTGCACGTGCTCTTATTTTCGACTCTGTGTACGACGTTTATCGAGGCGTGGTGACGTATGTGCGCGTAGTTGACGGCCGCCTTCGAGAACACGATCAAATTCAGATGTTCTCAACTGGAATCAAGCACGAAATGCTCGAAGTAGGAGTTATCTCGCCAGAGCCGATTTCGAGCAAGGGACTTGGCGTCGGTGAAGTGGGTTATCTCATCACTGGCGTAAAAGATGTCCGACAATCGCGAGTTGGTGACACCGTTACCACTGCAAATAAACCTGCGCAGGTTGCGCTTGCCGGTTACAAAGATCCAATTCCGATGGTCTTCTCTGGACTTTATCCGCTCGATGCATCGGAATATCCCACTCTTCGTGAAGCGCTCGAGAAACTCCAACTCAATGATGCCGCGTTAGTTTTCGAACCAGAGACTTCAGCGGCTCTTGGCTTTGGATTCCGCTGCGGATTTCTTGGCCTACTGCACATGGAAATTGTTCGTGAACGCCTCGAACGCGAAGCAAATCTCTCATTAATTTCAACTGCGCCGAACGTGGTTTACCACTTAACGCTCGAAGATGGGCGTGAAGTGGAAGTGACAAATCCAAGTGAATTCCCTGAAGGAAAAATTGCAGAAGTGCGTGAACCAATTGTGCGCGCAACAATTCTTGCACCTAGTGAATTTATCGGTTCCATCATGGAGTTATGCCAGGGTCGTCGAGGCGTTCTTCAAGGGATGGATTATCTCTCTGAAGATCGGGTGGAGATTCGCTACACCTTGCCGCTTGGTGAGATCGTCTTCGACTTCTTTGATAACTTGAAATCGCGCACTCGAGGTTACGCATCATTAGATTACGAACCAATTGGTGAAGCGCCTGGTGATTTGGTAAAGGTAGACATCTTGCTACAAGGTGAGAAAGTTGATGCTTTTAGCGCGGTCATTCATAAAGAGAAGGCCTATGCGTACGGGGTCATGATGACTGGAAAATTGCGCGAATTAATCCCACGGCAGCAATTTGAAGTTCCAATTCAGGCAGCGATTGGCTCTCGAATTATTGCTCGAGAAAACATTCGCGCAATTCGTAAAGACGTTCTCGCAAAATGCTATGGCGGTGATATCACTCGTAAACGGAAACTCCTTGAAAAGCAGAAGGAGGGTAAGAAGCGAATGAAGATGGTGGGGCGCGTTGAAGTACCGCAGGAAGCATTTATCGCCGCGCTATCAACCAGTGAAGAGGCCGAGAAAGCTAAGGGCAAAAAGTGAGTTCAGCGGGTGGGACGGCTTTGCCACTCTCGCTCTACATTCACATTCCTTATTGCGTAAAACGTTGCGGTTATTGTGACTTTAATACTTATACCCCAGCCGAGTTACGGGCAGATGCATCTTCGGTTGCTTCGGTCTCTGAAGGTTATATCGATGCTCTCATTGCTGAATTAGATCAAGCGGTTGCACGACTCGGTGAGCGAGAGGTGACAACAATTTTCTTTGGTGGTGGAACCCCAACCCTGCTGCCTCCGAATCATCTAGGGCGCGTGCTCCGTGCGGTTGAAGAGAGATTTCTTGTATCAAAAACATGTGAGATTACAACGGAGGCAAATCCAGATTCAGTTAGCGCTGAGTCTCTAATCCAATTACGCCAGGCTGGCTTTAATCGAATCTCTTTTGGAGTTCAATCAGTTAAAGGACACGTGCTGCAAACCCTTGATCGAACTCACGATTCAACTCGAGTTAGCGAAGTAGTAAATAACGCCAAGAGCGCCGGTTTTGATTCGATTAGCGTCGATCTAATTTATGGAACTCCTGGAGAGAGCGTTGCCGACTTAGAAGAGAGCGTTCGCTTTGCTCTATCGCTTCCGATAGATCACCTCAGCGCTTACGCGCTCATTGTTGAGCAGGGAACAAAATTTGGCGCCGCAGTGCGACGAGGCGATGTTGTGATGCCCAATGATGATCAGACTGCAGAAAAATATCTTCTTATCGATGCGCGAATGAGCGAGGCGGGATTTAGCTGGTATGAATTGAGTAACTGGTCTCGCCCTGGACATGAGAGTCGACATAATCAAATGTATTGGGTGAGCGGTGATTGGTGGGGATTGGGCGCTGGCGCACACTCCCATGTAGCGGGGGAGCGCTGGTGGAATGTCAAACATCCAAAAATGTACCTCGATGCTTTAACTGAGAA
>DAIRSQ010000008.1:0-24147 GCA_036804325.1 Candidatus Nanopelagicaceae bacterium | reverse complement strand
AAAAGTTGAGCAACCTCACTATTCTTCTCGCCTCTCCACGTACATCCAGGGTGATATCCACCCCCAAGGCTCGATACCCTTGCCTTAAACAAGTACTGGGAGAGTCAGTGTCGACTACAGACTTCGCTGGGGATTTTGGCGCCAATGAGTGGCTCGTTGATGAGATGTACGAAAAATATCTCGCCAACCCCGATTCCGTAGATGCTCAATGGAAAGCGCTCTTCGCAAATGGTGGCCATACACCAACGGGTCAAAGTAACGGCGCAGCAGCGCCAACCGTTGCAAGTTCACAAGCCCAACAAAACTTTGTCACACCACCAGGACTCACTCTTCCCGCTGCGGGTGGACGACCACCAGCGCCAAAAAGCGCAGCAGCAAGTGCAAGCGCTTCGACAAGTGGAGCGCCTCAGTCATCTTCTTCCCTACCTTCTGCATCAGCTGCAACTGCATCAGCTGCAACTGCATCAGCTGCAACTACGGCAACTACTTCTTCTCCCGCCGCAACTCCCGCTTCTTCGCCAACTGCAGCGAGTTCACCAAGTCCATCAGCATCAACTAACCTTTCGCCAGTGACGACCCCAACTCCTGCAACACCGGGAGCGCAACCGCAATCTGTCATTTCAAAAGCACCTCGAACAAGTGACCCACTTCCTGCGCAGCCGTTACAAAAGAGCGCGCCCGTAGTTACTTCACCTTCTGCAGGACAAGTTGATCCGCTACGAGGAACTGCAGCGCGTGTTGTCACCAACATGGAAGCTTCGCTACACGTTCCTACAGCAACAAGCGTTCGCTCTATCCCAGCAAAATTATTAATTGATAATCGCATTGTTATTAACAATCACATGCAACGCGCACGTGGTGGAAAAGTTTCGTTTACCCACTTAATTGGTTATGCAATGGTTAAAGCGCTTCGCGCGATGCCAGAGATGAATGCGTACTACACAACTATTGATGGTAAGCCAGCTATTGGCAGACCAGATCACATCAACATTGGCATTGCAATTGACCTCGCGAAATCAGATGGCACGCGCCAACTCTTAGTGCCCTCGATAAAGGGTTGCGAATTAATGGACTTCGCACAATTCCTTGAAACATATGAGTCGCTTATTAAGAAGGCACGCACCGGCGCACTCACCGTTGAAGATTTCGCTGGCACAACAGTTTCACTTACCAACCCAGGAACTATTGGCACCGTTCACTCAGTTCCTCGACTTATGGAAGGCCAAGGTTTAATTCTTGGCGTTGGCTCCATGGAATACCCTGCTGAATTCCAGGGCACCAATGAGGAAACGCTTGCCCGAATGGCAGTGAGCAAAGTTGTCACCCTCACCAGCACCTACGACCATCGAATTATTCAAGGCGCTCAGTCGGGCGATTACTTGCGTCGAATCCACGAGCTTCTTCTCGGCGCTGAGGGCTTCTACGATGAAATTTTCACCGCCCTTCGCATTCCTTACGTACCTATTAGATGGAATACCGATTTAGAGCGAAGCAAAGATGATGACATCCATAAAACCGCTCGCGTCCAGGAGTTAATTCACGCTTTCCGCAGCCGTGGCCATCTCATGGCCGATGTTGATCCACTTGAATTCAAGCTTCGAATCCACCCTGACCTCGACACTGTCACCCATGGCTTAACGCTCTGGGATCTCGACCGCGAAGTTGCCACCGGTGGTTTTGGTGGCAAGCAATTTATGAAGCTCCGAGACATCCTTGGAATCCTTCGCAATGCATACTGCAGAACAATTGGTATCGAGTACATGCATCTGAGCAATCCTGCAGAACGTAAATGGATGCAAACTCGCCTTGAAGTTCCAGTTGAGAAGATGGATCGAAACGAACAACTTCGAATTTTGCGCAAACTCAATAGCGCCGAAGCTTTCGAAACTTTCCTCCAAACAAAGTTTGTTGGCCAGAAACGATTCTCTCTAGAAGGTGGCGAGTCAGTTATTCCAATCCTCGATGCGATTCTCATTGCAGCGGCAGAAGAGAAGCTCGACGAAGTGTGTATTGGTATGCCGCACCGTGGTCGACTCAATGTTCTCGCAAATGTCGGTGGAAAACCTCACGGTCAAATCTTCCAAGAGTTCGAAGGTCATTACCAAGATAATTCAGTTCAAGGCTCTGGAGATGTGAAGTATCACCTTGGTACCCAATCAGTTTTCACTGCAGACTCTGGCGCACAGACCAAGGTGTATCTCGCAGCGAACCCGTCACACTTAGAGGCAGTTAATCCAGTTCTCGAAGGAATTGTTCGAGCAAAGCAAGACAAGATCAATATTCGCGATGAATTTTCTGTTTTGCCAATCTTGCTCCATGGTGATGCTGCATTTGCAGGTCAAGGTGTTGTTGCTGAGACTCTCAACCTCTCCCAACTTCCTGGCTATCGCACCGGTGGAACTATTCATATTGTTATCAATAACCAAGTTGGCTTTACTACCTCACCAAGTGCAGCACGATCATCAACGTATGCCACTGATGTTGCGCGCATGGTGCAGGCGCCGATTTTCCACGTCAACGGAGATGACCCGGAGGCATGCGTTCGCGTAGCACGTCTTGCTTATGAGTACCGCCAAGCATTTAATAAGGATGTCGTGATCGACATGATTTGCTACCGCCGCCGGGGCCACAATGAAGGCGACGAGCCAAGCTTCACTCAACCATTGATGTACAAATTAATTGATGCCAAGCGAACCACGCGCACCCTTTATATTGAAGCGCTCGTCGGTCGCGGGGATATCACCATGGAAGAGGCCGAGGAAGTTACTCGAGATTTCCAGACTCAACTCGAGGCCATCTTCGCTGCAGTTCATAATAAAGAGGCGAGCGCGCCAACTCTTGATTCTAAGAAAGTGCTCGCTCCAGAAGAGACTGCCACTGCAATTAGCGCGGAGGTTGCCCGACAAATTGCGGCGACTCAGGTTGCGATTCCAGAAGGCTTTACCGTTCATCCTAAGTTGTTGCCACAACTTTCACGTCGCGTTGAGATGCTCAATGAGGGCACCATTGATTGGGCTATGGGCGAAGCGCTCGCTTTCGGATCGCTGCTGCTCGATGGCAAACATATTCGCCTTGCAGGACAGGATGTCGGTCGTGGCACATTTAGCCAACGCCATGCAGTGATAGTTGATGGGAACAATGGCAGCGAGTGGATTCCACTACGTGGCTTAATTTCCAACGAGAATCAATTCTTTGTTGTTAATTCTCTCCTCTCTGAATATGCAGCGCTCGGTTTCGAGTATGGATACTCGGTAGAACGAGATGATGCACTTGTGCTCTGGGAAGCGCAGTTTGGTGATTTCGCCAACGGTGCACAGACCATCATCGATGAATTTGTCTCTTCCGCGCTGCAAAAGTGGGGCGAGCGCTCCTCTGTTGTAATGCTCTTGCCTCATGGCTATGAAGGCCAGGGGCCAGATCACTCATCTGCTCGAATCGAAAGATTCCTGCAGCTCTGCGCTGAGAACAATATGACCGTTGCACAGCCATCCAGCCCGGCCTCGTACTTCCATCTGCTCCGCTGGCATATGGCCAACCCTGCGAGACGACCCCTGATTGTCTTTGAACCAAAATCGATGCTCCGCTTAAAAGCCGCCGCATCAAAGTTAGAAGATTTCACCTCTGGACATTTCCAAATAGTGATCCCAGATTCCATGGTCAATAACGCAACTCGATTAATTTTCTGCTCTGGCAAGATTTATCACGACCTTGTTGCAGAACGTGCAAAACTTAATGAGTTAACAACAGCGATCGTTCGTGTTGAGCAGTTGTATCCATTCCCTGCAGCAGCGATTAAAGCTGAAGCGGCAAAGCACCCCAACGCAAACATTCTTTGGGTTCAAGATGAGCCAGCGAACCAAGGTCCATGGCCATTCTTTGCGCTCAATTCGATGGAAACTCTTGATGGACGAGGAATTCGAAGAGTTTCACGATTGGCATCTGCAGCTCCGGCTACTGGTAATCACCACTTACATGAAGAAGAGCAGAAGGCGCTCATATTTGAAGCGTTCCAACGCTAGTTAAACGCCTGCTCTCTTCTTCAACGATTAAAAGTAATCGTTGTTTGCTTAATCACAAGCGTGTCTGTACGTATGAGGTGCGTTCATTTCTTCTCGCAGACTGCACTCTATTTTCTATATTTTCTATATTTTAGTTTTTATATTTCTTTTTGGAATTCTTTTTAACTCTAAAGAGGACTTTGCCGATTATTTCGTCACCAGATATCGCGCCCCAGGTGCGGGAATCTTGTGAAAATGATTTGTTATCGCCCTCTACCCAGAAAGTTGGATAGTGACGGTTTGGAGAGTCCATGCGGATATCAATCAAGCGTTTGATGAAAATAACGCCGGGTTGTTCCTCACGTTCTACGAGCAAAACGGTTCCGACCTTTACGCCAACAGGTGTTAAACCCCAACTCCCGCCAGAGATTTCAGCGCCACTTCGATTAGACCCCTTCATGGAGACGAGAAGCCAGTCGCCATGGTTGTAGGTAGGCGCCATCGACTCGCCTTCGACCAAGACTGTTCTAATCGATAGCAAAGAAAATGGCCACCCCATGGCCAGAGCGTACCGACCTCAAATCCAGAGTAAACCCGCTGACAGATTTCGAATTTCGCTCAAATCACCGCAGAGGTAGGCTGAGAGTAAGGAAATGTTGAAAGAAGCATCAAGTTGGCTAGCCTGAAAACGAGAGAAAAAACTTTTAAGGAGCTCTTATGAAAAATATCTTCACACCATCAATGACTGTATATGCCCATTGCGATCTGCCTTGTGGCGTTTACGACCCAGCACAAGCCAAAATCGAAGCGCAATCGGTTAAAGCGGCAATGGAGAAGTACAACGCGAGCAGTGATCCAGATTTTAAAGCTCGCGCAGTTGCCATTAAAGAAGAGCGTTCACATCAGGTCAAAGAGCATCTTTGGGTCTTGTGGACTGATTACTTCAAGCCTAATCATTTCGAGGCTTACCCAAACCTCCACTCACTTTTTAATGAGGCGACCAAACTTGCTGGAGCGGCAGGCACCAAGGGAACCAATGATGTTGCTGTTGCAGAGAAGTTATTGGCGAAAATCGATGAGATTGCCGACATTTTCTGGGCGACAAAAAAATAAAAGTGAACACGAGTGAACAGGAGTGAACAGGAGTGAACACGAGTGAACAGGAGTGAAGAAACTAAGCAAGAGTAAGCAAGAGTAAGCAAGAGTAAGCAAGAGTAAGAAAAGTAAGCAAGAAGTAAAAGAATCAATTCAGGAAATTATTTTCACCTGAGGTGAGCAGATAGCGCGGGGATAATTGAGAAATCAATGTCCTCGCGTTAACGCTTCTGCCGCAGCTTTAGCGATAAACGAGACTCTATCTACTAGTACGCGGGTAATTACTCCCTTTGCAATCAAACGAGTTCCACTATGACATTCGACTTCAAAAATAATCTTTTTCCCAGCAATCGAAGAAACTTTGGAGGTTGCAACCACTTCGTCCCCGATGCTCGCGGTCGCGCTGTGGTCAAGTTCAATACGCACACCAACTGTTGTTTCGCTCTGCTCTAGAAATTCGGCGAGCGCGGCTATCGTGGCGTTCTCCGCTAAAGCGATGACTGCTGGAGTTCCCAAGACCGGAACATCACCACTACCCAAGGCAATTGCGGTATCGCCATGTCGCACAGTCATCCGCGAGAGGCCAACCGCATCAATAAAGCGTTCAGTGCTCATTATTTTCTTCGCTCCGACTTACCAGATGTTTCAATTGCAATCAGCGGATCGCCCTCCTGAATAACATCACCAGCGGCTACCCCGACATCGATAACTTGACCCTCAAATTCAGAGAGCACCGGAATCTCCATCTTCATTGATTCAAGAAGGAGAAGGGTGTCGCCAATAGAGACTGAATCTCCTAGGGATACGGAGACCTCCAAAACATTGGCCACCATTTCGGCGCGAATAACCTCTTTCACGTTCTACAACTTAGCCCAAGTGCACGCTACTCGGCGGTATTGCTAGAGGTATACCTAGTCATATTTCTCGGTGACTTTCCTAGAGAATTTCCCGGCGAATTTCCCGGTGAATTCCCCAGTGAATACAGAATTTTTGGCTGCTACTAAATAAAACTTAGCGCTCGTCGTCACTTTCATACCGCTCGTGAATCTCGACCCGGGTTTGGATAAAAGAATCTGTTGTGATTTCGGTATAGGTAATCGATTGATGCCATTCAAACTGAGGTTGGCGAATCATTGCCTGGACATTTCTTCGCAATTGCTCAGAGGCCGCCTCACGACACGTCCGATTAAGTAAGGCTTTGAGTTGTTGATTGAGCTGCGCCTCTAGCGCAGTCTGCTCTGCACACGGTGGACACTGCTGAAAATGAAGTTCAAGGGCTTCGATGCTCGCGCTATCTTCGATTTCTTGATCGATGTATAGAACTATCGCCTGGAGGAATTCAGTGCATGGTGATTGGTGGTGATTATTCGCGCTCACTTGCCATCACCTTCTTTTATATATCCTCGTTCGCGGGCATATTCGGCTAATGATTCCCTCAATAACTTACGGCCGCGGTGGAGTCGAGACATCACAGTTCCAGGTGGGATATTAAGAATCTCTGCAACCTCTTTATAGGAAAAACCTTCAACATCTGCAAAATAGACAGCAAGCCGAAATTCTTCTGGCAATTCCTGTAACGCAATTTTTATATCACTATCGGGAAGTTGCTCTAGCGCCTCAACTTCTGCCGATTTACCTTGGTTACTTGTATGGGTAGCTGCTTCTGCGATTTGCCACTCTTCGATTTCACCATCAGAAATAAGTGGTTGGCGCTGCTCTTTACGATAAATATTGATGAATGTTGTGGTGAGAATTCGATAAAGCCAAGCTCTTAAATTTGTTCCTTCGCTAAATTGATGAAAAGAGGTAAATGCTTTAGCAAAAGTTTCTTGTACTAAATCTTCAGCGCTCTCTGGATTCTTTGTCATCCGCAGCGCAGCGCTATACATAGCGTCAAGAAATGGCAGCGCATCTCGCTCAAATCGTGCGTTGAGCTCGGCGCGCGCTAAAACGCCCTGCGCACCGCCCCTAACGGCAGGAGTATTTGCGCCTGCTCGCGTGCGCTGCACAACCTGTTTGCCCGCACCTGCTTGTGAATCGGTAGGGGGCGTCATAGTTGAACACTGTACCGCCATACTTTGAGTAACCCCTGAGAGAGCCTTCTTATTCCCTCACTGGTTGTTGGACTGGTTGTTGGACTGGCTAGCTACAAGAGCGTCTCCTGCTCCCCTAATTCGATCGGGAGCACCAGTTCAGCGCCGTTATTCACAATCTTGTTTACTCTCGTTGAGACAGGTTCTGCGACCAACCCCGCGCTCTCGGGGGTGAGCCCCTCGCTGAGAATTTCTCTTAACTCACTCTCAACAGTGAGCTTCGGATCTAACCATCTCCGCCACGTTGAGTTCGGTAAGAAGAGTGGCATCCGATGATGAATATCTGCAAGCGCTCCCGTTGCCTCCTTGGTAATAATTGCAACAGTTCCATTTTCGTAAATTCCGGCCATAGCGAGCGGTCGTGAATCAGCACGGTGAATGAAGAAAGGTTGCTTACTTGGAAATCTTCCCAACTCCGTAGCCCACTCGTAATAACCATCTGCAGGAATAAAACATCGTCGACTCTTAAATGCTTGCCGAAAAGAAGGTTTTTCATGAACGCTCTCACTTCGCGCATTAATCGTATTCGCGCTGACGAAATCTGGTTTTGCCCACGAAGGAATTAATCCCCAACGCATAATTTCGAGCGTAGGTCCATCGGTCATCACATAAATTTCTTGAGTAGGTGCGGTATTCCAATTTGGCGGCAACTCTCGTGATGGAACGCCAACTAACGAAAACTCCTCTTCCAGCTGATCAAGACTTTTCGAGGTAGCAAAGCGGCCGCACATATCCCTAGCCTAAGGCGGTACCCTTATCCATATGCCATCAGAGAGAGCTACCCGCGCATCAGGTGCGCGCAGCGCCACTTCGACTAAGCCGGAAAATGGCTCACTATGGCCAGCCCCTGGAGCGCCCGCTCCTCTTGCTGCAACTATCACGTTGCCGGGATCTAAATCAGTAACCAATCGCGCGCTAGTTCTGGGAGCGCTCGCTGACGCGCCTTCTACTCTCCATAAACCCCTTTACTCCCGAGATAGCACGCTCATGATTAGCGCACTTCGTTCGCTCGGAGTAGGCGTCGACCAACAACCAGAATCAATCTCCATCTCGCCACGTTCAATGAATGGCCCAGCTGCCATCGATGTGGGAAACGCTGGAACAGTGATGCGTTTTCTCCCTCCTGTTGCCGCTCTTGCTCATGGAGAGATTTCTTTTGATGGTGACCCACGTTCACATGAGCGACCGTTAAAACCAGTAATTGCCGCGCTTGAAGAATTAGGAATAAAAATTGATCATGGTGGGCGTTATTCACTCCCGCTGACCATTCATGGAACTGGAGAGATTAGAGGCGGAGCAATCACGATAGATGCCAGCCAATCAAGTCAATTTCTCTCAAGTCTCCTCTTGGTCGCGCCTCGAATGAAAGAAGGGCTCACTGTTACTCATAGCGGTGCGCAACTTCCATCGATGCCACACATTGAAATGACCATTGCAATGCTCAAAGAGCGCGGCGTAAAAGTTGAGCAATTGGGTGAGAACGCTTGGCGCGTTAATCCTGGACCAATTCTTGGCCTACGAACTTTGATTGAACCAGATCTCTCGAATGCAGCGCCATTTATGGGAGCTGCACTGATAGCTGGCGGATCAGTAACCATTAAAGATTGGCCAAAATCTACAACGCAACCTGGTGATCAACTGCGCGAGATTTTTCAGGCTATGGGTGGCGAAATTACTCGCGGCGCGCTAGTAGATTCCAAAAATAAAAATGGAAAAACAACTGTTGCTAGTTCTAATAACGCAGTTAACAAGAGTGGAAAAAATGGCGGAAATCAGAATGGTAAAAGTGGCGCACTCTCTGATGACCTAACAATCACTGGCACTGGACTTATTCATGGTATTGATATTGATCTGCACGATGTTGGCGAGTTGGCTCCATCAATTGCAGCGGTTGCACTGCTTGCTAGCTCCCCTTCACACTTGCGGGGCATCGGACACCTTCGGTTACATGAAACTGATCGATTAGAAGCGCTTGCGAGAGAATTTAATGGGCTGGGCGGAAATGTCATCGCTCATAAAGATTCACTGGAAATTATTCCAGCTCCATTACATGGCGGTACCTTTCACACCTATGAAGATCATCGCCTCGCAACTGCTGGTGCGATGATTGGTTTGAGAATTCCCAACATTGCGGTCGAAAATGTCGAAACAACTTCGAAAACTTTCCCCGATTTCCCTGGCCTCTGGTCAAATATGCTCTCTCAAGTTCAGGTCGCACCTTAATTCCTATGCGAAATAGAAAACATCTCGATGAAGATGATGTTCGCTCGCGTCCTGCACGTTCAACAAAACCACGAAGTAAAGATCGACCAGAATATTCTGATGCATCAATCGCACGGGTGATAACAATTGACCGAGGCAGAGTTACTTGCGTTGCTGAGAACAATCATGAATTTTATGCGATTGCTGCGCGTGAACTTGGAAGACGATCTGTTGTAGTTGGAGATATTGTTGGAGTTGTAGGAATTCCAGAGCCAAATCAAGCGCGAGAAGATTTTGCTCGTATTGTGCGGATAGAGCAGCGCAAAAATTCATTGCGCCGTTCCGCTGAGGATGGATCAGAGCGAGTTCTTGTAGCAAATGTAGATTTTCTCGCAATAGTTTCCGCAACGACTAATCCAGAACCAAAACATGGTTTTGTAAATCGAGCGCTCGTTGCTGCTCTCGCAGAGGGAATTACGCCCATTTTGGTAATGACTAAAAGTGATCTTGCATCAGGGGCAGAGTTCCTAGATTCGTACAGCGCAATCGATATTCCGACATTTGCGCTTCGAAAAGATAAAGCACCAAGTGAGTTTCTCGATTTCATCAAAGGAAAAGTCACAGTTTTAATAGGCCACTCCGGAGTGGGTAAATCAACGTTAATCAATGCCCTATCGCCACATAGTGAACGTGAGACCGGTTCGGTAAATGCCACTACCGGAAAGGGGCGCCACACCTCATCCAGCGCTCTTGCGTTGGAGATTGCAGGCGGTGGTTGGGTTATCGATACCCCAGGAGTCCGCTCTTTTGGTCTCTCACATGTCACCAAGGGTGATGTCATTGCCGCCTTTCCCGATTGCGCGGAAATAGCGAAAAGTTGTCAGAAGAATTGCTCTCACGATGAAGAAGAGTGCGCCCTCCTTGAATGGGCAAGTGAAGAGGCTGGACGGCGCTCTCGCCTGAAAACGCTCCAGCAGATACTTGCCTCGCTTACCGATTAAAGAACGCATCGATATTCGAGAGTCAAGTAATCTTCTCCTTACCGAGCTATACATATTCAAGAATTCAGAAATTCAAGAATATTAAAATTTAATAATTTAGAATCAGAAATACAAAAATTAAATAATTCATAAATTGATGAAATCAAAGTATTAGTAAACTTACTGCGAGAAACGAGGTAATTAAATGTCTAACCTAAATGGAGCTGACCTCGCCAGTGATCTTAAATTGGCTCTCGAACTCGCCAATCGCGCGGATCAAATCTCTCGCGAGCGTTTTCTCGCTATTGATCTTCATGTTGAAACTAAACCAGACCTCACCCCAGTTAGCGATGCTGATAAAGCAATTGAAAAAGAGATAAGAGAGATAATTGCCAAACATCGACCAGCCGATGAAATTGTTGGAGAAGAGTTTGGCAGTGGAAATAAATCCGGACGTTACTGGGTTATCGATCCAATAGATGGCACAAAGAACTTTGTTCGTGGAGTTCCAGTTTGGGCAACTCTCATCGCGCTGATGGAAGGCGATCAAGTTCTCGTAGGCGTTGTCAGTGCACCTGCTCTTGTCCGACGTTGGTATGCAAGCAAGGGAGGCGGCGCATACCTTGCAGTCAATGGTGCAAGCGCCCGCAAACTAAATGTTTCATCGGTATCGCAGCTCAGCGATGCATCACTATCTATTTCAACCTTCGCCTCGCCAAATACTGGAAATCGCAATGATGGATGGGGTGACATGCACCAAGGTCTACTTACACTTGCCGAGAAAGTTTGGCGAACGCGAGGTTATGGAGATTTTTGGTCACACCTACTTGTGGCAGAGGGAGCAGTTGATTGTGCGCTTGAGCCGCGTCTTGCTCTCTGGGATATGGCTCCCCTGGCGATCATTGTGAGCGAAGCTGGTGGCCGTTTCTCCGATTTCTGCGGTGTAGATGGTCCCAATGGAAGTAATGGCGTGAGCACCAATGGGCTTCTTCACGATGCTGTCCTCGCACATTTCCCCGCTAAATAGGGGAAATTAACCGCCAATTCTTTAATAGCGACTCTTGATACTTTCTAAAGTTCCGCTCGCCATCCAACTAGGACTAATCTAGCAATATGGATGTACGTACCATCGATTTAAAACTATATGGCATGAGTTGTAGTTCATGCGTAGCGACAATCGAAGGTGCCCTCAATGAGTTACCAGGTGTTAGTGCAACAGTTAATTTTGCTACTGAGACAGCGCATGTAATTGCGCCAGAAACTATTGAAATTCCAATAATTATCAATGCAGTATCAAATACCGGTTACCGCGCAGAGCTACTAAACGCTACAAGTAATCAATTGCTCGAATCGCCACGTTTAGGTTGGCGCTTAATTCTCGCAGCCCTCTTTGCGCTCCCCACAATTGCTATTTCTATGTTCATGTCTTTGCATCAACCAATTGATAACACTATTCACAAAATTTTAGATTCATTAAATATTCTTCATCCAACAAATCATCCATGGGGTTGGTTGGCGATTGCGCTGAGCGTTCCCGTTGTCTTTATTGCTGGGTGGCCAATACATCGCGTTGGATTACGTTCACTACGCCGATCCAACATGGATACCTTGATTTCCATTGGAACTCTCTGCGCATTTATCTGGTCTTGTTACGCCCAATCCACTGCATCGAGTGACATTTATGTAGAAGTATCTGCAGGTGTCATGCTCTTTATTCTCTTCGGCCGATACCTCGAAAGTCGTTCAAAAATCAGAGCAGGCGCAGCGCTGCGAGCGCTACTTAATATGGGTGCGAAAGAAGTCTCAATCCTTCGCAATGGCGAAGAGGTGCTCGCCCCAATTGACCATCTCAATGTCGGCGATCTCTTCCTAGTTCGACCTGGTGAAGCAATTGCCACTGATGGTGTCGTTGTTGAAGGAGAGAGTGATATCGATCTCTCTATGTTGACTGGAGAATCTCTCCCAGTTCACTGTGGCCCGGGTAAGCGAGTGATTGGCGCGACGATTAATAAGAGTGGCCGTTTAGTAGTTCGTGCCGAACGGATAGGCGCTCAGACAGAGTTATCCCGTATCGCTCGAATGGTGGTGCAGGCGCAGGGCGAGAAGGCGCCGATCGCAAGGCTTGCTGATCGAATCGCTGCCGTCTTTGTCCCCACGATAATCGCTTCATCTCTCATGACATTTGCAGTATGGCTCTCAATCACTAGAGATCTCTCGCAATCCATCGCGCCTGCGATAACGCTCCTTGTAATCGCCTGCCCCTGCGCTCTTGGATTAGCAACTCCTATCGCTTTTCTTGTGGGGTCGGGGCGCGGTGCACAGCTGGGCATCATTATGCGAACTCCTGCAGCCTTAGAGCGCGCTCAGAGGGGCAAGAATAAGAAGGAGAAACCCATCCTCCTACTTGATAAGACGGGGACGGTAACTACCGGTCACATTGAAATTGTGGGGGTTCAAACTTTTGGAATTGAAGAGCCACTCCTTCTCTCCATCGCTGGAACGCTCGAGAACCAGAGCGAACATCCAATTGCACGCGGTGTGGTTGCCTTTGCAAAAAAACAAGGAGTGAACTTTGGTCTCATCTCGGAATTTGAGTCGCACCCAGGGCGAGGAGTCGCTGGACGAGTAGAAATATCTGGAAGAAGTTATCTCACACTCATCGGATCACCCGAATCCATTGCATATGGAACAGCTGGTTACTCTCCTGAGTTGCTCAGCGCAGTAGCGGCAATAAAAGCGCGCGGGCGCTCTCCAATTGTTATCTCGTTAGATGGCACCGCTCGTGCAGTTTTAGAAGTCGGCGATCAAATTAAAAGTGATTCCGCACAGGCAATAGTGAAGTTAACAAATCTTGGTTACGAAAGCCTGTTGCTTACTGGTGATTCAAAGGAAGCTGCTGCTCACATTGCTGGCGTTGCTGGAATTAAAAAATTTCGCGCAGAGGTTCTGCCAGAAGAAAAAGTTGGAGTAGTTAGAGAATTTCAGGAGCAAGGTCGTGATGTCATCATGATTGGCGATGGCGTTAATGATGCGGCTGCACTTGCTACATCAAACTTGAGTATGGCGATGGGCACTGGAACTGATAGCGCGATTGCCGTTGCAGATATCACTTTGATGCGACCATCATTAAGCGCTGCTGCAGATGCGCTCCGGTTATCGCGTCGAACTCTTCGGATTATCAAAGAGAATCTTGGCTGGGCATTTATTTACAACATAATTGGGATTCCACTCGCCGCGACCGGCAATCTCAATCCCATGTATGCCGGAGGAGCAATGGCTCTTTCGAGCTTTATCGTGGTCGCAAACTCGTTGCGCTTACGTCGTTTTAAGTAGCGGGGGCAGGATTTGAACCTACGACCTCTGGGTTATGAGCCCAGCGAGCTACCGAGCTGCTCCACCCCGCGTCGGTAGCCCCATCGTAGAGCGAAGCAGAGAGCACAACCAAATCGCGTCAAAATTCCTGTGCGTGGCAGCGCGCACAATTGCAGTAACTTCCAGAATTTTCCCTCCACTCTGCACTAAATACGCGCGCAGAGTTCTCGCAAGGAGCACACAATTTTCTGCACCGTTCTAGCGCTTATTTGAAGTAGCTATTTGCTCTGGTTCTGCGCTCGGATAGCGTCATTAATTGCCGCCTTAAGCGCTGCTTGCGCCTTTCCGTATGCAGTGAAGTCACCCTTTGCAAGAGCCGCTTGTCCATCTGTAATCGCTTGCTTAGCCCGTTGCAGCGCATCGGCAAGGGTCTGACCGCTCGATCCACCAGCGCTCGTGCCATCACCAGCAACTACACCAGAGGACTGTTGACCCGAATTACCACCGAAGACTTGGTCAAGGGCTCCCTTTAACGTATCTGAGTAGCCAATCTGATCTCCGAAGGAGACAAGCACCTTCTGAAGTAGCGGATATGCAGCAGTATTTGATGTCGCTCGAACATAGACAGGCTGCACGTAGAGCAGACCACCACCAACAGGGAGTGTAAGCAAGTTGCCAAGCTCTACATTCGATCCACCTTGTCGTAAGAGCGAAAGAGATGTCGCGACTTCAGGTTTTGCTTCGAAGTTAGATGACACCTGTGATGGACCTGCGATGTTTGTGCTTCGTTGGAGCTGGAGCACTTTAATCTTTCCGTAGTTCGGTCCGGGATCTGCAGTTACTGCGACAAAAGCAGCTAAGTTCTCACGGCCACCACGTGGTACAAACGGTGTCGTTAATGAGAATGCCTCTTTCGCCTCACCAGGCATCTTTAATGTCAAGTAGTACGGTGGTTGCGCGCTCGCATTTCCACCAAAGGTTGAAGGATCGCGTGGTACGCGCCAGAAATCTTGGCCACCATAAAACGCTGTCGCATTTTGGACGTGATAAGAACTCAAAATGTCACGTTGTACGCGGAAGATATCTTCTGGATAGCGAAGATGGGACATGAGCTCTTTCGAGATTTCTTTCTTCTCTTTTACAGTTCCAGGGAATGCTTTGCTCCATGTTTGTAGCACCGGATCATTTTCATCCCACTTATACAAGGTAACAGTTCCGTCATATGCATCAACAGTCGCTTTTACCGAGTTCCTGATGTAGTTGATAGATGAATCACGTTGCGCGGTAATCGCATTTGAATTGGTCGTCAATGCATCAGCAGTTGATGAGGAGAGATTAACTTTTCGAGAGTATGGATATCCAGCGCTAGTTGTGTAGCCATCAACAATCCACAAAACTCGACCATTAATCACTGATGGATATGGATCGCCATCAAGCGTGAGCCAAGGCGCAACTTTCGCAACACGATCTCGAGGGTTTCTATCGAAAAGAATCTTTGAATCGGAATTAATCAAGCTCGAGAGCAAAATTCTCTGCTCTTGGTACTTAATAGCAAAGACGGCACGAGCAAATAAATTCCCAATCGGCACGCCACCTTTTCCGGTGTACGTATAAGTCTTAGAACCGTTTGGCGATGCATCATCAGGGTAATCAAATTCCACTGGAGAATCCGAATTCTTTCCACCAATGATTGAGTAATCAGGAACATTCTCGCCAAAGTAAATACGTGGCTGGAAATCACCTAAGGTCTTCGTTGGCGGAATATCTCCAAGGAAGAAGTTTGGCTTGCCATCAGCATCTCGGGTATTTCCATATGCGCCAACAAAACCAAAACCATGGGTGTAAACAAGATGATCGTTAATCCAGTTTCGGTTGGGATTTCCTTCAATATTCAACTCGCGAACAGAGACAACGGCATCACGAACTTTGCCATTAACGACATAGCGATCAACATCTAACGACTCTGGGAAGGTGTAATACGGCTTAATTTGCTGAAGTTGTCGGAATGTTGCGGATATAACGTTAGGATCCATCAAGCGGATATTGTTAATTGTTTCAACATCTTTTGCCAACTGACCGGGCGCGGTATTCACAGTCGCGGAGTATTCGACAATTTCAGTCTTATCGATTCCATATGCAGCTCGCGTGGCTTGGATGTTTCGCTCAATATATGGCGCTTCTTTGGTGGATTCACTCGGCTTTACTTGAAATTGTTGAATCGCAGCCGGATAGAGCCCAGAAATGACAACAGAGCTAATTGCTAATAGAGCAACGCCAGCGCCAGGAAGTTGCCATGACTTACGAATAATATTTGCAAAGAAAAGAAGTGAACAGACTGCAGCGATTCCAGCGAGAATTGCTTTTGCTGGAAGAACTGCATTGACATCGGTATAAGTGAGCCCAGTGATGATCCGATCATCTTTAAGGGCAAGGGCATATCTATCAAACCAATAAGCAACGGCTTTTGCTAATACGATAAATCCAAGCAAGACCGAGAGTTGTACTCGAGCAGCAACGGTAGTGCGCTCTCCGGGACCCTGAGGACGGATTCCACCATAGAGATAGTGAACGACTGTTGCTGCAATCAAGCCAATAATAATTGTTGAGATAAACCAACCAACTAACGCTTGATAAAAAGGAAGTTTGAATGCAAAGAATGAGATATCTAAATTAAATTGTGGATCTTTATTGCCAAATGGTGTTGCATTCCGCCATACCAACCACGGCTTCCATAATTGCGATCCAGCAGACCCTGCAAAATAAAAGATGGCCAAAGAGCCGCCAACAATTGCCACTCTTTTAATGGGTTCAATCTGGGAGCGATATCTCTCTAAATTATCGGCTTCGATAGAAAGTGGTGCAAAGACTGGGCGTGCGCGATATGCGAATAGTACATTTGCCAAGACTAAAAGCGCGGTCAAGCCACCAGTAATTGCAAATAGCGCTGCCCGAGTAAAGAGGGTTGTCTGCCATACCTCTAGAAAGTCAACGGAACGGAACCATAGGAAATCTGCGTAGAAACCGCTGAGGCTCACGGCGATAACGCCAAGAACTACCAAGATAGAAATAGTTAATGGGAGAGAGCTTCGGCGACCGCTTCGAGGGCCATTGGGCATTGGCATGGAAAATGTCATGGATAGAGATTACCTAGTTCCGATTAGCGGCGCTAACTCAAGTCAAAATTGACGTTATTTCAATCCTTAAAATTTGGCAAAGTTTGGCCGAGAAAAATGACTGAATTACTCTCAGGATTCATTGGGCTCAATATCCGACTCGCCCGTCCTTTTGTTTGGCTGTTTTGCTGTTTTGCTGTTTTATAAAAATTAGCCCCAGATTTATGAGTATTACCCGCAGATTGGCAGAGTCTCGAGATCTGTGGCACGTAGCGCAGCAATAGCCTCACTGAGATTATCGACTGGTACTACTTGTAATCCTTTTGGCACGTGCTTTATGTCAGGACAATTTAAAGACGGAGCAAGAAATAGCGTTACACCGTCGCGTTTTGCGCCAATCAGTTTCTCCTCAATCCCACCAATCGGGCCGACTTTCCCTGACGGTGAAATAGTTCCAGTGCCTGCAATATTCCGACCTCGAACCAAATCTTCCTCAGTCAATTTATCAATGATTGCCAAAGTGAAAATTAAACCTGCGCTCGGACCACCGACATCCTTAAGGCGAATCTTTACTGTAAATGGAAATTGATAATCCTCAGAAATTTGAATTCCAATCACATTTTGTTTTGAGCCATTTGATTTGATAGTTGTGAGAGTTATCGGCAGCGTTAATTCTGTTCCATTCCGGGTAACACCGATTTCTGCTCTGCCTATTTTTACATTGTGAATTAGTTTTCGTAACTGTAAACCAGATGTAACTGGAACGCCGTTAAAAGAGGTAACTGCATCTTCCAGCTTGATTATTCTCCTATTCGGAGACTTATCTGTGTAACCCTTTACTATCAATCGTTCAGAGTATGGAATTTTTAAGTAGTTGAGCGCAGCTATTTTTGAAGAAAGTTGTGAATTCTTCATATCGGCAATGCTCTCAGCAGTAACTTTCTTAGGATCTTCTCCTTTTGGGTAAAAAACTTCTCGAGGTTGCACAGAACGTTCGCCATCTGCCCAGGCTCGGACTAATTCAAAACTTTGAATGTGAGATTCTGGATTCGTCACCCAAATGCTGGTGAGATTTAACTTTCCTGAAGTGGGATAACTTTTTCTTCCAACTATTTCTAAAACTTGCTTACCATTCTTTTTTCCAAATGTGTTATTTGGAGTTCCAGGCTCTACAACTACAAATGGAAGAGGAGCAATCAGCCCAACTAAAATTAATAGCGCAACAAAAAAAATATGGAGGCGAGAGACTCTACGAAGCATTACGTATCTTTACGTTTTAACTCTTCAGAGTTTCCATCTTTTGGTGTGCTGTTAAAAGCTGATCGAAAATTCTCGTACTCAGCGATGCTCTTATATGTGTTCTGGCGTTTTTTGGTAGAGATCGACCACCACACGTAAATAAGCGCGCCTAGGCAGGCAAATAACGGAATTAACCACCACACCAGAGCCGACATATACCAAGGGTATCTAGAACTGTGCGCATGCGCTCAATCCGTCGGCGGTAGAGTGAAACCTTGCAGTGAACTCTCAGAGTTTCTTTCGTAGGATAACTTTCGGAGTGGGGGCGAAGGGGCGCAGAGATGCGCCTTTGAGAACGCGGAAGTCGTGCGGTCGCTTGGCTCAGGGGAAGAACGGGAATAAGTCGCCTTTAAATCCCGTTCTCCTTGTTTAAGAGTTGGGTTACGAGGTTTATTAGATTTTTGTAAGTAGAAAGCGATGTTTGGAGGTGCGCGCAGATGAGTGAACCGCAGGGAATTGGTGGTTTTGACTTCAGTCAACTCGGAGAGATGCTCTCCCGGCTTGGGCGCGCATTTAGTTCAGGTGGCGATGGTTCATCACTCTCTCCCGAAACAGTGCGCGAGTTAGCTGCCGTTCGAAATGATGCTGCCGTTCCACCAGAGTTACTTAGCCAATGTATTGATGCGCTTCGCGTTGCTGATCTCTGGCTAGATCAACATCTCTCGTTTACTAGTACACAACTTCCGGGGCAAACGTGGAATCGCGCGCAGTGGGTTAATGGTTCAGTGGCGACATGGTGTGCAGTTGTTGAACCACTATCAAACTCGCTTGGAAGTGCGGTTGGTAGCGCGCTCTCAGCGGAAGCCGAGCCTGAAATGGCTGGCATGGCTGGCATCTTTGCGCAGATGAACGAGATGATGAAAAAGATTGGTAGTGTGATGTTTGCTACACAATTAGCTGAAGCTCTTAAAACTGCAGCAGAAACGGTTACTGGTGCAGGCGATGTTGGTATTCCTCTTATCGAACCAGTACGCGCAATTCTCATTCCAGAAAATGTTCTTAAGTATGCCGATGGCCTAAACATTCCATTTGGTGAAGTTCTACATTACTTAGCACTTCGTGAACAAGCATCCGCACGACTTTTTACACATGCGCCATGGCTTCGCGATGCAATTACTGATTCCGTGAAAGCGTATTCGGCCGGAATACATGTGAATATTGAAAAAGTTCAAGGTGACTTTGAACAATTAAGTGGTAACCCAGACGCTATTAATGAGGCGATTCAAAATGGACTCTTTGCGCCAGAAGAGAGTGAAGCTCAGCGTTTAGCGCTCAAGCGCCTCGAGTTACTCATCGCCCTCGTTGAAGGATGGATTGATGAGGTAAGCGCCCAGGCTGCCGATGCTCAGTTACCGCACAGCCAAGCGTTACGCGAGATGTCACGGAGGCGACGAGCGACGGAAGGCCCGCTCCAACGAATTTTTGCTGCCCTACTTGGCCTTGAAGTCTCACCTCGGATGGCTCGCGATGCTGCCCACTTCTTCAAAGTTCAAGGGGAAATTCACGGAAATGAGTATCGCGATGGGCTCTGGGAATCGATTGGCTCTCTTCCTCTTGCAGAAGAGCTGAGTTCGCCTGAAGTTTTTAAAGATGGGCGGAGCGCACCCGACGATCTATCGGCGCTTTAAAATTCGGAGTTAAAGTTTTATTTTGACTCACATTTTTTACCAAGTATTCGTAACAAGTATTTGATAGAAACATTCACAAAAGTTTTCTACTTAATCGACTAAAAATTTAACGCATAAATGTAAATAATTAATTGTTACGAGAAGTGAAAATTTTTTTCCTAAAATTAGCGAAGCCCCCGGGGCGCACGTTCACTTATCTGCCTTCCCCTTGCAGATATGTGACCGGTTATCCGGGGACTTCTGACGCGAAAGTACGGGGATAGCGAGAAAGAATCAAGCCAGACAGGAGAAATCTCAAACTCTTGCACCACATTTTTTCACTCTAACTTTTTCGCGAGTCGATGAAGTTGATGGAGAAAGCGCAGAGCTATGGCGTGTGCATTTTCCAGTTGTGGATGACTTACTAAAAATCTGTGCACAGGGAATAGGCGCTTGTGGATATCCTCGCTAAGCAAGGGGCTAGAGAGGAGCAGGGAGCGCTAAATACCGCTAGATGCCTCTAAATTTGAGGTGGAAAAATTGCGAGGCGACCCTCCCCCGCCTTCCGAGACTTCTCCACAGGTAGTGGATAACTTCAAGCCATGGCGCGAGAGAATCTCTGGATGAGTCGGAAGAGCCCGCGCGGCAAAGGTGATGGCAGTGAGATCGGTAATGAGAATGGCAGAGGGGGCGGCGGCAAAGAGAGCGGCAGGGGCAGAGAAATCGATAAAAGAAGTATGAAGGGCAGGGGGCGGGCCGGACAGTCCGGCGCCCCACTCATCCAAGGAGATCTCTTTCCCCGAATGGGTCTCGATGGCCGCGATATCGGATTGATCATCGAAGTTCGTCGCAGTACTAAACGGAAAAAAACAATTGAAGCCTATCGAAATGGCGAAAAGGTAATCGTCTCGATTCCTGCGAGGATGAGTCAACGAGAGGCTAATCAAGTTGTTGATGAAATGGTGAAAAAAATCCTGCACGATGAAAGCACGCCAACCAATTCTCAACTTTTTGATAGAGCTAATTACCTCAATCACAAATACCTTGAAGGAAAAGCGATCCCGGTATCAGTCGAATGGTCTTCACGGATGTCTCGAATTTGGGGCGCCTGCACAATTGAAGATAAAACCATTCGAATTTCAGATCGGCTCCGTGATGCGCCTGAGTACGCCCTCGACTACTTACTAATCCATGAACTCATTCATATCTTAATTCCCGGACACGGAGCAGACTTCCGTGAAATGCTCGCTCGATATCCTCAACTTGAACGGGCGGAAGGGTATTTCGAGGGAAGAACCCATCGACCAAGTGGAGACTTTGATCAACTCTTTGATGAATAAGCCAAAGTTGAATCCGAATTCTCATTTAGAGTTAATCCTGAAGTTCTCCCCGAAATTAATTTATTAGTAATTCACAAGTACGGATGCAACTACCCTCTGACACATTTATTACCAAAATTCACAAAGGAATCTACTTACCTTCAATCGTGCGAGATTCGACTTCTACTCTCTATAAATGCATCGAGAATTGAGAATTCTTCCTGGTCTAATATGTATCCAACGTAGCGATGGCTACTTCATAGGTCACCTAAATGATCAAATTATTTTCCCAAATGTAAATCTCATACCGCTCCTTCGAAAATTACAAACATGGCAGACACTTCACAATCTGAAAGAAATTTCAGATATTAATCAAGAAGGTTATGAAAGTGAGGTAACTACATTATTAGAGCAACTTGAGGCAAAGGGATTCCTCGAATGGCGAAATACTCAATCACAACAAAAAGAAATCGTCATCAGTCATATGAACGAGATTGGTCTCGCTCTTGCACCAATACTTTACGAAGAAGGATTCGCTGTTGCCACGTTGGATAAACGATTGGTACGACTTTCCGATGTTAGAGGATCGTTTATTCGAGTGGCTAATCTCGGTGAAAAATTTGATAGCGTTTTAAATTCCCAGATACGTGAAATTATCAATAGCAGAGGAGGACATAATTATTCCGAACGAAATCTCTGCGCTATCAACAGCCAAACGTTGGAAACCAATTCCCAAAAACCTCAGGTAGATCAGAAAGAGCAGATGAGATTGGTAGTAATTACCTCCTATCCAGAGCCAGAATTACTTGCTTCCCTGATGGAGGAAGAAATTCCCCATATATTTATATCCACCGCTCCTGGGGGCGCATATCTTGGACCACTAGTAAGGCCGGGGCAGAGCCCCTGCTTCCACTGCATCGAACTTCACCGAAGTGATCGTGATCTGCGGTGGCAGAACGTCGCACTCACCCTCTTTACCGACAGATTAATCAAGGCCCCGATGGCCTCAGCGCTCTTTGCCGCGGCAATCGCCGCCCAGTGCGTCATGGCAACCGTTCGCGAGGAGATAACGCTCGAACAATCTGCGCAGACAACGAATTTTCGCATTCCCGATTTACGATCCAACTCCGAAGTAGAAATTCGTGAGGAAAACCACACCTGGAACTTTCATCCGAGCTGTTCATGCCATTGGGAAGGTGGCCTTTCAACTCGCGCAAGGTAGGGCAAAGCAGAAGAATTACCGCCATGGCCAAAGTTCAACGTGGTGTCGATAGTGGTGAGATCGACGGCAAAAGCGATGCAGATGGCCTTACTACCGGAGGCGTTGCGCGGAGCGCGAAGCTAGCGTCAATTCCGCTATCAGCCATGGGCAGATCCGCCGTCGGATTCGGTCGACAAATGATTGGTCAATCTGGAGAACTCGTCTCTAAAGAAATGCAAGCTAAAACTGCAGAACAAGTATTTCGCGTTCTTGGAGAATTAAAAGGTGGCGCCATGAAGTTTGGGCAGGCGCTCTCAGTATTTGAAGCTGCACTTCCAGAGGAATTTGCCGCGCCATATCGCGAGACGTTAACAAAATTGCAAGAAGCTGCGCCGCCACTTCCAGCGCGTGTAGTACACCGGGTGCTTGCTGAACAACTTGGTGAAGATTGGCGCGATAACTTTGCTGAATTTAATGATAAGCCAGCAGCATCTGCATCGATTGGACAAGTCCATCGAGCAATTTGGAAAGATGGTCGCCACGTTGCAGTCAAGGTGCAGTATCCAGGAGCTGCCGAAGCGCTCATCTCAGATTTAAATCAAATCCAACGATTTGCAAAAATCTTTCAACTGTTTATGCCTGGTTTAGAAATGGGTCCATTACTCGAGGAATTACGCGCACGAATCATCGAAGAAGTTGATTACAAATATGAAGCGCAAGCGCAACGAATCTGTGCGGCAGAATTCGATGGCGACCCTGATATTGCAATCCCTAAAGTAGTTGCGGCTGCCGACAAAGTTCTTGTTAGTGAATGGCTTGAAGGCACTCCACTTTCGAAAATCATTAGCAAAGGAACTAAGGCGCAACGTGATGCTGCTGGAATTAAATTAGCTCGTTTTCACTTCACAGCACCCACGCGAGTTGGTCTGTTACACGCTGATCCACACCCAGGAAATTTTCGATTACTCGAAGATGGGCGACTAGGTGTTCTAGATTTTGGTGCCTGCAATCGATTGCCTAATGGTTTTCCTGAGCCATTTAAGAGACTACTTAAGAATGCTCTCGATGGGAACGCGCAAGCGTTGTATGACGGATTCAAGCGAGATGGATTTATCCTCCCTGAGGTAGATGTGGATCCCCAGTTAGTTCTTGACTATCTTCTGCCACTTGTTGAGCCGCTACGAGAAGAGACGTTTAAATACACCCGTGACTGGCTTCGAGTCCAAAGCGCTCGAGTTGGTGATCCACGAAACCCAACGGCGAAAATTGGATTCCAACTTAATCTCCCGCCGGAGTACATGCTCATCCACCGAGTAACGCTGGGTACCACTGGAATCTTTTGCCAACTTGGAGCAGAAGGAAAATTCCTTGCGGAAGCAATCTCTTGGTTACCAGAGATTGCTCCCACAGCTCGCGTTTAGTTAAATACTAAGCAGCAGTTCGCGGACGCCCCGGTTGGCGTTTTGTTTGAACCACAACACCGTTATCGAAAATCTCTCCGCCCCATACGCCCCACGGCTCTTGCCTTGAGAGCGCACCTTCTAGACAGCGTGCGCGCATTGGACATGCAGTGCAGAGATCTTTCGCAGTTTCAAGCAACTCTTGAGATTCAGAGAAGAAGAGCTCAGGGTCAACTGAGTGACATGGAAGTCCAAAACCCTCATCCTCCTTGTAACCCGAATTCTCATTGCGAGTTAGCTCGTACACGCCAATCTTTGTATCTGCCCAACCTGGAACTAACAGTTCGTGAAATAAAACCGTCATTGCTCTTCACCTTCCCTCAACTAGTGGTGCTCGCCTTGCCTCGGACCATCCGCGCTTAGCGCCTTGCTCATTTCTCTCCTGCTCTTTTCTCTCCTGCTCTTTTCTCTCTTGCTCTTTTCTCTCCTGCTCTTTTCTCTCCTGCTCTTTTCTCGCTTCGCTCGGTT
>DAIRSQ010000007.1:7303-26130 GCA_036804325.1 Candidatus Nanopelagicaceae bacterium | reverse complement strand
CGTTCGCTCCATCTTTTTACATTGAGAATCGTGGCAATTAATCCTGGTTTACGTATAAGAGCTTTTAACCATTGTTTGCGTCGTTCCTTGACATGGAAACCATCAGTCATAGCCGTCTGAAGTAATCCCATTAAATTACTTCCTTTTCCATAGCGCACTGGCTCCACGTGCGTATTCTCATCGGGATAGAACGAGGAAGTGATCGCTGCGCCATGGCTAAAGTCGATATCTGTATTTGGCATGATGGCGCCAACCAAAGATTCACTATTGGTTCGGGAGAGTTCGCCAAGTTTGGGTGAGATTTTAGGTAATTTTCCAGAGGACTTCATCTTATGAAGCAACTTCTGAGTGTTATATGTGCCGGCAGCGATTATTACCTGATCTGCAGTGAAGATTTTTTTTCGACCAAACCACCAGCTACTACTAGAGGCGACTACTTTCCAACCTCCATCAATTTCTTCCAGTGATTGTGCTGTTGTCAGTGGGAAAACTTCGGCGCCAGCCCCTTCGGCAAGTCCCAAATAATTTTTTGGCAGAGTATTTTTTGCATTATGACGGCAGCCAGTCATGCAGCTGCCACATTGCAGGCAGCTAATTCGCTCTGGACCTACTCCGCCGAAGTAAGGATCGCTTACCAACTCACCAGGCTTTGTGCCAAAGTGCACGCCAAGTGGTGCCATGGTAAATGTGTCGCCAACTCCCATTTCATCGGCAACTTCTTTCATCGCCTTATCGGAATTAGTGAAGTACGGATTTTTTTGCACACCAAGCATTCGCTCGGCTTGGTCATACCAAGGCGAAAGTTCCGACTTCCAATCGGTTATCTCACTCCATTGCGGATCTAAAAAATATCTATCGGTAGGTCGATACAAAGTATTTGCGTAAACGAGTGAACCGCCACCAACGCCAGCTCCGGCGAGTATTAACACATTAGGTAGCGCATGGATTCGTTGTATGCCAGTCAGTCCTAATTTTGGAAAGAAGAGAAAGCGAGATAGTCGCCATGACGTTTTCGGAAAATCTTTATCAGAAAAACGTCGACCAGCTTCAAGCACGCCGACTCGATAACCTTTTTCACTAAGTCGAAGAGCGCTAACGCTGCCACCAAAACCTGACCCAATAATGAGGACATCGAAGTGTTTGGTCATACAGTTATATCGCTTGCATCCTCTTCACGTAGCCCCCAACCGGTGCCGTATTGTTCTAATTTATCTAAATATGGTTTCGCTGGGAACCACTCTGGGCCATTTACTCCCTCAGGTTTCCAGATTCCTTCATGAATCAATTCCATGGCAATGACGGGATTAATGGCCGTCTGCCAAACGACAGCTTGGTCGCCGTAATTCTCCATCGACCAGGCGTTATCAACGACGTGGTAGAGGTATACCGCTCGCGGCTTGCCATTTTTATCTAGACCTTTAACGAGCGCACCGGCGCAGGTCTTGCCTTTCATACGGGAGCCCAGAGTTGCAGGGTCAGGAAGTGATGCAGAGAGCAAATCTCGAGGCGAGACCGGAATTCCTTGCACATCAACGCTCTCTTTTCGGTCCATGCCGAGCAAGTGAATTGTTTTTAAAATAGTGATGAATTGATCGCCCAACCCATATTTAAAGTTGACGCGCTTAGCATCAATTTTCTGAGGAATCAGCACAACCTCTTCGTGTTCAACATTGACGCATTGCACTGGTCCAATGCCTTCAGGGAAATCAAACGTTTCAATTCCACTAAATGGCTCGGTAGTAAACCACCCTCGACCATCTTCCCAAACGATAGGTGGATTCAAGCACTCTTCAATAGTTGTCCAAATGGAGAATGAAGGGGCAAATTCATAACCTTCTACGACAATATTAGATCCATCGAGAATTGTTATTTGATCGATGCGAGAGAAAAGTTCTTCTGACGCGTACTTCGCAAAGACATCACTTAAGCCGGGTTCAATTCCCATGCCAACGAGTGCAAAAATGCCGCGCTCGGACCAGTTCCAATCTCGAGCAAACTGTTCGTCGCCCAACTTCACGCCGGTTTCACTGTAGGGATAGTGAGGATGTGGTCGCGATAGTGACATCGCCATATCCATGTAGTTGGTATTTTCAATTTCACAGGCGAGAAAAATTGGCATTACAAAACGTGGATCAACGGCATTGATGACGATATCCGGTCGAGTCTTTCGGATTAACTCACGGATATCTTCGAGTTCTGCGGCATTGACTTGGGCGGCGGAGAATCGAGCATCTTTTACGCGCGTAACGGCCTCTTCGGCGCGAGCAAGGGTCCGATCAGCGATTACCGCGCTGGTGATAAAAGAACGTCTAGATGCAATGTTGGCTATTGCGCGCCCAACACCACCGGCGCCAATAACGAGGGCTCTCATAAAAAACAACTCCTGAACTTTGCCCCTAGGCTAATGCAAATAGTAAAAGTCTGCAAAACTAATAGCCACTAATAGATACTAATAGCTATTAGTGGATAATTACATCGTTAATAACTAGTCCTCGTAGCTCAGTTGGATAGAGCGATCGCCTCCTAAGCGGTAGGTCACCAGTTCGATTCTGGTCGGGGACACGCTTTAAGAGAAAATTACGGTGCGATTTCCAAGTAAGAAAATACGATCTTCTGCATATAACCGAACTGCTTTTGCCAGAACTCGACGCTCGATATCGCGACCAATTGAGACAAGTTCTTCTGGAATCGCAGCATGAGTTACGTGTGCAATATCTTGTTCAATGATTGGTCCCTCATCAAGATCTTCGGTAACAAAGTGTGCAGTTGCCCCAATAATCTTTACACCGCGCTCATAGGCTTGATGATAAGGACGCGCTCCCTTGAAGCCCGGTAGGAACGAATGATGAATGTTGATGATATGGCCGGCAAATTCTTGGCAAAATTCTTTTGAGAGAATTTGCATATAACGCGCAAGAACAATAACATCAATCTCAAGTTTTTGAATGCGGGCCATGATTTCATTCTCTTGGCTCTTTTTGTTTTGAGAATTTACTGGAAGATATTCAAAAGCGATTCCATGCGATTCAACTAAGCCTCGGAGCTCTTCGTGATTTGAGATTACTAACGGAATTTCTACAGGTAGTTCACCAAGTTCGCGTAGGTAAAGAAGGTCTCGAAGGCAATGGCTCTCTTTTGTCACCATAACTAGCGCTCGAGGCCGCTTGCTCACCTCTCGAACTTTGAACTCTGGATTGAAGCGAGCGAGTTCTTTCTGAAGAATCTGCTCGGCATTGCTCAATGAAGTGTTGGTAGTAAAACGAGTACGCATACAGAACATGCCTGTGATGGGATCGGTGAATTGCTGGTTCTCGATGATATTTCCATCGCACTTCAAGACCGCATCAGTCATCGTGTGCACAATGCCTGATGTGTCCTTACATGTGAATGTTGCTAGCAAATCCATTGGAGCATTCTAGTTGATTACTAGTGTGAGATGGAAAAGCGCTTAAGCGGCTTTGGAGCCCACCAATTTGCCCTTCCAAGCATCCTCATCAATGCTGGGACTAAGAGCGCGCGAACGATTGTTGCATCAAGCAGGATTGCGAACGCAACGCCAAGTCCCAGAATTTTGATTGAAGTTACGCCGCTCAGAATGAAGGCGGCAAAAACAACGGAGAGAATCAGGGCGGCAGCTGTGACAATTCGCGCAGATTTTTGGAGACCGTATGCCACCGCTTCGGTGTTATCTCCGCGCCGTTCATACTCTTCTTTGATACGTGAAAGTAAAAAGACTTCATAGTCCATGGAGAGACCAAAAGTAGTGAGTAGCATCAAGATAATCATTCCGGTATCGACAGTTCCCGTTATGGTGAAGTCCCCAAGGAATTTCGCCAAATTACCCTCAATGAAAATCCATGTGATGACACCAAGTGTCGCGCTCAGCGAAAGTATGTTGAGGAGCACTGCCTTGATAGGAAGAAGAACTGAACCAGTAAATGCAAAGAGCAGAATGATCACGCTCAGGAAGACCCAACCAAGTGCCCATGGCAGTGCGTGCGCGATGCCATTTTGAGTATCGGTGTAATCAGCGGCAACGCCACCAATAAGTAAACCTTCAGGCGCTGGGATTTTTCTGATGTCGGTTATTAAACGCTGTGCCTCTGAAGTACGCGGACCCATTTTATGAATCGCCTGGAACCTGATGATGCCATTAGCTGAAGTGCTTTCGGTGACTTCGATTATTCCAGGTACATTTTTAATTTTACTTTTATAGTCAGCAATTTCTGTAGTGGAAAGATTTTTCTCGCCATTTATAAAAAGGAATTCAACAGGAGTTGCTTCACGTCCGGGAAATCGTTCGTCAATAAGTTTAGAAGTCATCGCAACGGGATGTGACTTGGGAAGCACTGTTACATCTGTTTGCCCAAATGCGATGTTGCGAATTGGTGCTGCAAGTATTCCTAACAGGATTAATGTGAGAATGGTGATGGTTAAGGGTTTGCGCATCACAAATCGAGCTAAATCAGCCCATCGGCCATCTTCTTTGGGAGTTACAGATGACTTCCTTATCACCCATGAATCAATTCTTTTTCCGAGGAGAGCCAGCGTTGCGGGCAGCGGAATGAGGGCGCCTATTACAGCGAGGGCAACCACGGCGATACCTGCATATCCGAAAGACTTGAGGAAGTTCAAGGGAAATAGTAAGAGCGATCCAAGGGTCACTAACACAGTGAGCCCTGAGAAAAATACTGTTCTTCCTGCAGTTGCCACAGTTCTAATCACAGACTCTTGAATATTTTTTCCTTGATGGAGCTCTTCTCGAAATCTATTAACTATGAGGAGGGAATAGTCAATGCCAAGACCAAGTCCTAAACCAGTGATGAGATTCATCGCGTAGATGCTTACGTCGGTAATAAGCGTTAAAAGGTAAATGATGAAGAAAGAACCCAAGATTGCGCTGATACCAACAATAAGTGGCATTCCAGATGCGATCAGCCCACCAAATACAAAGAGCAGAAGAAGGAAAGTCAGCGGTATTGCAATTGATTCTGATTTCTTTAGGTCATCACTAATTTTTGTATTAATTGCATGGCCAACAGCGCCAGTTCCGGTGTAATAAACTGATAGCCCCTTGTAGGTACTCCCAATTTTCCCTTCCACACGTTTTGCTATTTCACTTAACCCATCAAAAGATTCTTCGTTACCGTAAACAAAGAGGTAGCCAGCTTTCCGATCCGCACTTAATAATTGTGGTGCGCCAGTTGACCAGTAAGAGAGTATGTTTTTGACTCCGGTGACAGAACTTATCTCAGTTGAGATTTTTGCAACGGTATCGCGAACGCTTTGATCGTCCGCTGTTACATTGGGTGAGTCGATGACAAGTAATACTGCAGGATCCTCAACTTTAAAATCAGATTTCAAATATTCAAAGGCCCGCGAGGATTCACTCTTGGGGTCGTTGTATCCACCACCATCAAGTTTTCCAAATGCTTGAAAGCCGATTGCGCCAGCTGCAATCATCGTTAATAGTGAAATTAGTAGTACTAATTTGGTACGCCTTGCAACGAGTACGCCGAGCTTTTCAAACATGGTTATCCATTCCTCTTGTCATCTTGACCGGTTAAAGAATTTGGACAATAATGTAAACGATGTTAACACCGAAGCGCAAAGGCGCGGACTACCACCATGGCGACCTTAAAAGCGCCGCAGTTATCGCTGCGCGCAATTTGGTCGCGCTCGGCGGTCCTCAAGCTCTCGGTATTAGGCCAGTAGCGCAAAAGCTTGGAGTAACGGCGCCTGCGCTCTATCGACACTTCTCTTCGTTAGAAGAGTTGCTCGCAGAAGTTTCAGATAGCGCTTTAGAAGAGTTGGGAAATCTCATGCTGGATCGACGGAGCAAGGTTCCGGTAAGAAAAGATAAGAAGAGGTATGAGATAGATAAGTTTTGCGCGATTGGGGATGCGTATGTTGAATATGCCCAAAAATTTCCGCGCCTTTTTGAAACTGCATTTAATAACCCATCAGGGCATAAAGTGGGCGAGTACAACGACTTGGCGTGGAGAATTCTCAACGAGAGCATTGAGAATTTTGTAGCCCTTGGCCTTACACCACGAAGTAAACGAACAAGTGCACCGTTAGTGGCGTGGAGCGCTGTTCATGGTCTTGCTACCCTTGTCTCTAATCAATCGGTATCTCCATCAGATTTACCATTTTTTCGCAAAGCAGTAATGGATGGCGTTCTGGATTCGTTGATCGGAAAGAATTAATAAATATGCGAACAGACAATTTAGGCCCTGAAGAATCTGATAATCAGATAGATCAGGAAGAGAGTCAAAAGGGCTCCAGTCGTGATGACGAGATTCTTCGAGAGAAGCCACCGCATCACTAGTCGGGATATTAATTCTTTGATAGTGACATAGCCTGTGATAAAAAAAGCAATTGTTTTCTTAATGAGATAACGGTCATGACTGGTAGTTAGTTTACGAAAAGCGTTTTCAAAGCGATGGGCGGCCATCAAGCCAGGCTCCCATATTCAGCCTTAAGCCTTTACTCGCTACTCCTTAGCTGTGGAAGATGGCTTGCTTCCTTCGGATGGAGAGCTAGAACTGCCACCTCCGCTGTTACGTGAATCAGTGCGGTAGAAACCAGAACCCTTGAAGTGCACGCCAACTGGGGCAAATACTTTTCGAGCGGCAGCGGCACATTTCGGGCATGGCTGCTCTGAGTTATCTGTGAAGGAACGGCTCGCTTCAAAATCTAATGAGCAGGAATCGCAGAAATACTGGTAAGTCGGCATCGAGCACCACTCCCTTCGCAAACTCTAAACACGATAAATATGCCGCCCAGTGTGGGCCCCACTAGTTTAGAAGCGTGGGACGATAGGGGCTAATCGAGGATATTGGGGGCGGTGCGGCAATGAACTTTCGAATGCGCCGTATTTTCACAGGAGCCTTTCTCTTGGCGCTCTTTGCTCTAGCAGCCTCGCCCGCTCAGGCAATGGATTTAGTTTCATCCGATCCTGCAGTGAACTCAACAATCAAAACTGCGCCAAGTGCAATTACCTTGACGCTCTCAAGTGAGATTTCAGAGACCGGAAGCTCTATGAGCGTTCGCGCGCCAAGCGGTCGCGCTGTTGATGATGGCTCGCTTTTAATTGATGGCGCGCAAGCGCTAATCGGCCTCTCCACACTAACGGAATCCGGTCGTTACACAGTGACCTACCAATTTATGAGCGCTGAAGGTGAACTTCTCTCAGGTTCCTACGCATTTACTTATGATGCACCAGCGGTAGTTTCCGCGCCAACCGCAGAAGCAACCGAATCACCTACTCCTAGCGAAAGCGAAGTGAGTCCAGCTCAAGCAACCGGCAAGAGTTCATTAGCGACCGATATTTTTATGATCTCTCTACTTACCATTTCATTTCTCGTCTTAATTTTTATCGCTAAGTCACTGAGAAAACCAAAATCAAAAAAGCGAAAGAAGAAATGATTTCGCTCTTTAAGTTTCTCGCTTTAGCTAGCTCATTTTCCTTAGTTGGAATTTTTCTTTCGTTAGCATTCTTGTTGGAAGAGATCGAAGGGTATTTTCAAGAAGCTGGTAATAAGTTAAAAAGATTACTTCCACCCATAGCAGCAATATGGGTGCTATCCACGATTGGCCTCTTTTTAAGTGAATTAGCCCTGATAGTAAATCGCCCATTGCTGGAAGTGTTCAACGGCAATTTAATTCGTTCATTTGCGTTACAAGTTATTTTAGGAAAAGTCCTTCTTATCAGCATAATCGCAGCGTTAGTCGTGTTAGTCGCCGTCAACTTTATTAAACGCACGGGCGGCGCTGTGGCTTTGATGGTAATTACTTTTCTGGGCTTACTCGCTCCATATTTAGAGAATCACAATGCTTCCTCTGGCCATCACATGCTTGCCGTTGGGTTAGTTGTAGTGCATGTCCTTGCACTCGCACTGTGGATTGGTGGATTGATTGCCCTGGTAATGATGGGCACACCGGAGCGGAACCGAGCACACCCACGCTTCCACCAGATAGCGCTCTGGTCACTTGCAGCTGTCGCACTTACTGGAGCGCTCAACGGTTGGATTCGGTTAGGTTCTATTAGCAACATCGGAAGTAGTTATGGCCTTCTTCTCCTAGGAAAATCGATTCTGCTCATGCTGATTTTTACAGTCGCATTTACGAGCCATCGCAGAAATAAAGAGCGTGTTAATGAGAGGTCGTTAACAAGGCAGTTATCAATTGAAGGAGTTCTTTTTGTAATCACCATGTCGATGGGAATAGCACTTGGGCAGATTGCTCCACCGCAAGCAGAGAGCGATGCAGTGATTCATCCAATTCTTGGTTCACCAATGCCACAGGCGCCAACTTTCGCTCGACTGCTATGGGGCTATGAACCCAATGGTCTCTTTCTTGCCTTTCTAGTACTCCTTGTTGCTCTGTATATAAGAGGCGTGGTCGTGCTGACGCGGCGCGGAGATAAGTGGCCGATCAATCGCACTATTTTCTTTGCGTTAGGAATAAGCGTTGCCGATTTTGCGGTGAATGGTGGGCTGGGTGTGTACTCCCATGTCGCTTTCTCATTTCACATGGTCGCTCATATGGCGCTTGCAACAGTTGCGCCGATTGGAATTGTTTTAGGAGCGCCCATCACTCTTGCGCTTCGCGCCTTACCAATTGGTCGCACACCACAAGAGCGTGGCGTTCGTGGGTTTGCACTCGCGCTACTTCACTCACGATATTCAAGATTCCTAACTAATCCCATCGTTGCGATGTTAATTTTCGATGGCTCTATGTTTGCGCTGTACTTCACAGATCTCTTTAAGTGGTTGATGGGCTACCACTTTGGCCACTTCTTTATGGAGATGCACTTCTTCATTGCTGGATTTTTATTCTTCGCTTCGCTCATCGGAGTCGATCCAATTCCCAACAAGTTTCCCTTTGTAGGTCGGATAGTTGTCATCCTGGCCGCGATGAGCATTCACGCGTTCTTCTCTATTTCGTTAATGTCATCAAGCGTGTTAGTTGATGGCGGATATTTCGCATCGCTCGGGCGACCATGGTGGCCCGATTTACTTGGGGATCAGCGAACTGGCGCAGCTATCGGTTGGGCCTTTGGCGAGGTTCCTATTCTCTTGGCGCTTACGGCGACATTTGTGCAGTGGGTCCGCTCGGACAGTAACGAGGCGGCGCGCATCGAACGAAATTCAGAACGGGCCCGCCAAGCAGGCGTTCCTGATGAAGTGGATAAATACAACGAATATCTGAAATCACTCGACGAGGGGAACCGTCGAGATAATCAGCGGTAGCAAAACTCTCAAGGTTCTGCCTTAATTGCTCCATGGAATCGCTCTTCTCACTACCTTCGGAGTATCAGGCGCTCCGGGAATCAGTTCGTGCGCTCGCCGAATCAAAAATTGCTCCCGCTGCTCGGGATGTTGATGAGAGCGCCCGGTATCCGCGCGAAGCGGCGGATGCGTTACAAAGCGCAGGTCTTGCAGCTGCCCATGTCCCTGAGGAGTTTGGGGGCGAGGGCGCTGATGCTCTTGGAGTAGTCATCATCATCGAAGAAGTTGCTCGCGTATGTGGATCCTCTTCATTAATACCTGCGGTAAATAAATTAGGTTCCTTACCGGTGATGCTCGCCGGAACGAGCGAACAGAAGAAACGTTGGTTGACACCACTTGCAAATGGACAAGGTTTCTCATATTGCCTCTCTGAATCTGAAGCAGGATCTGATGCTGCAGCGATGCGCACCAAAGCAGTGAAAAAAGATGGTGGCTGGGTACTTAATGGAAGTAAAAAATGGATCTCCAACGCCGGTGAATCTGATTTTTACACCGTTCTCGCGAGTACGGATGCTTCGAAAGGCGCAAAAGGAATCTCAGCATTTGTTGTTGAGAAAAGCGACGCTGGCGTCTCCTTCGGCGCACATGAGAAGAAGATGGGTTTTCGCGGTTCACCGACTCGAGAAGTCTATTTTGACAATGTTGAGTTAAGTGCAGATCGAATGCTTGGTGAAGAGGGAACAGGTTTTGCCTTAGCCATGAAAACTCTCGACCACACCCGAATCACTATTGCAGCGCAGGCACTTGGTATTGCTCAAGGCGCCTTTGAGGTAGCTAAGAATTATTCTCATCAACGGAAGCAATTTGGAAAAGAAATTTTTGATTTCCAGGCAATCCAATTTATGTTGGCCGATATGGCGATGAAAATTGAAGCTGCTCGCCAACTTACCTATACCGCTGCAGTAAAAAGCGAAAACGCCAGCCCTGACCTAACTTTCTTCTCCGCCGCCAGTAAATGTTATGCAACGGATATTGCGATGGAAGTGACCACAAACGCTGTTCAAGTTCTCGGTGGGTATGGTTACGTTTCAGACTATCCGGTTGAGCGAATGATGCGCGATGCCAAACTCACTCAAATTTATGAGGGAACAAACCAGGTGCAGCGAATTGTGATGGCGCGAAACCTGCCAAACTAAATAAATCTAGTAATGCCCAACTCAGTTGCAACGGCATTCACACGAACATCATGCTCATCTTCAGGTAGATCCTCAGAAGAGAGACAGACGCTATCAATGAGTGCAACTTTCCAACCGCTTAACTGAGGCAGTGTGCGATCGAAAGATCCACCCCCTTGTCCGAGGCGGACTCCTCTTAAATCAATGGCAAGCGCTGGCACTACCACCACATCAATAGAAGTTAAATCTGAAGCCGATACTTCGCTGCCATTCTCAAGCCACGTTAACGTTTTATCCGAATTCATTCGAGGGAGAAATATTCGCTTGCCTGCCGCGCGCAGCTGCTCATGAAGGGCGAAGGTGTCAGGCTCATCACCATACGATTGAAATGAGGCAATCAGTTTGGCGTTAACTACTTCTGCAGCCTGCAGAAGCGCTCGCCCTGGGGCAGTTCGATCAGGTGACTGCGCTCTCACCCGAAGTTCGCGAAAGCGCCCACGCGCCTCTTTCTTACTCTCCATGCGAGCAGCGTAAGGTGTAACCACTATGGAAAAGCAAGGACATGTGGGAATTAAACATGCGGTCATTCCCGCTGCTGGTTTGGGCACCCGTTTTCTCCCTGCGACAAAAGTCATCCCGAAGGAGATGCTTCCAGTCGTCGATAAGCCAGCGATTCAATATGTTGTCGAAGAGGCATATTCCGCCGGATTTACCGACCTATTACTTATAACGGGCCATAACAAGGGCGCCTTAGTCGATCACTTTTCCCAATCAGCGGAGTTAGAACAGACTCTTCATGCTCGAGGTGATGAGGAGCGACTTGCCGCACTTCGCAATCTCAGCAAACTCCCGGCGCTGCATACTGTCAGGCAAGAGAGTGCACGTGGATTAGGCGATGCTGTTCTTCATGCTGCAGAACATGTTGGTGATTCACCATTTGCCGTTTTACTTGGAGATGATCTCATTGAGCCTAGTGATTTGCTCTGGCAGGAGATGCTAAATGTCCATCGGCAATATGGCGGTTCAGTTCTTGCGTTGATGGAAGTTTCGGATAGTGATATCTCTAAGTATGGAATTGCACGTCTATCGCCTTCCAACCCCGAGCAAGTAATTGATTTAGTAGAGAAGCCATCAAAAGCGGAAGCGCCAAGTAACTTGGCGATTATTGGTAGGTACATTTTATCGCCCGCGATTTTCTCCATTCTTCGACATACTTCTGCCGGAAAAGGTGGTGAGGTCCAACTCACTGATGCAATTGCTGCGTTAGCTCGTGATGAAAAAATCGGTGGACCAGTCCATGCGGTTGTTGCAAAAGTTCGTCGCTTTGATACTGGAGATAGATTGAGCTATTTGAAAACTGTTGTTGAGTTTGCATCTCGTCGCGAAGATTTGGGGCCTGATTTTGTCCAATGGTTAAAGGGATATGTGAGCGGACTAAATGATTAGCGTCGAAAATTATCTTCAAGAGGTTCTAGCTATCGCTAACCCGCTGGCGCCGTTAGATATGCCTTTGCTAGATGCCCATGGCGCAACCCTTGCTAGCGATATTTTTGCGGGGGAACGGCTTGTGCTTCGTGGGGGTCGAAGAATTCTCGCCACACATATTGGACTTGCTGCATCGATTGGACTTGATCACTTACCCACCAGGCCACACCCTCGAGTAGTTGTCATTTCTGCTGGAGAAGATCTCACTGAGCCGGGACATAGCATTGATGACCAGCACTCATATGAAGCTAATTCTTGGTTACTTACGACAGCTGTACGTGAGGCCGAGGCAATTGGATATCGAGTTCACACCATTCCAGATACAACCGAAGAGCTAAAAGACCTAATTGAAGATCAGCTCGTCCGAGCAGATTTAGTCGTGATAACCAGTGGTCCTCGATCAGTGGAGATGATGCGAGAGTCACTGCGCGCACTTGGCGATATCAATGAGCGCGAAATTGCTATGGAGCCTTCTGGCCATCACAGTTATGGTCTAATCGGGCCAGATCGCACTCCCGTGATAACCCTCCCTGCCGACTCGAAGAGCGCATATATATCCTGCGAGTTATTTGTTAGACCAATGATCCGCCAAATGCTTGGTCGAAAAAATCTCTCGCATCGCTCCTTAACGGCAACGCTCATCGGAGATCTAAGTAGTTCAGTAGGAGTGCGCTCCTTTCATGAAGCTTTGATTAGCCATGAGAATGAAGCGTTGCGAGCAAAACCGGTCGCGCCAACAGAACGCGGCGATGCCAATGGATTGATAGTTATTGGCGAAGAGGCGAGTTCAACTCGAAGTGGTAGCGAAGTTTCGGTGATTCTCTTTGATAGGCGAGCGGAGTAAGTGGAGCTCTCCGACGGCGTAATTACATTGCGTCCTATTACTTACCGAGATGCGAAATGGTGGGCTCGGGTTCAGGAAGAGAATAGAGCGTGGCTTAAGCCATGGGAGGTCACCTACCCAGAAGGCAGTGGCCCTACCCCGTCGTTCCGAAAGATGATGCGCGCATTTAAAAAGGATGCTCGCTGGGGTCGATCCGAGAACTTGGTCATCATGCTTGGTAAGGAGGCGGTGGGATTCATTGCGCTCGGCGGAATCGCTTATGGCCCATCTCGCAGCGCCTTTATTGGGTATTGGATTGCTGAGAAATTTGGTGGGCAGGGGGTGGTAACTCGCGCCGTCTGCCTCCTGCGCGATTACGCCTTCAATGTGCTCCGGTTACATCGAATTGAAATCAACATTCGACCTGAGAACCAACCGTCAATCCGGGTGGCTATGAAATCTGGTTTTGAACTAGAAGGAAAACGATCAAAGTATCTTCATATCGATGGGCAATGGCGAGACCATCTTTGCTTTGTAGCAACACGAGATTAAGCCCACCGAACATCCCTAATTTTTAAGCTCGCTCCTTCTATTCTTGGCTCACCATGAGCTCAGGTTTGATTTACTTCGCAGTCATCGCGCTCTGGGTCGCTTATTTTCTCCCACGTTGGCTCCGCTCCCATGATGAGGTCTCGGAGAGTAAAAGTCTTGAACGTTATCGAAGCGCTATGCATGTGGTCTCGATTGGCTCATCGCCAAATACATATATGACTCGTGCCGAAGTTGCCGAACGCGAAGCGCGGGCATTGCAGAAGAGACAGATTTCGCTCGGAGTTTTAATTGCATTTTTCATATTTACGATTATTGCGGCAATCGCAAATGCACTTCCATTTAAATCATTGCTACTTCCTACATCGCTACTTTTAATTTTTATTGTCCATGTACGACGTCAAAAAGTGCAAGAAGATGTTCGTCGACGTCGTCGCATGGCAACAATGCGGAGCAAAGGATCAGGCTTTAACTTTTCAGAGATTACGTATCGCACACCAGAAGGTCAGGCAAGTCAGTGGATACCGATTGATCATTCAAGCACTGTAACAGTTATCCCGAATGAAACGTGGAAGCCAAGCGATATTCCGCTTCCTACATATGTAACGGCACCCAAAGCGCCATCTCGTCCAATTGTTGAACAAGATCTAGGTCTGAGCGCACAAAATGCAGAATTGGTAGTCGAAAGCGCGGGCGAGGATGAAGTATTTGATCAAGAGAGTGCTAGTTCAGATACTCGCCGGGCTTCAAATCAATAGCTAATTAATTAGTTTTAAATCCAAGAATGGAGCCACATCAGGCTCCGCCAATGATCATAGGAAAGAGTTATCGCAAGAAAAATAGGGGCGTGGTAGAGAAAATTAGCGCCAATTAATCCGATGTACAGCGCGAGAGCGCCCTTTCGAGACCTCCGAGATATCCGCTCGGGAAGGCGCTCATTAATCTCTTTTATCATTGCAACTATCGCCAAAATGATCCATGGTTCAAAGACTATGGAATAGAAAGAGAATGTAGTTCGCTCTGGGAATGCAAACCATGGCAGCCATCCGGCAGCTACACCTAAGAGAATCGATGTGTGTTTTCGGGTACGAATCCATAGAACTGCCAGAATGACTATCGAGAGCGCCCCGCTCCACCAAAGAAGTGGGGTGCCAATTGCTAGTACTTCTTGCGAACAAGATGTGCCGCCGCATTTTGGTGATTCGTAATAAAAAGAGGTGGGTCGAATTTGTAGTAACCACTGCCAGGCGGAAGATCTGTAGTTATGTCCAGAATCTAGCGCCTTATGGAAATTGAGGATCTCAAATTGATAGTGGAGAAATGAGCGAAATGCGGCGAATAAACTCTCACCATTATCGGTAGACCAGGATCTACTCCACCCTCGAGGTGAGAGGAACCAGCCAATCCAACTTGCTGCATAGACGAACAAGGGAACAACCAGCAGTTGCAATTTCCTCAGTGCAATCAGCGCAATGATATCTTTTCGATTTAAACGTTCTTGATTCTCTGAAGGGTTTAATTTATACAGCTCTCGGAGTTCTCTTACTACAAAATATGTCGCGAAGATAAGAATATAAAAAATTGCATTCCATTTTGTGCCAAGAGCTAAGCCCAAGAAAATGCCGGCTAATAAGTATCGTCTTTCAACGAGAAACCAGAGTGCAATCAAGAGAAATGCCGTTAGGGTCATATCAAGGAGCGCTGTTCTCGACATCACTAAGTTAAGCCCGTCAAAGAAAGCGAGCAGAGCAGCGATTAGCCCATAGCCCAATGCGCCAAAGATTCGTGAGGCGATCTTTGCAATGAGCAAAATGGATAACGTGCCCAATAGCGCAACTGCAACCCGCCAGCCAAATGGGTTATCACCGAAAACTTTGATTCCAAGGGCAATCACCCACTTGCCAACAGGTGGGTGCACAATGAACTCAGGTTTATTAGCGCTAACTTCGACGCCATATTTGAGAAAATCACGTGCGCCATCAACATAATAGATTTCATCAAAGATTAATTTTTGGGGAGTGCTTAATCTAAAAAGTCGGAGAAAGAGCGCAGCAGCGACGACCGACCAAATGGCGATAGTGCGGTTTCCCAGGGCCCGAATCATGCCTAACAGCGTAGAACCTGGGAGGATAAGAGTGTGAGTACGGGGCGATTAATTCTTGCCGGGGCTCCGCTGGGCAATCCAGGGGATGCTTCATCTCGCTTGCGTGCAGCGCTCTCTGAATGTGATGTCATCTTCGCTGAAGATACTCGTCGATTTCGACACCTCGCCGACGACCTGGAAATTTCTCCAACGGCGCAACTCATCTCGTTTTTTGCGGGGAATGAACAACTTAGGGTCGATGAAGTTCGCAAAGCGCTAATCGATGGAAAGAAAGTTCTGCTAATCACTGATGGTGGCATGCCTGGAGTTAGCGATCCTGGGTATTTAGCAATCAAAGTTGCTCTTGAGATAGAGGCTGCGCTTGAAGTGATTCCTGGTCCGAGCGCAGTGACCACCGCCCTTGCTCTCTCAGGTTTGCCAATGGATCGCTTTCTTTTCGATGGTTTTGTGCCACGGAGTGCAAAAGCTCGAGCTGATTACATTCATTCGATTAAGAATGAGATTCGAACAATAGTGCTCTTTGAAGCGCCGCATCGAACTAAAGAATTGGTCAGTGATTTATTGGAAATATTAGGGAATGATCGAAGAGTTGCGCTCTGTCGAGAGATGACGAAGAAGTACGAAGAAGTGTTTCGAGGGACATTAAGTGAACTCAGTGTGTGGGTTGAGCAACGAGAGGTACTTGGCGAAGTAACTCTCGTTATTGAGGGTGCGCAATTGAGTGATGTGGCAGCTCGCACCCCAGGTGAGATTGCCGCGCAAGTAGCGCTCCGTGAAGCTACCGGGATGGAGCGCCGGGAGGCGGTTGCTGCAGTAGCTGAAGAGTTTCGCCTCCGAAAACGAGAAGTTTTTGATGCCCTAGTCGCCTCTAAGATAGGGCAGTGATGTCAGGATCCAACGGGAAGAATTTCTATCTCACGACGCCGATTTACTATGTAAATGATGCGCCGCATATCGGTCATGCCTATACAACTGTTGCTGGAGATGTATTAACTCGATGGCATCGCCAACGGGGTGAAGGTGTTTGGTTTCTTACTGGCACTGATGAGCATGGACAGAAAGTTCTCCGTACTGCAGAGGCAAATGGTAGTGATCCACAGAGTTGGGCAGATAAGCTCGTTGAAAATTCTTGGAAGCCAACGTGGAAATCCTTAAATATTGCAAACGATGATTTTATTCGCACTACCGAGCCCAGACATATGGAGCGGGTGCAGAAATTCTTGCAAGGCTTGAAAGATGCCGGACATATCTATGAAGGAAAGTACGAAGGTCCCTATTGCGTCGGCTGTGAAGAGTTCAAATTGCCAGGAGACTTACTTCCAGGTGCTACTCATGACGAGAAGCTTTGTCCTATTCATTCGAGACCAGTCGAACTTGTTAGCGAGACAAATTGGTTCTTCCGCTTATCAGCATTTGTAGCGCCACTACTTGAGCACTATCGAAACCATCCCGAGGCATGTGAACCGGCAAGTGCTCGGAACGAAGTAGTCGCATTCCTTGAAGGTGGCGTCTCTGATCTCTCTATTTCGCGCTCGACCTTCTCATGGGGAATTCCCGTCCCATGGGATACCAAGCAAGTTGTTTATGTCTGGTTCGACGCGTTACTTAACTATGCAACTGCCGTTGGACTTGGCGATGAAGCAGGAACTCCTGGCGCTAAAGATTTTGCAAGTAATTGGCCGGCAGATGTTCATTTGGTAGGAAAAGATATTCTGCGATTTCATGCGGTTATCTGGCCTGCCATGTTGATGGCAGCGGGATTGCCGGTGCCAAAGAAAGTTTTTGCTCATGGTTGGTTACTTGTTGGTGGCGAGAAAATGAGCAAGAGCAAACTTACTGGAATTGCACCAGCAGATATCACTGATTTTTTTGGTGTAGATGCCTTCCGTTATTACTTCCTTCGAGCGATTCCATTTGGTACTGATGGATCTTTTTCTTGGGAAGATATGGTCGCGCGCTATACAAGTGAACTAGCCAATGATTTTGGCAATCTTGCCTCGAGAGCGATTGCGATGATTGAAAAGTACTGCGATGGTCGAATGCCAGCGGTTGCTCAAGCTCCTGACTTAGCAGCAGCAGCCGAGAAAGCAGCGAAAATCGCAGATGAGCGGATTGCTGCCTTAGATTTCCAAAGTGGGATTCTCGCCATTCTTGAATATTGCAAAGTTGTCAATGGTTATGTGACTGAGAAAGCGCCCTGGGTCCTTGCGAAAGACTCAGCAAAGAAAAGTGAACTCGACCAAGTTCTCTATGCCACTTGTGAATCGCTACGAATTCTTGCCGTGCTTTTTAACCCGGTAATGCCTGAGACAAGTGAGAAGTTATGGCGCGCGCTTGGCGCAACTACTTTAGGCGAACTTTCTGCCCAACGAATTGATGGCGTTGCGCGTTGGGGTCAATTGCCGGCCGGTGCACAGACCACGCGTGGTGAAGTGCTCTTTCCTCGGTTACCAGAGAATAAAAGCGAGGAGCAGTAGGGGTGAGCGATCGCCACAATCGGGATATCGATCGCGTTCCCGCTCCTTTGCCAGAACCTCTTCCATCACCAACAATCGATTCGCATTGCCATATCGAATTAATTGCAAAATCGGCTCCTGATTCTTTAGAGGTCAAGGCAGTACTCGATGAAGCGGCAGCTGTTGGCATTGAGCAAGTTGTTCAAATCGGATATGACTTAGAGCAATCGCGATGGTCTGTTGGTGTGGCAGAGGCGTGGATTGGTCGCGCACTCGCCGCCGTTGCGCTTCATCCCAACGAAGCTCCCGTCGTAGAGAATCTTGATGAACAACTTCGCGAAATTGAGAAGTTAGCAGAGCGCTCGCGAGTGCGCGGAATTGGTGAAACCGGGCTTGATTATTTTCGCACTCCAGAAGAGCTCCGCGAACGGCAAGAGTTTTCTTTTCGAACACATATTGCGATTGCGAAGCGATCGAATAAAGCACTTATCATTCATGATCGAGATGCACATGAAGATATCCTTCGAGTCTTACAAGAAGAGGGCGCGCCAGACAAGGTAGTTTTTCATTGCTACTCAGGGGATGCGCAGATGGCAGAGCTATGTATTCGCGCTGGGTATTTCCTCTCCTTCTCTGGAACGGTGACATTTAAAAATGCACCACAGTTGCGAGAGGCGCTCGTGCTTACTCCGCTGACACAGCTTCTTGTTGAGACTGATGCGCCGTTTTTAGCGCCCGCTCCTTATCGAGGTTCACTTAACTCTCCTGCTCAAGTTGCGAGAACAATTCGATTTATGGCAGAAGTCATGGAACGCCCAGTAGAAGAGCTTTGTCAGGCGACCCGAGCAAATGCTTTGGCTATTTTCGGGGATTTCTCTTGAATTTGTCGCCAACCCTTGGCGCTGGTGAGATCAGAGAGCTCGCTCAACGCCTTGATCTTCGACCATCTAAGTCCCTTGGACAAAATTTTGTTGTTGATGGAAATACCTGTCGAAAGAT
>DAIRSQ010000007.1:0-7203 GCA_036804325.1 Candidatus Nanopelagicaceae bacterium | reverse complement strand
CATCTAAGTCCCTTGGACAAAATTTTGTTGTTGATGGAAATACCTGTCGAAAGATCGTGCGCTTAGCAGAAGTTAATGGCTCCGATGTCGTTCTTGAGATTGGCCCTGGCCTTGGTTCATTAACTCTCACTCTTCTCTCGGAAGCAAAAGCTTTAGTGGCCATTGAGATCGATAATCGATTAGCAAGGCAACTTCCGATTACGATTGCGGCGCACTTACTTGAAAAATCGTCCGAGTTGACTGTCATCAATGATGATGCGCTTAATGTCATAGAAGTACACCCTGAGCCGACTGCCCTTGTTGCAAATCTGCCGTATAACGTTTCGGTTCCGGTCTTACTACATGTACTCGAAAATTTTCCAACAATCACTAGGGGAGTAGTGATGGTGCAGGCGGAAGTAGCGCATCGGTTGGCAGCCAAGCCGGGCTCAAAAATTTATGGCGTCCCTAGCGTGAAACTCGCTTGGTGGGCAGATGCTGAAATTGCGAGTTCAATTTCTCGCGAAGTGTTCTGGCCAATACCAAGAGTCGATTCACTTCTCCTTTCATTTACCCGCAGGACTAGTCCGGTGACTTCAGATGAAATTCTACGCGAGCGAACTTTTTCCATTATCGATGCGGCATTTGCGCAACGTCGCAAAATGCTCCGGGCCTCGCTCGCCTCTTTTTTAGGTTCAAGTGAGCAAGCAGGGGCAAAGTTGACCGGATGGGGGATAGATCCGACAGCTCGGGCAGAAAATTTAACACTTGATGACTTCATCGTTATTGCGCGAGGCATTTTCGACTAAATGTCATTAGGGTAGAACCATGACTGTTGTAAAGGCGCCTGCAAAAATCAATTTGCAGTTATCGGTTGGCGCCAAAGGTGATGATGGTTATCACGATCTTGCCACAGTTTTTCAAGCAGTATCACTTTACGACGAGATTAATGTGCGACCTGGTGAGAGTGGATCAGGAATCACACTGCGCTTTACAGGAGAGAATCCTCATATCGCAAATCTTCCGACCAACAATAAAAATCTTGCCTATAAAGCGGCGCAGCTATTTGCCCAACGAAAGAAAGTGCCGCTGGATCTAATTATCGAAATAAAGAAGCAGATCCCTATTGCAGGTGGTATGGCTGGTGGAAGTGCGAACGCCGCAGGTGTACTTGTTGCTCTTGACAGTCTTTACGAAACGAAGATGAGCAAAGACGAACTGATAGCGCTCGCGCGCCAATTAGGTAGCGATGTTCCATTCTCACTTACTGGCGGTACTGCGGTAGGAACAGGAAGAGGAGATCAACTCACACCCGCGCTCGCTCGTGGAACATTTCATTGGGTTTTAGCATATTCCTCTCAAGGACTCTCTACCCCTGCGGTCTATGAAGAGTGCGATCGCCTCCGGCAAGGCTTTGCTCAGCGACAACCAAGAGTGAGTGAAGAATTAATGCATGCCTTAAGTAGTGGCGACCCGGTCGCACTTGGAAAATCTTTGATTAACGATTTACAGCCCGCTGCCTGTTCGCTTAAGCCGGCTCTTAAATTAGCGCTCTCTGCCGGAATGGAATCTGGAGCTATTGGTGCGCTCGTCTCTGGATCAGGACCGACTGTTGCATTCCTAGCAAAGAGTGAAGAAGCCTCAATTGATCTTGCTGTTGCGCTCTCTTCAACGGGAGCCGTCTCGCAACTTTGTCGTGCATTTAGCCCGGTAGGTGGCCCAAAGATAATCGAATAACTTAATTGCGGTTATTCAGTTTTCTCTGGAGCTTCACTCTCAAACTGCGTCAACATTCGACTGAGATACCCCGCCAACTCATCGCGTTCGCTTTTTTTGAGCGATTGTAATAATTCTTTCTCACGATTAAGTAGATCAACTAACGCAGCATCGACAACTTCGATTCCTTTTGAAGTAATACGAACGAGCGTGCCTCGACCATCAGATGGGTCAGGGTGTCGCGAAAGGAGTCCATCGCTCTCTAAACGATCTAACCGATTGGTAATAGTTCCACTAGTTACTAAATTTTCGTGAATCAATTGTCCGGGAGTGAGTTGGTATGGAGCGCCCGCGCGGCGAAGAGCTGCAAGTACATCAAAGCCCCAGGTCTCTAAACCATGCTTAGCGAAGGCAGCGCGCCTGGCAATATCTAATTGCCGCGCTAATCTCGTAATCCGACTTAATACCTCAAGCGGAGCAACATCTAAATCCGGTCGCTCTCGTCGCCATGCAGTAACAAGGGCATCTACCTCATCGCGGTTATCGTTCATTTTTAATTCGGCTTTCAAAGGAGAGTCGCGGACGCGATTCCAAGCCACTTAATCCATTCCAAGCTAAGTTGACGATATGTGCAGCAACATCTTCGCGGGTAAAGGTTCTGGCATCTAGCCACCATTGTCCGGTTAACGCCACCATGCCCACGAGCATCGATGCGTACATGGGCGCCATCTCGCCATCAAAACCGCGCGAGCTCAATTCATCAATAAAGATATGTTCAACTTGTGCAGCGACTTCGCTCAGTAGCGTGGCAAATGATCCGCTCTGACCACCAACAGGGGAGTTGCGAACTAATAATCGAAAACCATCGCTTCGCGTTTCAATGTACGTGAGGAAGGCAAGAGCTGCGCGCTCGGCGCGAACGCGCGGACGCCCCGCTTCCAGAGTATTTGAAATCATTTCTAAAAGCGCACGCATCTCGCGATCGACTACGACCGCGTAAAGCCCCTCTTTACTTCCGAAGTGCTCATATATCAGAGGTTTGGAAACGCCGGCGCTCGCCGCCAACTCTTCAACGCTTGTGCCTTCAATTCCGCTCTCGGCAAATGCTGTGACTGCCATCTCAATAATCTGCTCACGCCGGGCGGCGCTACTCATTCGAGTGCGAATCCCCCCAGATCCGGGAGTTTTAGCAGGGGTGGACGTATTCATACCTGCTTAGGGTAGCGCCGAGGCCGCATGAGTAGGGCTTGCATATGGATTGAGTAGGGCTCGAGCAGGGCTCGAGTAAGCATGGTCGAAAAGGTGGAGAAGATACGAGAGAATACGGGTTCCGCCATGGTGTAGTGGCTAGCACATGGGCCTTTGAAGCCCAGGGTCCTGGATCGATACCAGGTGGCGGAGCGCACCGCTGGAAATGGTGGATTAGGTAGAGGAGGGGCAGGCCTTCCATGACAAACCATCGCGCTAAGCGAGTAGCAATTCTTCTCGCCGCTGGCGAAGGAACGCGAATGCGCTCTCATGTTCCAAAAGTTCTCCACACTATTTTAGGTCGCACCCTCATTCACCATGTTTTAGTTGCAACTGAAGGACTTGGAGCTGAACAACGGATCGTTGTTGTCGGCGCGAAGAGTGAAGAAGTTATTAAAGAGGTTACTCAATATGATAAAAAGATTGAGACGGCACTTCAAGAACGTCGTGGTGGGACGGGACATGCTGTACGTCTTGCCTTAGAAAAGTTTAAGGCTACTGATGCTTCTGATAATTCAGATAACACTGTTGTAATTGTTGTTGCTGGCGATGTCCCACTCATCTCCGGACCTACTTTGGATCGCTTGTTAGATGCTTGCAACAATCCCGATGTCGGCGCCTCAGTTCTTACAGCAGATGTTGACGACCCACATGGATATGGCCGCGTTATTCGCGATAGTGAAAATGGAATACTCAAGATAGTTGAAGAGAAAGATGCAGATAGCGACGAGCGGGAAGTTCATGAAGTTAATTCCAGCGTCTATGCATTTCACTTAGGGGCTTTAAAGCAAGCGCTCGCCGAAATCAAACCTAATAATGCTCAGGGTGAAGAGTACTTAACGGATGCAATTGAATTAATTCGTAAACAGGGCAAGAAAGTTATTCCTGTTGTCGCAGAAGAGTATTTTGAGATTCTCGGCGTTAATGATCGAGTGCAATTGGCAGAGGCAACTGCAATCATGCGCGATCGAATCAATTTGCAGTTGATGACATCTGGAGTGACATTGATTGATCCGCCAACCACCTTTATTGATGTCACAGTAACCATCGAGCCAGATGTAACGATTAAACCTGGGTGTCAGATCGAAGGTGTGACCTCTATTGCGCGGGGTGCGCTTATTGGCCCCGATACCCGCCTTTTCAACTGCGTGGTCGGCCCCGATGCAGTAGTGACCAAATCAGAGTGCGACGGCGCCAGTATCGGACGCCATGCCCATGTTGGCCCTTACTCCTTCCTCCGACCTGGAGCGCACTTAGGTGATGGCGCAAAGGTTGGCTCATTTGTTGAGGTGAAGAACTCGACTATTGGTGCGGGCTCGAAAGTCCCACATCTCTCATATATTGGCGATGCCACAATCGGGGTAGAGAGCAATATCGGCGCGGGAACCATCACCGCCAATTACGATGGCGTGGCTAAGCATGAGACGGTAATTGGCGATTATGTTCGAATTGGTAGCGACAATATTTTGGTCGCGCCGGTCGAAGTAGGCGACGGTGCCTACACGGCAGCGGGTTCGGCTATAACAGAAAATGTGCCACCCGGGGCAATGGGTGTTGGAAGAGGGCAACAACGGAATATTCTCGGCTGGGTAACCCGCAAGAGGGCAGGGAGCGATTCTGCGAAAGCCGCAGATCGAGCAAGAGCGCAGGACAAGTAATAACTCTAATAATAACGGCAGTAACCAACGAGCTATAAGTTAGGAGCGAAGTGAGCGAGATCCGACTTTCCTCTGAGAAGCGCCTTCGACTATTTACCGGTCGTGCATTCCCTGAGTTAGCACAAGAGGTCGGTGACGAATTAGGAATCCCACTTACGCCAACATCTGCTTACGATTTCGCTAACGGTGAAATTTTTGTTCGTTTCGAAGAGAGCGTTCGAGGCTGTGATGCCTTTGTCCTGCAAAGCCATGCAACTCCAGTCAATAAGCACATCATGGAACAACTGATCATGGTTGATGCTCTGAAACGCGCATCTGCGAAGAGAATTACGGTGATTGCTCCGTTCTACGGTTACGCTCGTCAAGATAAGAAACACCGCGGCCGTGAACCAATCTCAGCTCGCTTAATGGCAGATCTCTTTAAGACTGCTGGCGCAGATCGATTGATGGTTGTTGATTTGCACACTTCGCAAATTCAGGGATTTTTTGATGGACCTGTAGATCACTTATTTGCACTTCCCTTATTGGCAAATTATGTCGGCAGCAAAGTTGACCGATCACGGTTAACAATTGTTTCGCCAGACTCAGGTCGCGTTCGTGTTGCAGAGCGCTGGTCTGATTTGCTCGGTGGCTGTCCGATTGCTTTTATTCATAAAACTCGTGATCCTCGAATCCCTAATGAGTCAAAGACGGGGCGCGTAGTTGGCGATGTAACCGGACAAACTTGTGTCGTTATCGACGACATGATTGATACCGCAGGAACTATTACCAAAGCAGTTGATGCGCTATTTGACGAGGGAGCGCGCGAAGTTATTGTCGCGTCAACGCACGCAGTTCTCTCTGGCCCCGCTATCGATCGATTAAAGAATTCTCGTGTGAGTGAAGTTGTCGTAACCAACACTTTGCCAATTCCAGAAGAATCAAAATTCGATCGTTTGACTGTGCTCTCTATTGCCCCGCTCCTTGCCAGGGCAATCCGAGAGGTCTTTGAAGATGGCTCCGTCACCAGCCTTTTTGATGGCCACTCGTAAGACCAATCTCCTTAATACCTCGACTCCACTAGCCAATTTTTCTTTCCTGCGCTCCCTGGGTTACGCTTCAACCCTTCCGGCGAGGGGATGGCATCCCGTCATCGACGGCTAGCTCTAGGGCCCGCCTCGTCTCTCGCTGGGAAATAACGTAAGACCAGCGCAACGGAGGATTAGATGGCCGAAATTAAAATTAACGCGAAGGTTCGCTCTGAATTTGGAAAGGGCGCAGCCAGACGAGCACGTCGCGACGGATTAGTTCCCGCAGTTATTTATGGCCATGGCGAGAAGCCAATTCACATTACCCTTCCCGCACGCGAAGTGGGAGTAGCGCTGAAAACTTCGAACGTCCTTCTCGATATTGACCTAGGTTCACAAGTTGAACTGACCTTGCCAAAGTCTGTTGTGCGCGATCCACTTAAAGGAACGTTGGAACATATTGATTTAGTTTTGGTACGCCGAGGAGAGCGCGTTGTTGTTTCAGTTCCCGTCCATACTTTTGGTAAGTATGACCAAGATGGAATTTTGGAACACGTTCACAACACCATTGAAGTTGAAGTTGAAGCGACCTCTATCCCAGCTCACCTTGAGCTCGATATGGAAGGTCTTGCAGCGGGTGCATCACTTTATGCATCAGATGTGAAGTTGCCAGAGGGCGTCACTTTGGTTAGCGATGCAAAGATGCCAGTAGTTCACTTGAGCGTTCGTTCCGCGACTGAAGAAGTTGTTGCTGCTCCTGCTGCTACTGAAGGAGCTGAAGGCGGCGAAGCAGCTGCTCCTGCTGCTGAAGCTGCAAAGAGCTAATTTCACTCCTAGCTATTAACAATATAAGCGGATAAGCGATTGTGGAATTGTCGATGACTAGCCAAGTAAATAACACCTGGCTAGTTGTTGGCCTAGGAAATCCTGGTGATAAATACAGTTCTACTCGCCATAACATCGGATTTATGGTCGCCGACGAATTGGCGAACCGTTTTAAAGGCAAGTTCTCATCACATAAATATCGCGCATTAGTCTCAGAAGTGCGATTGGGTGTTGGCAGCGAAGCTCCAAAGTTAATCATCATCAAACCATCGACTTACATGAATGATTCTGGAAATGCGGTTGCACCTTTAGCAAAGTACTTCAATACAGCTCCGCAACAGATCATTGCAATCCATGACGAGCTGGATATTCCATTTAATGCGATTAGAGTGAAGCTTGGCGGCGGCGATAATGGACACAATGGCCTTAAGTCGCTCACGCAATCCTTAAGTACACCTGATTATTTTCGAATACGCGTAGGGATTGGCCGGCCAACCACTCCGCAAGATACCGCTGACTACGTTCTTGATAATTTTAGTAAAGCCGAGCGCAGCGTAGTTCCCGATTTAGCTATGCGCGCTTGTGATGCGATTGAGTCCCTTGTCACTAAAGGCTTAGAAATTACCCAACAAAATTTTAATCAGTGAATTTTCTTCCAATTATTACCCAGTATTACCCTGTGTTTCGAAGACCCGCTGCGATCCCGTTTATAGTTAATAAGAGCGCACGATTAAGAATTCCATCTACCTCTTCACCATTGCGCACTTTCT